>AGAU01000244.1 GCA_000224765.2 SAR324 cluster bacterium JCVI-SC AAA005 | reverse complement strand
TTCAGAATGGTTCATATGGTTTAATGCTATTTGTTTTGGGCCTAATTGTTTTCTGTCTTAGAGCGCAATATTGGCGAACTTATTCGATCATCACGCGGATACCCTCCTTATCACTCTTGAAAGCTCCATCAATTACTTTTTGAACCTGAAGACCCTCATTAAAATCTGGTTTCCCAGATTTGCCTTGGAGTATGTTTTCGACAAATAAACGAGGGCCTGCAGGCATAACTTTGAAAAAAGAAGAGAGTTGATCAATAGCTGGGAGGGTTCGATCAATGCCCCCAAAAAGTTGATCAGGTATAGGTAACTCCACTGTATCTTGCTCATCCCTCCTGGTGAGCCATATTCTGAACGGTTTGTTCTTGTCAAAGCGAATCAGACCTTGGAGAGTACCTTCGGTACCGGCAAGCTCGATTTGATGCTCCTGCATCTTCTTCCCCATCATAGTTACCCCAGTGGCATGTAACACTGCTTGTAAACCATTTTCCAACTCTAGAAGTAAAGCAGCTGAAGTATTTGCCAGGTTTTTAGGAATGATTTGGTGATCTCTGGGCGCTGAGAATGATCTTAGATTTGCCGACACAGCTTTGACGTCTCCAAACAAATTGCGAACAAGGTGTATTAAATGTGCCCCCAAATCGCCTAATATACCTGCTGCTCTATCTCCGTCAAATCGCCATCCTTGGTTCTCAATACCGTAACCCGCTTTGTAACCTAAACTAACATACATTGGGACACCAATAGTTCCTCCATCCAATAGTTCTTTGAGATAGACATACAAAGGCAACCAACCCCAGGTGAAGTTTACCATATTGACTACACCTTGTTTTTGAGCCAGTGAAGCCATTTCTTGAGCCTGTTGGACTGTTGACGCCATCGGTTTTTCACAGAATACATGCTTCCCATGAGACAGAGCTTCAATTACCATCTCATGATGTAAATCATCTGGAGAACCCACAATGACAGCATCCAAATCATCAGATCGAATGAGTTCTCTGTAATCCGTGTAGATCTTATTGATGCCATGTTTCTTGGCTACCTCTGCAGCTCGATCTAATCGCCTACCACAAACTGACAGAAGCTCCGCATTCTGGTGACTTTGTGTATTCGGAATTAGATTCCACTCCGCAAATCCACTTGTACTGATTACTCCTACACGAACTTTTTGTGACATCATCAACTCCCGTCAGAGGTGAATGTTTTCAAGCTGAAAATTGCAGGTACTGATTTTACTAAAAAGAAAGGCTGACCATTAAATAGTGAGAGTTCATCAAGTGTTGTGGAGAGTCTAGGGCCAAGCTGAAAAAATGTGTGAGAAGATTAAGGGGCTATTTGGCTAAAGGACATCTATCTTACTGCGGGCTTAGCACTCCAATAGCATTTCACGACGAGTTAGATGAGCATTACATTCAATAGTAGTTAGGAAGTCAGTATAATGCTAATCATCTGGATCTCAACATCAGTACCCATAATCACTCGTAGTCTTTCCAGTCCCAGTCCTGCCCTTCGCTGGGGTCGTAGTCTAGTTCTTGACCGATTACTTCGGAGTGTACAATTTTATCAAATTCATATTTCAGGTGAATAATAGTTGCTTGGAATCTAAGTGGATTCCCTTTGTATTTTCTTAACATGTGCATGCACAAAAATTCCTCATTTTCATAGATAGTTCTAAAAGGCCCTAATATCGCTGTTTCCGACAAAGACAACCAAATGGTCTTCATTGTATCTAAGTCCACCACTAAACCATGATATATTGCACCTTGGTCGAAAGCCCTGAATTTAGTTTGATGAAAAATGCTATCAACAATTGAAAAATCTCCTCTGAATCCATGTCGCCAAGCCTTTTCAGCCCCTTCTGCTTTAGTCATCCTCACTCCTCATACTTTTTAAATGGTGTTCTGCTCACTCATAGTCTTCCCAGTTCCAGTTTTGACTTTCCGATGGATCATAATCTAAATCTTCCCTTGTAGTTTCATGTCGAATGACTTTGCCATCTTTATAATTAATACCCGAAATCATAGCCCAATAAGCTGGTTCTCGTGTGAGGCTATTTCTGACATAACGGTGTATGCATAAAAAATCTGTATTTTCGTAAATTACTCGATAAGGCCCAAAGGTGATGTTTTCATAAGCCGACATCACAGCACTCTGCATGTCAAAATTCAGTTCCATCCCCACTCTGTGATCAAAGTGAGTACAATCAGGATGATATAACTTCTCAACCAATGAAAAATCTCCCTTGTAAGCAAGTCGACGTGCTTTATAAAATGCTTCTGCTTTTGTCATTATCTCTCCTTACGCTGTAATTCGTGATTTGATTTCTATAATGGCATACCCCACCAGCTGCTTACCTGTTCTGATTAATTCCACAGACTTTGGATGATTTTCATTTGATTAAAAGTATGAACTTCAATGTTGTGGGTTTCTACGAGCTCATAAAATTCGCCTATGAATTCTTGTGTTTCCATCCAATGGTGTTGAAGTCCTTCTAAATTTTCATAAATTTCGAATAGATGAAAAACTCGTCTCTCTGTTATTCCAGGAGTTTCACCAGTCTGCCATCGTGAATTATCTGCCCATTCAGGGCTTTCAGAAATTGAATAGTGAATTAGCTTCATGGGACCCGTTTCATGGCTTTTTGTCTTCATGTATTCCATATGTCCTTCAATGAATATTCTTAGAGCCTCTGTTGCCCTCTCATTTGGAGTAATATAGATTATTGAAACTGACGTCTTTCCTTTAAGTGCATCTGCCATAGCTATTTCTCCTTATGCTGGAATCTGTGATTTGATTTCTGCGATGGTATAGCTCACCAAC
>AGAU01000245.1 GCA_000224765.2 SAR324 cluster bacterium JCVI-SC AAA005 | reverse complement strand
TGGCCAAAAAGTGAGTCTCCATTCTACACTCTACCCACGGGAGCTAACAGCGCCTATTTTGATCTGAGCTTAGTGATGTTGCGGTCTCTTGACCAAAATTCTGGTGTTTTTGAGCCTAGAATTTTTATGGAGCATGTAGTTTCCCATTTTGGTCAAAACACTCCTTATGAGACAGCTTTTCAAAAGAGAAAACTCAATTACACTCCAGAAGTTCGTGAAAAAGGACGGCCCGCACCGATCAATGGTCCGTGGCGCCACGGGTTGGTCACCACAATGTTAGAAAATTTTTCACGCACTGAAGAAATTCCAGTCGGCCCAACAAATGCCAATGAAATTGATGGATTCTGCGCCGCATTGCCAGTTTGGCTAGTTTCTAAACCAGAACAAAGAATTGCTCTTAGTCAAAAAGCTTTAAAAATAGTAGCTGGTGGGCGTCTTTGTGAAGACCATGCCTTGGCTTTTTTACAACTACTGGGACTTGCCTCGGCTGGCGAGCAGCACCCAATCCATGAGTTAGCCCGAAATCCTAAAATATATGGACTTCCTCAGCAGATAACCGAAGAAATAGAGCAGGTTATTTCTGCGTCAGAAGTTGATCATTCTGATTTTGTCCAACAGGTTGGTAAAGCCTGTCGCTATTCGGGGACTTTTCAGGGGGCCTTACACGCGGTTTTAAAGGCAAGTTCCTATGAAGAGGGTGTCCGGTTGAGCATACTTGCAGGAGGTTGTAATTGCTCTAGATCTATACAGCTAGGATCCTTACTTGGTGCAATTCACGGTGAAGAAAAGATTCCAAAAGAGTGGCTTGA
>AGAU01000246.1 GCA_000224765.2 SAR324 cluster bacterium JCVI-SC AAA005 | reverse complement strand
CTTGATGACAACTGTTGTCTTGGCTGATACCAACTGCCCCAAATACGACCGCAAAAGCTACCGTCACTGGACTGACGAAGACCATGATTGCCAAAATGCTACTAATTAGGTGCTGATTGAGGAGTCCTTCTCGACGGTTGGATTCAAGTCTTCAAAAGGCTGCAGAGTGGTCTCAGGAAGCTGGAATGATCCCTATTCCGGCAAGACGATCACTGATGCTACCAAGCTGGATATTGATCACATGGTACCTCTCAAGGAGGCCCACCAGTCTGGTGCTGCCAACTGGTCAAGAGAGCGTAAAAGAGCCTATGCCAATGATTTGGATGATCCAGACACGTTGATTGCTGTCGATCGTCGTCTTAAACGTCAGAAGGGGGCCAAGGACCCAGCAGAGTGGTTGCCACCCAATCCGGCCTACCAAACCAAATATGTGAGGGCATGGGTGGCTGTAAAGCTCAAGTGGGGATTGGCGGCTGATCGACAAGAGTTGGTGGCTTTACGAAAGTTGCTTGGAAATCAAATCGAGTTACCGAGAGAGGCACCAGAGATGAACTGCAATGCCGTTGGGCAGTCCAGCCAGCTCACATCGCTCTCAGCGGGTTTGAAAGTAGTATGTGGAAGCAAACCCTATTGCAGGCAAATGAATTCTTGTGAAGAAGCGAGAGCTTTTCTGAATCAATGTGGACTCAGTCGCTTGGACAGTGACAAAGATGGAGTGCCCTGTGAGGTTCTTTGTAATTAGTACGCAACCATAAAGCTAGCCTTGGGTGTTGTTCATCTGATTGGTTGACAAAGAAATCTATTGAAATTTCTTGCTACTGACTATTTAGTTGGGATGCAACCACTGATGAGTGTAACTCGCGCATCGAAACTGTCTCTACTTTAGGAAGGAAAGGTTTATATGAAACAAGTTGTGAATGCTAAACTAACGAAAGGATATGAACATTGGAAAAGTGAGTTTGAAAAAGAGGAATCTCGTAAGGTCCGTTCTGAAGCTGGTATCACAATTATCGGGTATGGCTGGTCACCACAAACCGAGCGACTTTATGTTGTCCATGATATCGAATCTATGGAAGTTCTTCAAAAGGTGATGGCTGAAAATCAACATCTTCTTGATAAGTCTGGAGTCGATATGACCTCAATGGAATTCGTTAATCTGGAAGATTAACATTTCCAAGAGCCGGATTGATGTTGATTAGAGTTTGAGAAGAGATTGTTGAAACAATGTTTGTGCTAGGCATCCAGCAACTTCAATAAACTTTTACATTCCACAACATTAGGGAGCAAAAAACGGCACTTTATTTGGCAAGAGCAAAGTACAGCAATGCAGCATTCAAGGGCATGGTTGATAGCCCACAAGATCGTAAGGCTGCCGCTAACAAATTATTTGGTGCACTCGACGTAAAGATGCACAACCTCTATTTCAGCGTGAGTGGTGCAGAGATTGTCGCAATTCTAGAAGGCAGTGCCGAAAACTTGGCTGCTGTAGTGATGGTTACTCCATCAACAGGCACATTTACTTCGTTTGAGACAATTGAGATCATCGATTCCAAGTCGATGACTTCTGCAATGGAAACTGCCAACAAAGTGGTTTCTGCGTATCAGGCGCCAAATCAATAAATGGGATCTCATACTTAAACTGAGGATAGGTAAGAATGGGACTAATGAAAGATTTACATGATGCTTTTAAAGCAAAAGATTTGGAAACTTTGGATAAATTGATGGCTGATGATTTTGTTTTTGTACGTCATCAAAGCGGAACGGAAGTCACCAAAGCAGAAATGCTTGGTTGGGACTGGTTCAAACCCGGTGCACCAACTGTTATCACCAAGGACTTCAGGGTGATTTACGAAAATGATGAGATTGGGATTGCTCACGAATTCAATGAGTATCCAGACGGAAGCAAGGAGGCTTTAATGGGTGTTCATACGATCAGGGATGGCCAAGTCACTAGACTAGAAACAGGGGCGACTCCTCTTAAATAATCTCGACTGCTTCAAAGGGATTCAATCCGATTGAATCCCCAATCCTCTGATTAGGAGAATTCCATGAATATTTGTATCGTGACAAAGTTTGATTGTTCTTACGAAGAGTTTACAGCAATGCTGGCTGAGGTGGGAGATGATGTTCGCCGGTGCACATCTTCGTGGGAAGTAACGAAACTGAACGACAATACAGCGGTTGGACTATTGAATGTGACTGATATGGAGGGCCTCCAAAGCGTCATGTCATCACCAAATGTTCAAGAATGGAATACAGCAAACAATGCTGTTGCTGATGTCTATTCACTTGAGAAAATTTCTTAATCCCCACCACTAGTTGGAGTCCAATCTGACTGGATTCCAACTCCTATTTTCGTATCTCTTCATTTCGAAAAACTCTCATTAACTTTGAAGAGAGACTTCCACGCTACCCCCACTCGATTTATCTGCATGTTCCTCCAAGACCAACGAGGTCGCATTTGTTTCAGATAGACCGTTCAAATGGCTTACAAGGGTTTCTCGGATGCTGGGGTTCAGAAGTGCTGATCGCACTTGCGGATTTGGTGGGAAAATTTAAATTTTGCTGATCAAAGAATGCCTGGTCCTTACCAATGAATTTTCCTGATAAGGTAATTTCATGAACCTACTGCAATTCACCTTTCCCTGCCTGTTCAATCACCAATTGCAGACCAGTACCAGCGTCCCTTATTTGAATCATACGATCAGAGATGGCCAAGTCACTCGACTAGAAACAGGGGCGACTCCTCTTAAATAATCCCTCTAGCTCATTGTTTTCTGCTTTGGTTGGGATAAGACTTGGTGCTGGACTTTGGAAATGAAAAAGGAATATGAAAGTTATTGTCCCTAAAAATGACATGACTTGGGCAAGGAGCCTAAGTCAACTCTTGCCCAAATAGGCTTTCACATTCTCATCATCAGGGTTGGCTTCAAAGAGAGCTTCCTGGAATCGATTGAATCCTTCCTTCTGATTGGGATCAATTACGAAGATGTCAAGGATGAGGACTCCTTAGTTGCCCTCGTAATTTTTATTAGGAGGAGGATAAGTGTCCCAATCTGGAACTGCTAACTGAAGATTGCCATCAGAGTAAATATCTAAAATAGTAAAATGTGCCTCAGAATCATGATGTATTCGTTCAACTTTTTTTGACAAAATGGGAACTTTTTTATCTCCAACTGTAGTACCTAAACGATTGCGTTGCTGTTCATATGGAATACCGTGTAACTTTCCCTTACCATAAAAATACACTGCGTCTCCACTATTTACTTTTAATCTGGTGTCAGTCCATGGTGGTTCATTGCTCCAAAGATTGACCCGGCGGTAGCCTTTGACGTGAAAATCTGATTGGTAATCAGGAAACTTTAGTGCGTCATCAGAACATCCCACTTTGAGAAATCCGCAACCAATTGCCTCCCTACTGAATGATTTCAACTTTTGATAGCTAGCATATTGAATTCCTCTTTGGAAAAGGACCGAATTCTTAACACAAACGGTGTAGTTGAGTGTGATTTCCAATTCTTCAATTGAAATCTTAGAGCCTGATCCATTCCAAGGATTGTGTGACCTTGCCTCAGAATCTTCCTCAGAAGTTGACCAGTAATTACCAAAACGAAGTTTTTGGAATATTTCAGTTTTGGTTTTCGAGCTAGAGCCTTTAACTTCAAACAAATTTCTAAGTTCGCCTACACTTGGAAGACGCCAACCAAAGCCTCCATGGTCAAGCATGCTGCAATGTAGCTTAGCTGTTGGAAATGTCTTTTCTCCCGCATCTTTTCTTTGCCATATTAAATTCTGTTTTTTGTCTTCGGCAAAATCTTCAGTCCAGTAATAGCGCTCATCAGTATCTTCGCTCTTGATTGATTTGTCTGATGCACCCCCAGACGAAGAAAGGGAATTGAAAAGTTTAACTTTTGATGAGTCCTCGAATTCTGAGGTAAAACTTCTTACACAAAGAGTGTAGTGCGCCTCACTAGAACTGATCACAGAGGCAGAATGCTCAGTTCTATCCCAAGGATTGAAAAATTCCACTCTTGAGCCCAGCGCTGTTAATGACCAGTACATTCCTTTAGATAAATCTCGAAAGAGTTCTACTGTGTTTTCCCCTACAAGTAACTGATTCAACTCATTTAAATAAGGAAGACGCCAGTCATACCAACTGTTTATCTCCAGTTGAGAACAGTACTGCTTGGCACCAAACAATGTTTTTTGGCCCGCATCAGCTCGTTGCCAAATCAGTTTTTTTCTTTGTCTTCTACGATTTTGGGAGTCCATCGATAACGATTATTCGAACCAGATGCATTACTAACAATATCCAGGGGTGCCAGTGGAGGACTAGTTGGCTCTGGAAGTGGAGCAACAGGTTCTTCTGAAGCAAGTTTGTTCTGGCTCTCAACAATCGTCTCCTCCTGCTTTTTTGCCTGAGCTGGTAGGGGTAATAGCATCAGTTTTAGTTCAGCTAATTGACGCTGAGGAGATTCGGGAAATTTCTCAATGAATGCACTGAAGACTGCTCGATTTTCAGAATTTTCGATCATGCTCCAAGCTTGAGCGGCTAGATCCACTACCGGTTTAGCTGGAGTAGGCTCTGGTGTTGGTGGCTCAACCACCAACACCGGTGGCCTACTGAGCTCAAAAACAAAGTCTCCCTTGTTCAGATTTGGATCCTGCAACTTCCCGTACTGCGGAGTCAATTCCCCCTTCCAATCTTCTGCTGTGCGTTTCTGAATGTAGGTACCCAATTCAGATCCAGTCAGATAGCCGTCCTTGTCAAAATCCGCACTCCCTTCCAAGGCATCCACAAAAGCACGTCTAAAAATGCTGATGTCGGGCACCTCCTGCTCAGCACTGCCT
>AGAU01000247.1 GCA_000224765.2 SAR324 cluster bacterium JCVI-SC AAA005 | reverse complement strand
GACAATACCAACGGAAACATTGGACTCTGGACACTCTACATTGGCGTGATCTTCGTTTCTCTAGCTATTCTGGAAACACTGCTGGAAGTGCCAGCGGTCCAATAACTAGCTTCTCAAATCTGAGTCCAGTTAGGGTCAAGCAATATTCTGATCAGAATCTGCCTCGTGAAAGTATGGCGATAGCAACAGTGCCAGCAGGGTTTTTATACCTGTCATCACATTACCATTCATCAATTTCTTAAAAGCTAAATACTTCCTAAATACATCTGACAGAGTGTCGATCTTTGGCTGAGGATTTGTTTCGGAGGGAGATGCTCCTGAAGGCTCATGGATCTCTCCAAGAGATTTGATGTACTCTTTTTTCTCTTGATCAATCATGGTAAGGCGAAGAGCATAGGCAGAGCTTTGGGTCATGCCATTGCTCTTTCGCCCTAGGGTTATGCCTTTTTGTTTATTATTCGGGCTTTTCCACCTGCCGATGTAGGAGATGTCTCCCTTGGCAAGTTGGACTGTGTAGAGGCCAGTGTATTTTGTGGCTACTTCCTTTCGCTTTTTAGGATCGTTTTTGAAATCTTTAAACTTTTCTTTAAACTTTTCTTTAAACTTTGGGGTATTTGCATCTGTTCTCTTTTCCATGGTAAGTCCTTGATATTAATAAAAGACATCACCATATGAGCTTTTTTGTAACGCAAAAGGGGGGAACACCCCGATACCGCCAATGCAACCCTTTGAAATTATTGATCTAAAAGTGGTATCGGGGTGACTGGATTCGAACCAGCGACCACACGCCCCCCAGACGTGTGCGCTACCAGGCTGCGCTACACCCCGACTTAGATTTCCAAACTATATCGTTTTCGATCAGTGTCAAGAAGAAGGTGAATGCTCCCTAGAATCGTTTTAGTAGAAACCCAAGGAGCCCTTAATGTAGGTTCTATTGCCAGGGTGATGATGAATTTTGGGTTTAACAACTTAATTCTTGTCAATCCTCGTTGCGATCCACAAAGTGAGGATGCTTTCAAAATGGCAACACATGCGAAAGAAATCCTTACAAATGCTAAGATTGTTCAAAGCTTGGAAATTGCTCTTCAAAATTGCACCAGAGTTGTTGCTACAACTGCTCAGGAGCGACATCGAAATCGGCAACTCGAGGGCCCAGAATTACCTTTCAAATGGCTTGTTCAATCTAGCACTCCCAACGCAATAATTTTTGGAGCCGAAGACCGTGGTCTAAGCAATGAAGAACTCGAATGGGCCCAGAGATGGGTTCGAATTTCGACAGGGCCATATCAAACACTAAACCTAGCTCAAACTGTAGCAATCTGTTGCTACGAACTGTTCGGAGTCCAAGATCAAATCCCTGAAAACCTCTCAAAAAAAACTGGTGTTCAAGAAGCAAAAATAGATCGAATTAATCAATTCCTAGAACGATGGGCGGATCAACTGCAGCAGGTTGGCTTCCTTCATTCTCACACCAGAACAGAAAGAACGGCAAAGCTGCGTAGCATTCTCTACCGATCAGCACTTTCTCAAAACGATCTGGCATTGCTTGAAGGTATTGTTTCTCAGAATAATTGGGCCTTGCATACCAAACAACAAAACAACCACAAAAATCTACTAGATCAAGATGGACAAGATACTGATCGTTGATGATCAGGAAAACAATCGATTAGTCATTGAAGATATTTTGCGGAAACAACTCTCAAGTATTCGAAGTGTTTGTAGCGGCAAAGAAGCACTGGAAACTGTAAAGGAATGGGTTCCAGATGTGATGCTCATTGATCACATGATGCCTGAATTGAGTGGAATAGAAACAACAAGACTATTGAAAGAACAGCCCCGCTTTGCTCATCTACCAATTTTGATCGTGACTGCAAAAAATGACCGGCAAACCTTACGGGAAGCTTTTGATGCGGGCGCGGTCGATTACATTCTAAAACCAGTAGAGAAAATTACACTACTTGCGAGAATTAACTCAGCTATTCGGACGAAAAAAGCTTTTGATCAAGTTCAAAAACTTTCACAGAATTTACTACAACAAAAACAGGAATTGCAGGATTTCACCCATATGGTGAGCCATGATCTAAAATCTCCTGTTGTTGGTGCAGCCAGTCTTTTCAATCTTTTTTTGCATCGATTACAGGAAGATTATCCAGAAATAAAAAGTGATCCAGGTATGCATGAGTTATTGGAAAGAATTCCAGGTTCTTTTACAAAGATGCTCACCTTTATTGACACTTTGTTAAATTATGCCATGGCTGGAAAAATTATTGGAGAAATGCAAACTGTTTCCTTGGGAAAAATTTTACAAAATGTAATTGAACAATTTGAACAAGAAAGTCAACTGGGAATCGTTAAATTCAAACTCCCAGCAAAATGGCCGATTGTGAGGTGTGATGTTCTTAAGATGAGCCAGGTTTGGCAAAATTTAATTGGCAACTCAATCAAATATCGGGGTAAGCTCGATCAGGTTGAGATCAAAATTGGAACGAGAGTTTCGGGGATTTGGTGTGAGTGCTGGATTGAAGATAATGGTTCGGGTATTCCTAGCTTGGAAGGAAATAGAATCTTCAAACCTTTTATAAGATTGGATGATTCAAAGCAGGGAAGCGGCATTGGCTTAGCAACCGTAGCAAGAATTCTTGAAGCCCATAAGGGTATAATTCGCTTGGATTCAGGTTACCATGATGGGGCACGATTCTACATGCGATGGCCCCATCACGTGTCTACTCGATAACTTAAAGTCGTTAGATTGTATTATATCTCAATTTACAAGGACGACTTAATCCTCGTCCTCTACCAAACCTGACTCAGTTCCCTCATAAGTTTCTAAAGTTACTTTCTTACCTGATTTTTTGATTTTGACTTTCATCCCAATATCCCAACCCATTATAGCAAAAATTTCATTGGGAAGTGCCAACCTTCTACCCTGACCGCCTTGCCCTGAGCTTCTAATCTCAGAGATGTGATCTTTCATCCGAGTTCGTCTACCTTTGGGGAAATTTGGAGGGGCTTCCTGTAATCGCATTGCTACATCCATCAAATGGTTTTTGTAGGTTTGCAAACTCACTCCAGCTCCCAAGGCTGTTGCCCTTAAGCTTTGGCCTGATTTGGCCGCACTTTTAGCCGCTTTCATGAAATCTCTATCAGGCATGCTTATTCGTTTTCGCATTCTTAACTCCGTCAAATAAAAGTTACTGGAAAATTATTTTAACTTACAATGCATAATGCATATAACTATTGATAAAGGTAATATTTTTGAACGTCAAATTAATTTTTTTTCGATTAGAATTTTTGAACAAAAATTATTCAAATTTAGATCCAAAACCTAATGAAATAATATGTTTGATGAGTTTCTAAATCTTTTGAAAGAAGCTCCACCTGGTGATGTTTTTAATCCTTGGTGGGAAGTGGATTTTGACAATGATAAGTACAATGATTCCTACAAAGTTCGACAGCAGAATCTCCGTTCTTATTTTTCAGAGAGACTAGGTCAGATTCAATATATAATGTTAGCTGAAGCGCTAGGTTATCAAGGTGGTCACTTCACGGGTATTCCGATGACATCTGAACGATTACTTCTTGGAGAGTTAGAAGACAAGCAGTTGTTTGCAAACTATGTATTTACTGGGAAACATCAACGAACTAGCAAAGAGGATTTGAATCAAAAGGGATTCAACGAACCTACTGCTACAATTGTTTGGAGTGAACTTGTTCGTTTTAATTTGACTCACAAAACAATTCTTTGGAATTCTTTCCCTTGGCACCCTTACAAGAAAGAGAATGGGTTTCTTTCTAATCGCACACCTACTTCATCAGAGCGAAGGAGCGGGAGAGAAGTCCTCAAGTATCTAAAAGCTAGAATTAATAATGTAAGGTTCTTGGCGATAGGCAGACAGGCAGAACAACAGCTAGCAGAAATTGGAGAATCGTGTGATGTACTTCGTCACCCGGCTCATGGAGGAGCAAATATTTTCAAGCAACAAATGCGAGATGTAATATCAGGACAGTATTCGGAATTAGGAAGGAAGGATGTTGTTTTGAGAACTTAACAGCAGTATTAAAGATAAGAACAAAATGATGATTGAAGTAGTGTAAAAGATTAAAATGTTAATTTAGTGAGTTTTTTGGACAAGCAACTCGGAGATATCCTCCAAGTTCAGCACTTGGTCAACTCCGCCCTTGGCCAAGGCAACCTTAGGCATCCCATAGACCACACAACTGCTTTCATCTTGTGCAACATTGAATGCACCAGTTTCCCTCATTTCTAGCATACCCTGGGCTCCGTCATCCCCCATACCAGTAAGTATTACTCCCAAAGCATGATGTCTAGCTTCCTGGGCTACAGAACGAAATAAAACATCAACCGAAGGACGATGTCTACACACTAGCGGACCATCATTGAGTCGAATGCGATAGCCACGATTTAAACTTTCTACAAGCATGTGCTGCTCTCCAGGAGCCAAGTAAACTTTACCAGCTTTCACAGCCTCCCCATTAGTTGCTTCAACAACTGTAAGTTTAGAGTTTCGGTCTAATCTTTCAGCAAAACTCTTTGTAAAGGATCCGGGCATATGCTGTACGACAACAATTCCCGGCATTGATACTGGCAACTTTGATAGCACTGCCAGAATGGCTTCTGTCCCACCTGTCGAAGCACCAATCGCAATTAGAGGATCGATAGCATGCCCTCCAAGATGTCGAGGGGGATTTTTTGGAATAATTGCGTCCGCTGTATATTTTTCTGGGGATTTTAGAAAGAGATCCCCTACCTTTTTCAATTTTGCCTGAGCAGCAGCCTTGACCGCATCTACAATTGAAATTGAGATCTCTTCCATCCCCTCACGAACAGTTGTATGAGGTTTGCCTATAACTTCAATTGCTCCTAATTCCAAAGCCCTCAACGCATCTGGTGCACCTTTCTGTGTTAAGGCACTCACCATTACAACTGGCATGGGATGAGATTTCATTAATCTTTCAAGATATTCTAACCCATCCATCCCAGGCATCATGATGTCAAGTGTCAGGACGTCAGGTTCTAATTTTCTGATTTGTCTTGTTGCAATCTGTGCATCGGGAGCTGTACCCACAACTTCTATCATTGAATCAGCTGATAAAATATCGGCCATAACTCTTCTAACCAAAGCCGAGTCATCAATGATCAATACTTTGATCTTGTTTCCTGAAGGGCTCATTTCCTAGCAAATAGGAGATTGAAAAGCATTAAATTTGGTCAACTGAAAATCTTTTTTATCAGCCAAATATTCTGAGTGCCCCAAAAGTAGGTATCCACCTGGTTCTAAATAGTTTCTCAAACGATTTAAAATTGTATTCTGCCAAAATGGCGTCATGTAAATCAATAGGTTTCGGCAAAAGATAACACTGAATTTTGTCTTTATAGGATAACGATCGGAAATCAAATTGATTTTACGAAAGTGAATCATTTCTTTCAAAGGTTCAACCACACAGTAGTTTTCGCCTGTATTCTTAAAATAATTGAGCCTTTTTTCTCTGGTAACATTGTGTAATGATTCTTCAGTATACTGAGCATTTTTGCCTATTTCCAAGGCATTTTGGTGGACGTCAGAAGCCAAAATTCTAACATCCCACTCAGTGGAAGGTAGAAATTTCTGATGGAAGAGAATCGAAAGAGTATAGGCTTCTTCTCCTGTAGAACAACCACAACTCCAAGCCCTTATTTTGAAATCACCATCTCTGTATTTTCGATGCTTAATTTCAGGTAGAATAGTTTCTTCGAAAAATTTTATCTGAGAAGATTCACGAAAGAATTCCGTCTTCTGAATTGTTAAAATTTGCTCAATTTCTATCCATTCTGGATGATTCGGATGTGTCTCTAGAAACGAAAGATAGTCAATGATATTTTGTTTGAAGGTGGCTTTAACCCGCTTACTTATCATTAAAAAGAGTCGGTCATGGCGCCTCTTGTGAAAATCCATCCCCAGATGATTTTCAGCAAGCCTCGCGAGCATATCAAATGCCTCTGGGGGGAACCTAGCAGTCTGAGGAGCCACAGGATCCAAATTTAAAGTAGTCGTCAGCATTTTTATCGATCATTCAGATATATCAATTCACTCAAAATCCGGAAGACCGTCATCCATTGAGGTGCTTGGACGACCCACGGATGACTGGTTGTACTTAATGTTTGTCAGTAATTTTTGAGAAGAACCTGACCCTTCATCTGGTTTGAACTCTATTTGCTCCAATTTAAAAACTTCAATAATTTTCATAAGTTCATTTGAATGTTCAGACATTAATCGACTAGTAGTCGCTGATTCATCCACCAAAAGAGCATTTTGCTGGGTAATTCGGTCTAGTTCTGAAACAGCGATATTAACTTGCCTGATGCCTTCTGCCTGTTCATTCGAGGCAGCTTTTATATTTTCTATAAGATCAGTCACTTCTGAAACAGCTGTTTGGATTTCCTTCAAATTGTCAGAAGTTTGGCTATTTAGTTTTTCAAGATTTTGTCGAGAATTTTCTTTGAGTGCTTCGAGAGCTTGGTCAGCTTTCTGAATCATTTCCTGAACGACAGTATTGACTTCCCCCATTAAGGAGGTCCCCTTGGTAACCTGCTCCAAGCTGTTCTTAATTAAGGTACTAATTTCTTCAGAAGCCTCAGCAGACCTGTGAGCTAAGTTCCTGACTTCCGCAGCCACAACAGCAAATCCTTTCCCATGCTCTCCGGCACGCGCTGCTTCCACAGAAGCATTTAGAGCCAGCAGATTAGTTTGAAAAGCAATGTCGTTGATGACAGAGGTAATTCCGGAAATCTTTTCAGAACTTTCTCCAATCCCCTTCATTGCTAGAACCATCTGATCATTCATCTGCTCTGCCTTCACGAAGTATTCACCGTTTGACTCCCGAACTTTATCAATATCACTTTGGTTCGAAGTGATTGTTTGATCGAGAAGTGATTGTAGGAGTGATTTTCGCTCCTCAACAACTTCACGCATATTTTGTGAGATATGATTGGCATGATTTGCACTTTCAGCATTTTGTTGAACGTTTGAAGTCATCTCTTCCATAGCAGAGGCTGTTTCCTCAAGGGAAGATGATTGTTCCTCTGTTCTAGTAGCAAGGTCTTGACTACCCTCTGCCAAAATTTGTGAAGAACTACTGATATCTGCGGCTCGTTCCTTAATTTTGGTAACAATTTCAAAAAGCCGAGTAGTGAATACATCAATTGCATTTGCAATTTGACCAATCTCATCTCTTCTTCTCAAATCAAGGGTCTTAGTGATCTCAAGTTCCTGTACCTGGGCGACCATTTGCTTCAACGGTTTTGCCAGACTAGTGCGTACAAAAAGAAATGTTATCAGCATTGCAATGGTTGAAATCAGAATTGCAATGGCAATGATTAACATTATCAATTTGTTAGTGTATTCATTTACCTCAGCTTCCTCGATCTCAGAAATGATTGCCCAAGTAACATCTGGTATGTTTAACGGGCTATATGCACTCAACACTTTGTTGCCCAGGTAATTAGTAACCAAAGCCGTGCCCTTTTCACCTTGAATGGCTCTGGTAGTTGCCTCCGATTTAGCATTTTGAGTCAAAATACTACTTTGAAGACTTCTGATACGTGCAATTTTTTCATTAGAAATGTTTTTCTGTTGCAAGTTTCCAAAAAAACTATTTGGATCTTCAATTAGTAGTCTAGAATCGTTCCTCATCGAATAGTCATTTGAAACCATATAAGTTTCACCTGATTTTCCCAAACCAACTGAATTCCAACTCCCACTATTGGTCATTGTCGTATTTATTTGGTCAATTGGGATTTGAAAAATAAGCACTCCAACTTGCTCATCACCGTCGACAATTGGAACAGACAAAAAACTCGCTGGACTTTGGTATGAAGGATAGTATTCATCGAAATCAACCATCTTTACCAAGTCTGAATTTCGACTACCCTGCACATCGCGGAAGGCAGCTGCAAAATTTGATTGAGAAAATGGCCCATCAACCAAAGAAGTTGCAAAATCTAATTCTTTGAAAACACTGTAGACAACTTTACCATTTTCAGGTTCCACTAAAAATATATCATAATATCCAAATTTTTCTAAGAAGTTGCGAAAGTATGAATGGTATTGAGCGTGAAATCCAGCATATTCACCTCTTTCAGCATGTGTAGGTTTATCCATTAGATGTTTGCTTCCAAGAGGATTCGGGTTATCTGCAATAAAAGCATGTTGAAATGCTATTGCCTCAGGGCTTAATCGACTGAAATACTCATTAATTCTATCAGTCCTCCTTCCATTTTTATTAAAAAATTCTTCTGAAAAATCTCCTGTATAATAAGACCTCAATTCCTTTGCTCTTTGTTGAATTGTTATCTGTGATTCGTAATGAAGTAGTTCACTAGGGTAACTTTTGTATGACATATCAAAACTTTTCATTGCTTCAATAACATAATTTGATTGTGCCATTGTTTGAATTTGCTTTCGATAATTATCAAATTGATTTTCCAAAGCAGATTTCTGGACTTCTCGTATTGAAACCATTTGCTGAAATGCTTTTGATTCTAAAGCATTTTGGATTGTTGAAATACTGATGTAACTTATAACACCGATAGATGTGAGTGTAACTGCTAATACCAAAATCAGAAGTTTAGCTTGAAGAGAATTTTTACTCATTTTTCCTCAATTAATTACTATTTTCAGTCTTGCTAATGATTGCTTGAATTGCCTTATCTTGGGCAAATAATGAATCCAAGTTTAGCAAGATTAACATTTCACCTCTCCATTCACAAAGCCCTTCAAGAAATTGTCTTTCTACAATCATCTCTGTGTCAGGTGGTGGTTGAAGATTTTCAACTGGCAAATTAATGACATCTAAAACTTTATCAACTACCATTCCAATGAGTTTTTCTTCAACAAAAATAGTCATCAAAACTGTTCTTTCATTGTATTCTAATTGGGGATATCCAAAACGTAACCTCAGGTCCATTACTGGAATTATCGAACCTCTGAGATTAATCACTCCTTTGTAATGTTTTGGCAAATTTGGAATGATGGAAATTCGATCATAGGTAATGAATTCACGTACTTTTTTAATATCTACCATGTACGTTTCTTCTGCGATTTTAAAACTTACGTATTGTTGCCCCTCATGATTCGAAAATTCATAAGAGTCTTCATATTTAGATTTCTCTTTCAACCCCATTAATAAAATCCTCTAATTTTGTTTAAAACTCATTATCATTAAGCTTGGCAAATCCAGAATTAGAGAGACTCTCCCATCACCTAAAATTGTTGCACCGGCAATACCTGGGATTTGGAAAAAATTTTCTTTCATACTCTTAATCACAACCTGTTGCTGATCTAAAATACGATCAACTAAGAGACCACATCTCATCTTATTATTCTCTATAATTACACATATTTCTTCTTCGTTTATTTTTTTCTCTCTTTCAAGATTAAAGACTTTGCTGAGGTTTAAGACCGGAAGGTATTCACCACGTATCTCAATCACTTCACCTTGTTTCTGCATGGTCCTGAACTGGTCAACTGTTGGACGAATCGATTCTAAAATAGAAAGAAGAGGAATGGTAAAGACCTGGTCCTCTACTTGGACAAGCATCCCCTCAATAATTGCCAACGTAAGGGGAAGTTTGATTTGAAAGGTTGATCCCATACCGACTTTACTATCGATGAAAATAGATCCTCTCAATGATTCAATCTCCTGACGAACCACATCCATCCCAACTCCTCTGCCCGAGATGTCCGAGACATTCTCAGCAGTAGAGAAACCCGCATGAAATAAAAGTCGAAAAATTGCCTGTTCGTCCAATTCTGCTTTCTCATCAATCAGCCCTTTGGCAAGGGCCTTCTTGAAAATTACCTCTGAATTTATTCCTGCACCATCATCTTGAACTTCAATAAAAACATGGCCTTCCCCATGAAAAGCTCTCAAACAAATCGTACCTTCCTCGCTCTTGCCTTTTTCTAATCTTTTTTCAATCGACTCGATCCCATGGTCCATTGCGTTACGGACAAGATGCTTAAGAGGGCCACCGAGCTTTTCTGAAACATTTTTATCAAGCTCAGTCTCACCACCAAAGATCTGTAGTTTGATTTTTTTCCCTGAACTCACACAGTAGTCTCGAACAATTCTTTGCAATGGCAAAAAAGTTCCCTTGATCGGTACCATGCGAATGTTCATCACCTGATCTTGAAGCTCACGAACCACAATATCTGAGTCGTAGACGATCTGTTGATAGATATCCCCCATTCTTCGATCTGCCAAGCGGAGTTCTTGCCCAAATTCTTTTAGTCTAGCTTGGTTTATGACAGTCTCACCAACAAGATTCATCAATTTATCCAGCTTCAAGTTCGAAACATGAATTGATCCTCCAGACTCATCTTTCTTCTTGGGGGTATTGGGTTTTGGAAAGTTGGGTTTGGACTTCTGTGAAATGGAGGCAAGTCCTGGCTCTTCTTGATTTGGGGATTTAAATTTAGAAGATTCCTGAACATTGGAATGTCTAGGTTTTTCGGTAGTTGCCTCAACAATTCCAGCGTTAATGTCTTTCTTAATTTTCGTTTCTTCTGGCGGCCCTTGAATCAATTTTATTTCAACTCCCTCCTCATCCACAAAAAACATGAGGATGTCCTCTAGTTCTTTCATTGTCTTGGTTGTCGAAAGAACCAAACTCCAGTGCAGGTAAAGCTTTGTAGGATTGAGAAATTCTAGATCAGGGATAGAATGACAATGAGGAGTAACATAGCACTCACCTTGTTCA
The DNA here is from genome assembly GCA_000224765.2 of SAR324 cluster bacterium JCVI-SC AAA005. Lineage (GTDB taxonomy): Bacteria > SAR324 > SAR324 > SAR324 > NAC60-12 > JCVI-SCAAA005. Next base: position 77,609 of record AGAU01000247.1, on the reverse strand, counting down.
TGAAAATCCTTTAGCAAAACAATCGGATCACCACCACTTTCCAAAATATCTTCTGAAAATTTAAGCCGTATTAGGTATCTAGAACAGTTGTCTTTGGGGGTGGATTTACCCACTGATTCTTGAGGAATAGATTCTGATTGTTTCCTTGATTTTTGTTTTGGAGGTTCCTCTGGTTTGTTTGAATCGCCGGATAAAATGCGAATTTGAGCCAAACTAGATTCTGCAAGGGTATGATCGAAATTGTCTTTACCTTCTAATTCAGAACAAAAACCTCTCAGGCAATCAATTGAACTGAGTAGGGCACTGATTAGTTCCTCAGTGACATTGCGCGAACCACCTCGAACATCAGATAACAGAAACTCTACTTCATGAGTGTATTTCTGTAACTCTTCAAAACCAATCATGCCGGCGCCACCCTTAATGGTATGGAACCCACGAAAAGCATTATTAACTGCATCCTCATTCGAAGGATCGCCTTCCAAGGTGAGTAAGCTTTCTTCGATCTGATCCTGCATATCTGTTGCTTCTTCAAGAAAAAGCTTTACCGCCTCGGGATCAAACTTGCTTAAATCCATATTTCTATTTGATGAAATAATGATGTACCCCATCCCAATCTTCAGCTGGGGGTTTTTCTTGGAAGCCCTGCGCTCTACTCAAATACATTTCAATGGAGGCATCCTTCGGCAAAAGCTCATCACACTCTTTAAATCCCTCGATAGCCATATCCCAATTTTTACTCAGGTAGGGAATCATAGCTTCCTCAAAAACACTCGCAGCCTTGAGCTTATTTTCGTAATTTTTATCTGAATATTGATTGAATACTTCATAGATACGAACTGGATCAGACTTACCCTTGACAGTTATCCGATCTAGAAGCCGCCAGTTAAATTCTTCAAGATGAAAGATCAGGTTTTTCGAGTCTTCGGATACCAACATTGGAAGACGATAATTTTTGGTTAAGCCCTCAAGGCGAGATGCCAAGTTGACTGCATCACCTAAAACCGTCGAATCCATTCGAGATTCTGAACCAAGCGTACCAATCACAACAGGCCCACTGTGAACCCCAATCCCAATATTCGTTGGAGGATAATTCTGCTTAGCTCTTAATTTATTGAAGCGAACCAAACTCGCTTGCATTTCAAGACCTGAACGGACTGCATCTCGAGCTTCAACCGCATCTGGTTTTCCTGGTTGATCGAAGAGCGCCATGATTGCGTCCCCGATGAACTTGTCAACAAAGCCATGGTTCATGTGAATCGGCTCTGACATGAACTGCAGAAAGGTATTAAGAAACTGCATTAGTTCAGAGGGCTCCATTGACTCAGAAATATCTGTGAATGACCTTATATCAGAAAACAAAATTGTGATGATATCACTCTCTGCATGACCAACTGTAATATTTTCGATACCAGTCTTGGCAATTCGGTCAAGAAATTCACGGGGAACAAATTTCTCAAAAATTCTTGTCAACTCAGCAACTGCTGAGATCTCTGCAAGTTCAACTTTTGTCTTCTTCAACTCTTCAAATTGAAGCTTTTGTTGCTTAAGAGATTGATCCAATTCGCTGTTGAGCCTCAATGTTTCTTTTTCTGCTATCCTTACTCTGAGTAGTGATTTTACTCGGGCTTGCAATTCCGATGGATTGAATGGCTTTCCCAAGTAATCATCTGCTTGCAATTCTGTCAGGCCTTTTACTAATTCTTCAATTTCTCCATGAGTTGTCAGAAAAAGCACGGGGATATGGCGCCATTGAGGATCAGCTTTGAAGATTCGAATAAATTCATCTCCATTCATTCTCGGCATGTTGCGATCGAGTAGCACTAAATCCGGGAGTCTTTCCTTAGTGGATGCAGCAACAACGTCAAGAGCTTCCTTTCCATCTACTGCTTCTGAGATTTCATAGCTATAATCTGGCTCATCCTCCAAAATTTTACGTACTTGGAATCGTATGGTTTTAGAATCATCAACTATCAGAATTCTAGCATTCATCCCTTATTCTCACTTGCCACCCAACCAACTCCACACCAGTCTAGAATTTCTTCTAGATCTTTATTGAGAAGAATCTTCAACTCTCTATCTTTACTGCTCATGAACTCCCTCATCGCAATCAAAAGTTGAATCCCTGCAGTATCTATCAAAGGAGACTTGGTCAGATCAATCGTTAAACTTTCTGGAGGTTCTGGGATTTTTGTTAGGATTTCTCTCAGTTGATTGACGATATTTTTTTCCAATGGTTCGTCGATCACTACTAAATTTTGCGACAACCGGTACTCCATAACTACCTTCTCTTTAAAAACAGCAATTGTGACTTTATGGCGAATTTTTACTAATTTGGTAAAAAAAGATTCCTGTCAAAAGATTGGAAATTTTTACTTTTTAGGTTTTTAAAAGAATATCAATGAGAATCTTTTTTGATAAATTTTGTATATCAATACAACCTTATTGAAACATTACAACCAAATTTTCCAGTAATTATTAAAGAATTGTCAGAATAAATGAGATTCTGGAGGCAGTTTATCCAGATGAAGGGGAGGCTTGCAAACTTGAGTCAGATCTCAAAAGAGATCCTACCTACTCAATAAAAGATTTAAGATTTATGGGTGTTTTCAACAACGAAGCGTTCAAGGATTTCAAACGACTGGGCACCTGAGATTGCATATTTTCCAAAAACGAATGTCGGGACACCTGAAATTCCAATTTGCCTTGATCTTAACCAATCAAAATCCACTTCCTCCTTGTAAGTGCGATTTCTAAGTACTTTTTCTGCTTCTTGTGTTGACAAGCCAACTTCTCCTGCAAGTTTTACTAACAGCTTTTTATCAGCTAGGTTTTGACCGTGAACAAAATAAGCTTCAAAAATCTTATGATTCAGCATTGAACTTTGTGAAAATCTTTCACCCCATTTTGATAATTCCTGAGCTAATCGACTATTGAAAGTATGTGTACGATTTCCATAGGGCAGGCCCTCAAAACCCATCAACTTTCTTTGATGCCTCTGAATGGCTGGTATGTCCAAATCCCTGCCAGCGAACAGTTCTTCCAAAGACAAACCTTCGTTTGGGGTTTCAGGATGCAATGGGAAATGAACCCATTTGAGCGACATTTTGAATTTTTCCTCCAACCTTTTGACACGCCCGGTGACAAGATAACACCAAGGTCAAACAAAATCGCTGAAGATCTCTAAAGTAAGATTTAGTTGATTCATATAAATTCAATCCATGTATTTAACTTGTTTCATTGAAATCTGTTTTTTGATTAACTTGAGATCTATTCCAGCAGAAGTGTGATTTTGCTCTGATCAAGCCATCTCTGACTACTTCAAGGTGTATTTTCATGATAGCAGTAGCATTTTCATAATCTCTTTCCCGGATTACCCGAACAATCCCATCTTATAGTACAAAGCTATAATGATCGTTAGATCCAGTTGAGTTTTGGCTTCGAAGTTGTCCCCAGACGACAGCGCGGCAGATTTCATTCAATTGATCAAAAAGTGCCAGCAAAACTGTATCGAGAGGAGCCTCTGCAATGATGCGATTCAGACAATTATCCACATCTTCTTATTGGCGTTGTTATAGTCTTCTAATGTGCAAATAGGCATTTTACAAGTCTACAACTTGATAGCCTGTCGAATTGATTACAGCTCGTCGAGCGAGTAAAGGTTGGATCAACATTCATGCACTCATCACTTCAATTGTGTTTAACTGCTACTCAACTCGATCAACAACAAATAATTCATCAATTGCTTTCGAACCAAAAAAGGTTTCTTAACCAACTTTTCACCAGAGTTCACCATTTTTTTAAAGAGTCACAAGCGCTTTACAAAGATCTCCTCTGAACATATCAAGGAGATCAGCGAATTCTCGTTCGGGAGGTAATCTGCCTTCATTTGATAAATTACTTTGGGCCCACCAAGCTTTGAGCCTTTTAAAGACACTATCGGCATATGTCAACACGTCTCCTTGAAATTATAAAAAAGTATTGGAAGACGTTATTACAAAAATTAAAAATTAATATCAATATTTTAGATAGTTATTAAGCCATCCTATAAAATAGATTAACCCATTTCATCAACCATAAAAAAATCGTGTCTTTATTAAGTCGAACATTTGCCTAACGTATTGCGCCCGGTGTTGCATTATTGAGTCAACCTAAATCATGGGTTGGGCTCTTTCCTTATGTTCGAACTAAGGAGAAGGAATTACGCAACTAACGAAAATTACAATCAGCGTAATTCTGAGTAAGCTGCTAGCCATATTGATTATATTTGTAGGCCCAGCTAGGCTAACAAAATTTGGAACGTGCGAGCCGAAACACAATAAGATGAACTGGCTGCATTCTTTGTTGCTCTTGACCAAACACAAAAAAAGGTGTGGATTACAGGAGGAACCACCTTTTTTCTCCCAAAAGAATGCTCAAAACTTAGACACCTCACCGGTATTTCCCTACTCACCTCAAACAAGTGATATGTGTCATGAAATTGAGCTGGTCGTAGGTCTCAAACGTGAGTAGCTGATATTTATCTAAGAAACATACTTCTACATGTTAATGGGCAATACCTTCGGTTAGACTTGACTTGACCTTCGAGAGGAAGCCAAACACAAAGAGAGACCCTTGTAGGTAGGACAATTTTTTGAAAAATTGGCACCAATAAGTGAGCCTGTCCTGCGAGTGAGACATAACACTTGAGTTGAGGTCGAATCTGCCTAGAGTTAAGTTGCGAGATTAAACAGGACGAAGACAGAAATCACACGATCTGGAAAGTACCGAAAATGATCGCATACCTTTCAAAATTCTATGACATCTCAGAGGGAGATATGATCATGTCAGGTACTCCTGCGGTTGTGGGCCCCATGCAACAAGGTGATAAACATGGAGTGTTAATTTGAAAACCACAATACTATGACTTCAGAAGTCATTATCAACCAACTCCTCAAAAAAACAAATAGTTGAAAAAAGGACAGAACCGTGACGTTTCGATCCATTATTGATGCAGGTAGAGATGAAGCTATTGCCCTAAGTGCTCCAAATCGGCCAGCAATAAGTTATAAAGACTTAAGAAAACATTGTGATCAAATCGGAAGGCAACTCGCATCTCAAGGCCTCACAAATTCAGATAGAGTAGCGATTGTCCTCCGGAATGGGCCTGAAATGGCTTCAGCGTTTCTGGCAGTTTCTAGCTACATGTCCGCGGCTCCGTTGAATCCTACCTACAAACTGAGTGAATACACATTTTACTTGAAAGACCTGAAACCAGGCCTAGTAATTGTGGAGGAAAACAGCACAAATCCTGTTAAAGCTGCGGCAGCAAATCTTTCGATTCCTGTCGTTGAAGCAAAGGTAACCGCAAACAGCCTTGCAGGGGCATTTGAGCTATTTCAATCAGAAGCAGATATTCAACCAGCAAATCTTGATCATGAAGCATTAGTACTACACACATCCGGAACTACCTCCCGCCCCAAGATTGTACCTCTTCTCCAAAAAAACATTTTAGCATCCACAAGGAATATATCTGTGAGTCTGGAGTTGAAATCTACAGACCATTGTCTGAATATCATGCCCATGTTTCATATTCATGGTCTGATTGCAGTGTTGGCAACGAGCATGTCTCAAGGCGCTTCTGTTTGCTGTTCAAGTGGATTCAATGCTATGAAATTTCTTGAACTAGCTAAGGAAGAAAAAATCTCATGGTATTCGGGTGTTCCCACGATGCATCAAACCATTTTACTTAGAGCACAAAAACAGCCAGAGGCTGCTAAGGCTCTAGAATTACGCTTCCTTCGGTCTTCTTCGGCATCATTACCACCCACAGTCTTCAATGAATTAAATAATGTATTTGGCTGCCCAGTCATTGAGGCCTATGGGATGACGGAAGCTGCTCATCAAATGACTTCCAACCCACTGGAGCTCGGAAAACAGAAAGCCGGTTTCGTGGGGATAGTCACCTCTCCAGAAGTATGCATTATGGATTCATCAGGCAATCAACTTCTACCAGGTGACGAAGGAGAGGTCTGCATTCGAGGTGAAAACGTTACTCCTGGTTATGAAAACAATGACGCTGCAAATGCCGTCAGCTTTAAGGACGGATGGTTCAGAACTGGTGACCAGGGTTTATTTGACCAAGATGGTTATCTGAAAATCACGGGTCGTTTGAAAGAAATCATTAACAGAGGTGGTGAAAAAATTTCTCCATTGGAAGTAGACAATGTTTTAATGGAACACCCTGATATTCAGCAAGTTGTCACCTTCGCTGTTGCAGATAAAATGTTGGGAGAGGAAATTGGAACGGCTGTTATTTTGGTAAACGGAAAATCAATGGATGCTGGGAAAATACGCAAATTTGCCGCAGAGCAATTAGCCAAGTTCAAAATTCCAAAACACATAGTATTTGTCGATGAAATTCCGAAGGGTGCAACTGGCAAATTACAGCGCATTGGCCTCGCAAAAAAACTTGGATTGGAAGATTAACTCGAGGGTCATGGAAAAATCACAATGACCAAAATCTGTATTTATGGAGCAGGTGCAATCGGAGGCTATCTCGCTTCAGCTCTTGACAAATCTGGGGCTGAAGTAAGCCTCGTAGCTCGAGGACCCCACTTAAGAGCAATCCAAGAAAAGGGGTTACGCTTCGAGAAAGGTGGTCAATTCTCAACACATCATCTCCCTGCAAGTGAAAATCCGAGTGAGTTAGGCCCACAAGACTTTGTCATTATAACTGTCAAAGCTCATGTCATCCCCAAAATAGCACAAAATATCCTACCTCTGCTTGGACCCAAAACAGCAGTGGTTTCTGCAGTAAATGGTCTGCCTTGGTGGTACTTCCATAGAGCTGAAAGCCGAACTTCTCTCGATGAAAAACCCTTAAAATCTGTAGATCCAGGAGCAGTGATTTGGGAAACTATCGGGCCAGAACGAGCGATAGGGTGTGTGGTCTACCCAGCATGTGAAATTGCTGAACCAGGATTGATTCGACACCTAGATGGTGATCGCTTCACACTTGGAGAACCATCCTCAACACCTTCAGAACGAGTCAAGGTTCTCTCATCCCTGATGATTTCGGGTGGGCTGAAAGCACCACAAAAAACAAGAATCCGTGATGAAATCTGGATTAAACTTTGGGGGAATTGTTCCTTCAATCCGGTATCGGCCTTAACAGGGGCCACGCTGGACCAGATTGGACAAGATCCAGGATGTACAACCATGGTTCGTGAAATTATGACTGAAATCCAAAGAATCGGTGAAGCAGTAGGAGCACGCTTCAATGTCTCGATTGATAAGAGAATCAAAGGTGCAACCAATATTATCGGTCACAAGCCCTCAACTCTACAAGATATCGAAGCAGGACGACCACTCGAAATTGATCCTTTAGTCACTGTCGTTCTTGAACTAGCTGAACACTTGGGGATCCAGGTGCCCACTCTTCAGCACGTCAGTGCCCTGCTAAAACTAAAGGCCATCACACTCAGTCTCTACGAACATCCCCGGTCTGCCTGAAACCCCCCTTTTTTAGTAATCTCAAAACATCTCTGACTCGCAAGCCGCTGTTCACCTCAAGTGGATTATGAAAAAATTATAGTCGCACGATAAAATCGTTTACTTAAATCTTGTATGATGTATACAACACTCAAGCGAACACTTACTTCGGGTTCGTTAGCTCCATAGCTTTGTTGTGAGCGGAGCTTGGGTTTGGCTTTTCTTCCCTTTACTAATATGGCGGAAATTCTTCCGCTTCAATCTAGGAGTTTAAATGAAGAAAATTATTTCGATCTTGAGCCTAGTCTTACTAGCAGCCGTGGCCACTTTACAAGCTGCTGATGAAGTTCGATTGCGACTAAACTGGATGTATTATGGCTCACATGCAGGTTTTGCATATGGTAAGGACAAGGGGCTTTACAAAGCGGCAGGGATTGATTTGGATATTCGTTCTGGCAATGGCTCATCCTCGGCACATCGACTTGTAGCCAATAAAGATAGCCATTTTGCTTACGGATCCTGTGCAGCAATGGTGAACCTAGCAGCTAAAGGGGCTCCAATTGTTTCTGTCGCAGTGATTGACGCAACAGGTACTGAGGCGATTCTCGTTAGGCCAGATAGTGGAGTTAAAACTGTTCAGGACCTAAAAGGTAAGAAAATTCTGACGACCGCCAATGCAGGAGTAAATACCTTTTTCCCGTTAGTGCTACAGAACAACGGCATGTCTGTAAGTGATGTAAACTTGACCAATGTTCCTGATGGTGCATTGGTCTCAAGCTACCTCCAGGGTTCTGGTGGATCAGTCGCTATACTTGGTGGCTTGGATGACAAGCCAGCTGAAATTAAAGCTAACGGTGGCGATGATCCAGTTGCTTTTGCCTATTCTGATTACGGTGTAAATCAAGTTGGCTACTGCATTTCGACGCACCAGGATACCCTGAAAAACAATCCTGGATTAGTTGAGAGATTTGTGCGTGCCTCTGTGATTGCCTATAAAGAAACTGAGAAAAATCCAGACATGGCAGTCAAGTCCATGGCAGATATTGTTGGAGGCACAATGGCAGAGGATGCAGGTGTTGCCCAAGCAAGATCAGTTTTGGATGTGACCCTGGGAATCCTTTATTCAAAAGGGAATACTAGCCAAAAACTTGGCTACCATGTAGCAACAGACTGGGAAGACATGATCTCACTGATGAAAGAGTTCAATGATCTAAAAACCAGTAATCCATCTTCGGCCTTCTACACCAATCAGTTCATCCCCTAATCTCTGTAAACCTTATGGGAGGCTCTCAAACCTCCCATCTCTCTAATAAAAAAGTTTTTCTTGAATACGACAATTCAGATTCAGGGTGTTTCTAAATCTTTTGAGACAGATGAAGGCCCCTTAGTGGCTTTCGGTCCAGCTGATTTGGATATTAAACAAGGGGAGTTTGTTTCACTACTTGGCCCATCAGGTTGTGGGAAATCGACATTACTGATGATGTTGGCAGGTTTGGAAGAACCTTCCTCGGGGAAAATCTTTTTGAACCAGACCCCAGTCCAATCTCCTAGAAATGATATCGGGGTAATGTTTCAAGAAAGCACGCTTGTGCCCTGGAGGACTGTTTTGGGAAATATCGAATTGCAGTTGGAATTGAGAGGGAAAAGACCTGAAAATTTTCGTGAGCAAATCGACTCTTTGCTTAATTCCGTCTCCATGAAAGGAATGGAAAAAAGAATGCCCCATGAACTTTCTGGCGGGATGCAACAAAGAGCTGCTTTATGCCAAGCCCTGATTCATCAACCTCAAACTCTCTTACTGGATGAACCTCTGGGTAAGTTGGATGCGATGACTCGAGAAAATATTCGAGGAGATCTCCAGCGGCTTTGGCTTGATAAAAAACCAACTGTCGTGATGGTAACGCATAGCATTGAAGAAGCTGTGCAGATGTCTACAAGAGTCTACCTTATCAGCCCACGTCCAGGAAAAATTGATAAAGTCGTTGATATTGAAATGGACTATCCAAGAAACTTGGCAGTCAAACAGAATCCAAGATTTATTCAGTACCTTGCTGACATACACTCTGTCTTTCACGGCTATGGGGTACTATGAAAGGAAAAGTATTGAAGCGCCTAGTTCGTTGGATCTCTGAATCATGGATGATGTTTGCCTTCTTCGCATGCTTTTTCCTGTTATGGGAGTGGTCGATTGATTGGTTTGAGGTACCCCAATACATTCTCAACAAGCCCTCAGAAATTATAACGAACTCTGCTGCCGACCTTCCTCGCTTGATGCAATATACATATATCACTGGCTTGGAAACCGTCTTGGGGTTTGTGGTAGCAATCTGCCTAGCGATTCCTATTGGAGTGGCGATTACTTTTTCAAACATCCTGAGAAGAACTTTGTATCCATTTCTCGTCAGCGTGGAAATGGTTCCCAAGATTGCTTTTGCACCTCTATTCATCTCATGGCTGGGATTTGGCCTGCTCCCAAAAGTCATTATTGTCTTCTTGGTCTGTTTCTTCCCAATTGTTTTAAATGCGATTCTTGCCTTTGGTTCATTGAGTCAGGAATTGGATCGGTTTTCCCAAATCACAGGCGCTTCTCAAATCAAGATCTTCCTAAAGATTCGTATTCCCTCTGCTCTACCTCAATGTTTTGTAGGCATCAAGTATGCTGCTATCAACGCAACAGTAGGAGCAGCCATTGCAGAGTTCATTGGAAGTGATCAAGGACTAGGCTTCTACATTCAAATTGTGACTGGCAATATGAGACCAGATCTGGCTTTCGCTGGAATATTTCTTTTGACACTTCTGGGACTGGGCCTCTTTGGAATTGTTACCTTTGTCGAGCGTCTGATGATTCCATGGCATATTTCACAGAGGAGAGGCTAACACATGAGTTTTCCGGAAGACTTCCTACACATATGCCAAGATGACTTCTCTGGAATATTAAGAGGAAAAACTCTCTGTCATCCATCTGGTACAACCATCAATGATTGCAAGACCGGTTGGATTCCCAGCAACGCATTAATTACCTTTTTTGGTGCGCTCACCCCTCTACCAGACGCTGAAATCGGTGATTTACATTTTGTTCCTGCTTTAGAGCAACCTTACTCAGTCAAAAGCAAGGATGGATTGATCAATAGTCGGCTACTTTTTGGCAAATTTCTCAACCTTGATGGCTCACCGTGGAATTCCTGTACACGAAGCATTCTTGAGGGTGCCCTCAATCAACTTCGATCAAATTATGAATTGGAACTCGAAATCGGTATTGAGCTGGAATTTTATCTATTAGATAACTCGCGCAACCACTTGAATGCGTATTCTCTCGAATCCTTCATTGAAGAAGAAACTCTTCTTGCTGAGTATGCAGAATTATTGATCAGCTCAGGAGTGAGATTGAAGTCCATACACTCCGAAAACGGCACTTCTCAATATGAATTGACGATAAATCGCACTTCCCCAATGGAAGCCGCTGATCAACTGGTGCTGAGTAAAGCGGTCGGTCAACTGCTGGCTACCAAGCGGAAGCGGCATCTGTCGTTTTCACCGATTGTTGATCAAGCCAAGGTAGGAAGCGGTCTACACATTCATTTTTCGTTACAAAAATTGAATGGACAGCCGTGTAATCTGGACTCCAAGGGGAAAGTATCTGAACTCTCAGGGGCGTTTCTTAATGGGTTGCTTGGTCATCTGGGAGGCCTTCTCGCATTCACCTCTCCTAGTGTGATCTCACCAATGCGGTATCGACCTCCCAGATGGACCGCTTACTACAATAATTTTGCAATAGCTGACCGCAAAGCCGCGATTCGGCTTACTGAGATGGGTGAGGGTAATCAGGCAACTCACTTCGAGTTACGAACTGCCGATGCCAGCGCAAATGCCTACCTTATGCTGGCTGGGATGATTCAAGCTGGCATCTTAGGTTTGGAAAAGAACCTCTCAGAGGTCTCTATTGTTCCTACTTCAAGCATTCAAAAAAATAATCATCCCAACATCCATCGGTTGCCAGAAACATTGGAAGATTGTCTCCAACAACTAGAACATGATCTAGAATTCATCAAGAAATTTGATCATCATTTCTTGAGAAGCTATTTGGCAGTCAAACACTATGAAGTTCGTCTCCTTCATGGTAGGAGCGAAGCAGAGTTAATTCAACTTCACACCAAACACTATTGAGCTATGGATTATTCCCAACTGAAAAAAGACCTTGAAGGACTTTACATTACTATTCCAACACTTTTTAACGACCCTGACCTGACAATTAATGAGAAGGGAATCCGCCAACATGTTGCTTTTCTCAGAAACAATGGGATCAATAATCATAATGCAGTCCTGCTAGCTGGGGGGGCTGCAGGTGATTTTTCAACTATGAGTTTTGATGAGCGTGTTAAAGTTGCTGGAATTGTCAAAGATGCTGCCGGAGACATCCCTGTCGCATTGGGGGCTCAGACAACTAGCACAATGGAACTTAAGGCACTTGCCAAAGCAGCAGAGGAAGTTGGAGCATCATTCATTCAGGTCTCTTGCCCATTTTACTTTAATCACACACAGGATGATTTCTACGAGCACATTCTGGCTGTCAGTCGTTCTGCCAAGGTTGGACTTATAATCTATAATACTTTCTGGACCAGCGCTGAAGTTTCCTTTGGAATGGTTGAGCGATTGATAGAAATTCCGCAAGTCGTTGGTCTCAAATGGGCTACCAAACGTTCAGTGGCAATGGAGTTCGAGGATGTTGTCCAGACCTTTGCCTCCAAATTAACGGTCATTGATAATGACCTCTTATTCCCCATCAGTCATATGCTGGGGGCAAAGGCTTTCGAGGTTCATCTCTGCAATCATTGGCCTGAGTGGGGTGTCAAGTTATTAGAAACCCTAGAAGCAGGAGACTACAAGCAAGTCGAGTTGGACATGATCAAAGAAGCTTTGCCCTATTATCGACTCTGGAAAAAAATTGAGCAGAATTTCACCGTTGGTGATGGCTTCGTGGATAAGCTGTGCATGGAATTGATCGGGCTTCCTTCAAGCCGCTGCCGCCCACCCACCAGAGATATTAGAGAAAAATACCGTGAAGAAGCGCGCGAAATGCTCATTCAGTGTGGTACACCAAGAGTAATTGCAGCATGAGAGTTTTTTCCTATCAAAAACTCAGTGAGCCACAGAGGGAACGCTTACGAAAAATGTCGGGAGTGGAACATGCGGCTTTTCTAAATGGAGTTGAGCCTGACGACGATCCGCCTCTGGAATTTCTTAATGCCTCTATTTGCTTTGGTAACCCACCAGCAGAGTGGTTGCTTCACTCTTCTCAATTGAAGTGGATTCAGTTGATTTCTGTCGGATTCGGCGAATACTTGCCTCTGAAAGAACTCATTCATGATAAAGGTCTGACGATTACGAATCTCAAGGGTTTCTTTAAAGTCCCTGTCGCAGAATCAATTTTGTGCGGAATCCTAACCCTTTATCGTCAATTGAACCATCTTGTACATTTGCAATCTGAAAAGGAATGGGCCGGAGATGATCTTCGCGAATCACTCAGAACGCTAAAGGGGAATAATGTGGTTTTGATCGGCAGGGGATCGATCAATCAACAACTAATCGAATATTTGGCGCCATTTCAATGCAAATTGAACCTTTTCGGAAGTGATTATAATGAAAGCGACCTTAATCAAGCGCTAAAACAAGCAGATATATTAATTTGTGCTGCACCTGCCACCCCTCATACCAACAATCTCCTGGATCAAAATCGCTTGGCCCTTCTCCCAAAAGAGGCAATTTTTCTGAATTTCGGCAGAAGCAACATTGTAGACACACCTAATCTGATAAAGATGCTTGATACTGAAAAACTCTCAGGAGCAGTTTTAGATGTGACTGATGATGAACCTTTACACGATGATGACCCACTTTGGACAACCCGAAATCTCGTTCTCACTCAACATACTTCAGGAGGCATGCCTGAAGAAATTTACAAGAAGTTGGATTTTTTTGATCAAAATCTCCAAAGGTTTCGTAGAGGAGAAGAGATGATCAATAAAATCAACCTCCAGAAAGGGTACTGAAATGCCATTGATTCGGCAGGTAAGAACTTTGTTGCTAAGCTCTCCTTACGCCCACGCAGAACACCCTGAAATCTTGGAATGCTTTCCCAGTGGTCCAAAACGTACTGTAGGTATGGTTGAGATCACTCTGGATAATGGAGTCAAAGGTGTTGGAGAAGGATATCTCGCTGTATTTGCCCCCGAGGTTTTCAGAGCAATTGTGGACTTGTGCAGACCATATTTAGAAGGCACAGAAGCTTTTGATCGCCTAGAACGAGTAAGGGACTTGTGCAGAATCTGTGATTATTGGTCTTTGCAAGGGGCTGCAAGGCATGTGATCAGTGCTTTCGAAATTGCCTTGGTGGATGCTCAGTCCAAGAGTCTTGGACTGCCAGCCTGGAAAATGTTTACTGATTCCCCGGACCCTCATATCCTGGCATATGGAAGTGGGGGCATCTGCGATACCAAAGATCATTTCAATCAAGAAATGGACATGCTCAACGGATTGGGTATTAATCTCTATAAGATACGTTCAGTTAAATCAGATATTTTTCGGACTGCCTGGTTGTTGAACGAGGCCCAACGGAGAGGAATCAAAGTGGGTGTGGATATGTGTCAAAATCTGGCAAATCCACCCCAAGCGGTAGATGATGTTGTTCAGTTCATCGAGCAAACTGAGAGCATGTCTGGTCAGGAAATAGAATTCGTGGAAGAAGCGATTGGTCCACATGATACAGAAGGATTCAAAGAGCTTAGGAAAAAAACAAGCGTTGCAGTATGTGGCGGAGAAATCATTACCACCCCATGGGACATGATCAGCCGGATGCGAGATCAAGTATATCAATTCGTTCAGCCAGACGCCTCAGTGATTGGAGGGTTTTCAGCTTTGGAGGAAATCTTCTCAGCTTCAAATGAGACCAAAACTGCTGCCGTGGTTCATGCTTGGGGAGGCCCCGTAGCAATGATGGCTAATTACCACGGTGCATTTGGGCTAGGAGGAAAATTAGTTGAATACCCCATGCTAGCCTTTCCACTTGGAGATGTATTGCTTGCTGAAAGTTTACGGATTGAGAACGGGCAAGTACTTTGTCCAACAACCCCTGGAATAGGGATTGAGATCACTCCTGAAATTGAAGCTAAATTCCCATTTGATCCAAAAGCGGTTTATTCCTGTAAACTACTAAATCGTGGGGCTCCGAGTGATGAATCATGGAAAGACTAAAAGCTCAGTCGGAAAACAATTCTCTGCTGAGTAACATACGGCTTCTAAAAAAGATAGATCGTTCTAGCCTTCGAGATCAGGTCCTTACTTCGATTCGAAATGCGATCATCATCGGAAAATTAAAGGCCTCCGATAAAATTTCAGAGATAGAACTCAGTGAACAGTTGGGGGTAAGCCGTACTCCAGTGCGGGAAGCGATTCGTACTCTGGAACTGCACGGCTTCATTGAAGTCCATCCGAAAAATGGTACCTATATCGCCAGTTTTGACTTAGAAGAGTTGAAGGATGGATTACATGTACGTGTTGCTTTGGAGGAATTGGCGCTTAAGCAAGCACTGGAGAGAATGAATTCCCAAGATTGGGGAAGGCACTGTGATCATCTTGCAAGCTTAATTCAATCAATGTTTGCAGCCGCTGATGAGTTGGATCCTGTAGCCGACATTGAGCTCGATATGAAATTTCATACATTGATGATGGATGCAGCACAAAATCGGATTCTTAGCCGGAGTTGGAAACTCTCTGGCGCTTCAAACTTCATTTGGTCCTTAGAGCACGTTCTTTACCCACACACAAAAAATGAACTCAGAGAGCATGCTAAACGCCATCTCTCTTTGTTGGAAGTTTTGAGAGGAAGAAACTTGAAAACCTGCCAAAATGCACTCAGGCATCATATTCTACGCAAAATCAATGACATCCAGATTGTTGAGACTGAACAAGATCCTCAAAAGGTTTAGAAAAAAGAAAAAAACAGGTTTTAGTTATTTATTACCTGAGTTTCATTCAGTATTCTTGGGCTAAAAACTCCAAGGATCAAACAAAATATAACGATCAGCCCCAAAGCACCTTGAAGCCCAATCAATTCAGCCAAAAACCCTATCGTTGGTGGTCCCAGCAGAAATCCACAATAACCCAAAGTAGCAACTCCAGCGATTCCTGTTCCAGCAGCGACACCAGGAATACGGCTCGCTTGCCCAAACATGATTGGAACAATGTTTGACAAACCAAACCCCAAGCAAGCAAATCCAAGCCATGCTGAGAACGTTGTCCCCAAGAAAAGCCCGACACCTAGCCCGACCGCCCCAAGTAATGCTGTATACCTGACGAGTTGAACTCTACCCAACTTCAGGATCACCCAATCTCCTGTCAGTCTTCCGATCATCATTGTCATTGTAAAGATCGTGAAGGTCAGTGCAGCTTGGCTCGGGGAAGCACCAAGGACCGAGCTAGAATAGATTGCCGACCAGTCCACAGCAGTTCCCTCAGCAACCATACCTAGCAAACATAAAAGACCGAGGGAAAGAATTTTTCCAGAGGGCTTAATTAGTAAAGGACTTTTTTCAGCTTTTTCCTCCTGGCCGTAGGGAATCATTGAGAATGATGAAACTCCAAGGATCAACATTAGAATGAAAGATGAAAAGACTACGTGTTGGAGGGGTGTGAAACCGAAAGTAAGGGCAAATGTTGCAGTTGCCCCTCCAGTCATGGCTCCCAAACTCCAGACTCCGTGGAAAGAGGACATGATCGGCTTCTGCAATCCATTTTCAACCATCACTGCTTGGGCATTCATCGCAACGTCCATTGTGCCGATTCCTGCTCCTGCAATGATCAGAGCAAGGATAATAAACTGAATCTGATCCAACCAAAAAATCAAAGGTAGCAATAAAATCAAAAGACATCCTCCTACAACAACAGGAAGGCAGCTGCCGAAAGAATGAATAACCCTCCCAGCAAAAAGCATCATCGTGACGGCACCAATGGCATGACACAACAACAATAATCCCATTTCAGATTCGTTGAGCTGAAACTTATTTTGGAGCCATGGTAGGTGTGGTGCGATAGAGGCAAACCCCATCCCGTTTGTTAAGAAAATAAACGAAATAGCGAGGCGTGCCTTGTAAAAAGACACCGCAGAATTATTCAAAGTTTATTTTTTTTTTGAGTAAGGTAGGCAGAGAAGAATAAGCACAACAAAATTTTTGTATAGTTATGAATTCGAGAATAAACCTTTTTGTTGTGCTTTCTGTGAAGAAGTTGAAATTTATTTTGAATCCTGCAATCCGTAGGTGGAGAATCCCTTCATGGTCTCATCAATCTGAGCATCTGTCAGAATGTTCGGTCCACCAATCAACAAGCTGTGGTAATATTGCTTCGCAATGGTTTCTAGTTCAACTGCCAACCACATTGCTTTGTCCAACGAAGTTCCTGTTGCAATCATCCCATGATTAGCTAGTAGGCAGCAATTTCTGTCCTCTAAAGCTTCCAAAGCATATTGCGATAGATCCTTTGTACCGTATCGGGCATACGGAGCACAACGAATCGTTGGCCCTCCTGCGGCTGCAATCATGTAGTGGCAGGCTGGAATTCCCCGCCCTGTGATAGCAATCGTGGTCGCAAACGTTGAGTGAGTGTGGACAACTCCGTTAACCTGGGAACGTGATTTAATGATGTCTAAGTGAAATCGCCATTCCGTTGAGGGCTTCAATGGCCCGTCCCAACTCCCATATTCGCCCTCCAAGGGCATGGACGCAATCATCTCTGGTTTCAGTTTTTCATAGGGGATCCCACTCGGTGTGATCAACATCTGGTTCTTAAATCTAGCAGATATATTACCAGAAGTGCCTTGATTGAGTCCTGATGCGTTCATCCAAAGACACTTGTCAATAATTGCCTGTCTTAATTCTTTCTCAGCCTTGGTCATGGAAACGTTACTCCAAACTGGGATTAATTGATTCTTGACTCATTGTTTGAATCAGAGAGAAGTCAAATTTTTTTTGAAAAAAGGCATTTTTTAAAAATGACTAAATTCTATTTTTCAAAAGATGATCCACTAGCTCGACAAAGCCAGCTCCGCTTTCTTGGCGCGTTACCCAAGTTGGAGGGTGTCTAAGTTGATCTTGGAAATTTTGCACATTTGCAACCCCAACTGCATTTGGGAAGTACTGAAACATGGGTTCGTCATTTGGGCTGTCACCAACAAAAATAATTTTTTCCCGTTGCTCGCTTAGCGCAAAACCTAAATGTGAACTGACAAACAGTTGGCACGTGGAGAGTTTGTCATAATTCCCAAACCAGCCGTTGACGTGAATTGATGAGATCTTGGCAACTGCACCGGAATCCTCAAAAATTTCTCGGATCTTCAATACAGCTTCATGCGTTAGCGTTGAAACATCTTCACAAAAATCGATGGCTAAATCTGCTTCCCGATAGGCCTGATCTGCACTGATTGCAGAACCAGGGACCTTTTGTAGGATTTCTTCTTTGAGTGTTGCCAATTTTTTCTTGTCTTCAACTCTTTGTTTCTGGGTCCTTATGTAACGCCTGTGCATCTTCGTGGCACTTCGATCATAAGCAAAATAGAACGCCCCGTTCTCACCCACAACCCCATCCACTGGCCAAAAGCGGGCAATCATATCGCACCAGCCAGCAGGGCGACCCGTAATAGGCACAGTAACTATGCCAGCTTGTTTGAGCCTTTCAATTGCAAAGTATGCTGCTCCTCCTAGGCAGCTATCTGTAGTTATTGTATCATCAATGTCGAAGAAAACTCCTTCAAGATTTTGACAGACCTCTGCTGGAATATGTTTGATTAGGAGCAATGCATCTCCTCTGAAGCAAAGTCTTCTAATAATCCAGCATCAGCAGCAACATCAAGAAAAGAGAAGCGGTTCCGCATCTCTCGGCAATGAACGATTGCATCTCGATAAAGGTCTGCATCAACCCCAAGCTCAACATAATTAACTGGTCCACCTGAGGCACTCAGCATTTCTTCCATTTCACAGACTGAAATCATAAACGGCTGTACTTCCTTTTTGAGCTCTATCCAAATCTCTTGCAATCTTTGATTAGCCTGCTCCAAGAGCAAACCTTCAAAAGATTTCTTGGCAAACTCATCCCCACACTGCTTCGATATTTCTTTACCCATGCGTCTTTCCATATCGGGCAAATCAATAATGGTTTCCTTTAAAGTTGGAGGCTTATCTAAACTGAGTAATTTGCTTTGAAGTCTTGCCATTGTCAAAGACGCCACTCCAACCTGCTGACCATGCAAGGTTCCTGGATGCCGGTCCCCAGCAAAGCAATCCAAATAATGTGAGATTTGATGCTCACCCATGGAACCTGAATTAGAGACTCCTGAGAATGACACACCGAGTCCTCCAAGGGTGAGTACACGATACAGATATCCAGTTGCTTCTATGTCTCCAATCGCCAAGTTTCCAACTCGAGAATTCAGTTCTGGTTCATCCTTCTCCTGTATGATGTATGGAGACTGGAGGTACAATGAGCCCAACAACCGATGAGAAAGCCACCAATCTACTTGAGCAACAGAACGACATAGGCAATCTCCAAATCCTGAAGCTGCGAGATAGGCTGGTGCTGCAGCTGAGACTTCGAGATCTACAAAGAATCCAGCCGGAGCATGAGAAGGCAAAGAAATTTTTAAACCTGAATCTAATCTCATGGAAGCAGTCGTAGAGGTATAACCGTTCATTGAACCAGCGGTCGCGAACACGGCGAAGCTTTGACCATTCAACATTGTTGCATGTTTACAGACATCATTGATAGTTCCTGATCCGACTGCTACTATTCCATCATATTGAGCAATTTTTTTTCTCAATTCTTCGACAAGTCTTAAGTCTGCGTGGGGATTGTCTAAAACCAACAAATCTAACTCACCTGTTGCATCGAATGCCTCCTCAATTCTCCGACCAAGAGTCTCATAAGTTGTTTGATCACAGACCATCACTAAGTTTTTGTACAGACCGACCTCTGCCAGTAGATCCACTTCCTGACCAACAAGATTTTCTTGAATGACGATTGAGTCAAAGGGTACTTTGACCATTTGTTGGGTTTCTTGGTTGAACCACTTACCCGAAACCAAATCATCAATTAGTTCCGTCCAATTTTTCATAATTAAAAATTTCATCCAGGAAAATTTTTTAACAATTTTTAAAATCAGTAACCTGTCTTTTTAGAAATTCTTAGATCTTAGAATTTGGGAATTTTTAAAATTTAAAAAATTACCCTTTAAGCTAATTATTTATTATCAACTTAAATAATATACATGGAACTTCTAAGTTAGTTTAGATTGTTATCTTATTATTCTTGATAATCACTTTCTAGGTGTAAGTTCTAGAAAGTGATCGGTAGATCCGTAAAATTGATGTTGTCAGCCGATTACAAGACGTAATTTTACGTTGCAACAGGAGATATAGCAAATCCAATACTTTCAACTTAGTTTTCTAGAAATTTGTGTTTCGAAAGGCAAAACGAATGTCGAATCATTGAAGCATGCCCAACAAATGAACCTAATTGCATATTAATTTGTCGGTCAAATGGATTGATTCTAGGTAAAACCTGCCAAATTCTTGCTTCCAAAATTGAAAAAAACAGCATTTACTAAAGAGGTTGGGATGAAATTTAAGGGGTAGAACATTTCGGAGCTAAACTTGAAGCCTACAGAGCAATCATTTCATTCCAGATCACTATTTAATTATTTTGATGCACTATTGGCGATCGAAATTTACTAAATGTAATCTATAAAATAAAATTCGAGCTCTGCCGATAGGATTTTCTTTTCCATAATTGACTTAGATTAATTTTCAGATAAGTTGCAATTTTTCTCCGTCATAAAGGTAAATATAGTTTGGATGAGAAAATGAATTCGAAACAGTAACAGCATTGTTTACTAACAAAACAACTACATAAACTAATGTAATTGCAGCCTCAACTTCATTACAATCTTTCTAACCTCTGAGTATGATATAGATACCAATTACAGTCCCTATAATCATTGAGATCTCAATCGATGCAAATTCCTCAATGAATCGCATCCAGAAAAATTGAAGTGCTATGAAAGTAATAATACCAATGAACAACCTGTCAAACCAGTTAGTTTTGATAGGAAGGAATCCTTTTTTCATTAGTTATCCTTTCACTGCCCCAAAGGTTAAACCTGATACAATATGACGCTGAACAAGACTGATAAAGACTAAAGCAGGTAGCATCGACACGAAACCTACAGCAGCCATGGCACCCCAATTCGTACCAGTTGTAGTAACAAACTCAGCTAGCCCAGTTGGTATTGTTCGGGCATAGACACTAGTCAGTGTTGCAGCTAACAAATACTCATTCCATGCAAAAATCCAACTCAGAAGTGCTGTTATAGCAATTCCGGGTGCTGCTTGTGGAATGATAATTCTGAATATGATGGTAAAATAATTACCACCATCGATCAAAACTGCTTCATCTAGTTCTCTAGGTATTCCATCAAATATACCTTTCAATAACCAGATTGCGAAAGGTAGATTGAAAACACAATAGAGCAAAATCAATCCCAATTTTGTGTCAAACAAACTTACATCATCGTAACGAAAAACAATAGAGAACAGCAAGAAAAGGGGTAGGAGGAAAGCAGCAGGAGGTGCCATTCTATTTGTCATTGTCCAAAAGAAAATATTCTCTGATGCTGCTAACTTCCATCTAGATAAGGCGTACGTAGCCATAATAGCTAATACAGTAACAAGTATAGCATTACACGATGCAACTATGATTGAATTCCACAAGTATTCTGCATATACTCCATCAACAAAAGGTTTCGTAAAATTTTTCCAATAAATTTTTTCAAAGAATGTTGGTGAAAAATCTGGCCTTCCAAAGAGTTCGACAGGACTTCTAGTTGAAACGACGAACATCCAATAAATTGGAATGATCGTAATCATTGATAGAACGCTCCAAATAATAAATTTTACTAATTTTGTCAAAGTTCTAAGCATTCGACTCATTCTGTTTCGATGTCATAACTACGTAAAGTAACCAACAAATCACAATTGTTATATAAAGTAGGAATATCGACATAGCTGAGCCGTAGCCATAGAATCGACTCTCAAACACTGACCTCCAGATATGAATTCCTGCTAGTCGGGTTTCTACACCTGGACCTCCACTAGTTAACATCCAGATCTCGTCTACTGCCTTCAGGGAATCCATCAATCTGATGAAGACAACTACGAGTAAGACAGGTATCATCATAGGAAGAGTGATATGAAAGAAAATTTGAATTCCATTAGCCCCATCCATTTTCGCTGATTCATATGGATCTTTAGGCAAAGCACTCAATCCGGCTAGAAGAGTCAGAGTAACAAATGGTGTCCAATGCCATATGTCCATAAACACGATCATCCAAAAAGCCTGTTCAGCGTCTCTTCCATAATTAAAAGAGTATCCGAACCATTCTTTCAAAAAATGAGGGAGTGGACCAAAACCTGAAACTGTAAACAATTTGAAGATCGATCCAACAACAATAGGAGCAACAACCAAGGGGAGGGTATGAACGATTCTAAAAAAAGGTCTGAACGGAAAGCTTTCTCTTAAAGATAAGGCTAATAAAAAACCAATTATGAATTCAAAAAAAAGTGTAGTGAAAGCGTATTTGATTGATCGCCATACACTTAACAGAAAATCTTCATCAAAAACTAATTTTCTAAAGTTATCTCCTGCAATAAACGTCATCTCATCTGACTTTCCCAGGGGATTCCAGTTGTAGAAACTAACGATTAAAACATATATAAATGGTAGTAATCCAACAATTAAAAGAATGACAATTGTTGGTGAGAGGAGATACCAAGGAATTCTTTTGGAGCCAACCACGATTTGATGAGTTTATATTGTTTGTTTTGATTGGGGCTGATTAGCACTCAGCCCCATAAAAGTTATTTCGCGTATCCTAATTCCTTCATCAGTTCATCCACTGCTGCCGCAGCTTGATCCAGAGCCTCTTCTGGAGTCAACTCCCCAGCAAGTGCTTTGAATATGAATGGGTCGATTGCGGCTCTTCCTGCTCCATGAAATGGATACGGAGGGGCGCCAGCAAAGAGATAACCAGTATCTCTCATCAAAGTGAAGTATGCATCAGCCTTTGCATCAACTGCTACAACTTTTGGATCAGAATATGTCGCTTTGTGAGTAATCCTTCCTCCAGCAATTGCCCAATCAGCTTGAACTTCGTTTTGCCCAAGGTACTGAAGCCACAGCATAGTTGCTTCTTTGTTCTTCGAAGAATGTGGAATTCCAAAAGCTCCCCCGTCGAAATAGCCGATATAGCCATTACCTGATGCTGCCTGCATCATTACACCCTCAGCAGTTGGTGGAAGAGAAACTCCAACATTACCAACAACACGAGATCTCTCTGCATCTGTTGCGATCCAAGCGGCATTCTCCCCATATACCCATCCTTGAGCAGCTCGACCTGCAGCGAAAGATGCGCCTACCTCACTCCATGTACTCTGAAGTGCCTCTGGTGGAGCGAAATCAAGCAAACCAGTCCAGAATCTTAAAGCAGCTTTTGCTCTTCCACCATTCAACTGTCCACCATTTTCCACAGACGCCTGATAGTTGTCCATGTTGATTCCCCAATTGTACACTCCAAAGCTCGGGAAGATGGTTTCTAACAATTCATAGGTGGAGGCGGGGTGACCAGTATGGCCTTGAACCGTGGTTCCCCAGCAGTCCATACCTTGATCAGCGCAAAACTTTGTGAAAAATTCTGCATTGTCTCGGTATTGTCCAAAGGTTTTAGCAGGCTCCAATCCATAACCGTAGCGGGCTCGGAATGCTGCCTTTGCTTCTGTATTCTCGAAGAGGTCTTTTCTATAAAGATAAACCTTGATGAAAGCTTCCATCGGTACCCCAAAAACGTCTCCCTCTCCGTTTTTAAAGTAATCGATAAATGTTGTAAAATCGGCGAAGTCTACGTTTGGAGCTTTCAACTTCGGGTTTGCGGCTAATCCTTCAGAAATATTTACCAAAAAATCCCGATCCAGATAGGAATAAATAATGTCTTGCTCAATATATACAAAATCATAGATCCCTGTATTGGCTTCCATATCTTTGATAGCCTTATCATACATTTGATCCCATGATGTTGTTTCAAGCCTTACTTTGATTCCTGTCAATTTTTCGAAATCTTTAGCCAAGACTTCGGATACGAATTGTCCTGGAGGTGTGTTTTCAGTAACACCCTGGAGCGTTACACCCTTGTAAGGTTGGCCAGCAGATTTCCAAAATGCATCGTGGCCACCCGCAACCGCTGTAAGGGCAGTGACTGATGCAAATACTGATAGAAACAACTTTTTCATCTAAATCTCCTGATAAAAATCATCATTGATAACAGAGTTATTCTCTGTTTGGTTTATGATATAGGAATTTTGAACACCATAAGATGTTCAATTCTGTCAGAGTGTCAATTCCCACTCGGGGAACTTCAAATAAAAAGTTTTCCCGGCTATGCAAATCCCACTGCAGACAGAATAAGTGCTGCTTTGATTAAGTGTCCCAAAGCAGGTATATCGAGTTTCATACAGAATTATTGATAAGTTCCCAATAATTCTTTGATATTCATCTTAAAAACTAATCTCAAATATTACCCAACAATTATTAAAATTGTTTTTTAAACACTAAGAACCATTCAACTGGTTTTTTGTAAATAAAACACCAATAGCTGTTAAAAGTTTCTTTTGTTTTTCAAATGTTAATCTTCATTGAATAATGTCAAACGCAACTTGACTGTCAGTTAAGTTAAATGTCAAATCCAAAAAAAGAAACTTTTTCCTGAATATTAGAATACAAGCAGTACTTAGTTTGCTCTGGCAAATATGAATGTTAAATTTCGAAAGAGGGATAGCCCTCCAGAATTCCAAGATGTAGTTACCTGGGCTGCTTGGCTTTATTACATTGATCAGATGACACAGATCGATGTTGCCAGGGTTCTAGGGGTTTCCAGGGCTTCGGTTGTAAATTATCTTCAAGAAGCTCGTGACCGAGGTCTCGTATCAATCCAGTTCGATCAAAAGTCGATCTCAGAAACTGTCATTTCCAAATCGCTCCAAGCGAAATACGGACTTACCGGCTGTGTCGTTATCCCAAAGACAGTCGAGGAATCAAATTTATCCGAGAGACTGGGAATAGCGGCTGCAAGAGTCTTATTCGGTATGTTGAATTCCAACGATATGATCTCTGTAGCTTGGGGAAAGACTATACTAGCAGCTGCTCAAGCTATTCCCCGAAGCCAATTGGATAACCTCACAGTAGTTCAAGTAATTGGTAGTTTTCATTCGACAGTTGAATTCTCTCCAGAATTTTGTACATCTGTTCTGGCAAACCGGCTCAACGCCCGCTGTATGAATTTTCTAGCCCCAGCAATTCTTTCCTCAAAACACTTGAAAGAAGAATTATTGAAAGAAGAGGTTATCGTTAACCAATTCAAGACTATTAAGTCCTCACGAATTATCGTTTTCGGAATTGGAGAGCTCTGCCCCCAAAGCACAGTCGTTAGTACAGGATTTCTAAAGGCAAAGGAGCGCGAAAGATATCTTGCGCAAGGAGCAATTGGGACAATTCTCGGCAGAATGCTCAACGAAAAGGGCCAGCAGATTTACACAGAAATGGATGATCGGATGATCGGCGTATCACTCGACGAAATCAAAAGCATTCCTTGTCGATTGGCAGTGGCCGGGGGTTCCAAAAAAGTCGAGGTTGTGCGAGCTACCCTTAGTGGACAATATCCAACCCACTTGGTAACAGACTATGAAACCGCAAACGCATTACTTAGTTGATTCAAAGTCTCTGGGTGGGGAGTGAACATGGCGCAAAGATTTGTCATTGGTATCGACAGTTCTACGCAATCGACAAAAGCGATAGTTTGGAATGAGAAGGGTCAGCCAATCTCTGAGGGTAGGGCACAGATTAGTATGAAAATGCCGGAACCAGGTCACGCTGAGCAGGATCCTCATGAATGGTGGGATTCTTTTAAAATTGCTTTGGGGCAAGCAATTGAAAAAATCGACCCAATGAGAGTAGAGGGTATCTCTATTTCTAATCAAAGAGAAACAGTAGCTTTTCTGGATCATGATGGAACTAGTTTACATGATGCAATGGTTTGGCTGGATGAAAGGGCTGCTAACGAGGTTGAAAGTTTGTGCAAGATTGTGGGAGGAGAACAAATTCACAAAATTTCAGGAAAACCAATTGACCCCACCCCTGTTTTGTATCGGCTGAAGTGGTTAAGCAAAAACAAACCAGAAGTTCTTGAAAAGACACATCGAATCCTTGATGTGCAAGGTTACCTTGTATTTCGTTTGACAGGAACCGCCAAAACTAGTTGGACAAGCGCAGATCCTTTTGGAACTTTCGACATCCACAAAAAAGTCTGGTCCAGCACTTTGCTTGATCATGTCGGGGTAAGCACAGATCAATTCCCTGAAGCGCTATGCCCAGGTGAAGAGATCGGAAAGATTTCAGAAAAAATCGCCTCAGAATTCAACTTGCCGATGAACCTAAAAGTATTTGCTGGTGGAGGAGATGGTCAATGTGCAGGGCTAGGTGTAAATGCCATTGCAGGGGGACGTGCCTACATGAATCTTGGGACAGCTATCATCGTAGGGGCTTCGTCTAAAGATCTGCGCTTTAGTAATTTCTGGCGAACTCTCATTTCCCCAACGGGTGAGGGCTATTTTTTAGAATCTGTCCAGAGGGCAGGGGCTTTTTTCGTCAACTGGTTTTTGGAATGCCTTGGGAGCGGTGAGCGCACAGGAGAAATTTTCTCTCGGCTTGAAGGACAAGCCTCTAAAATTGACATTGGTTCCGAGGGAGTTCTCGTTCAGACCCATCTCTCAGGGTGCATGGATCCTCATTGGGATCCCTCTTCAACCGGAGCGTTTTTAGGGCTTAGGACTCATCACACACAAGCACATCTTTATCGAGCTTCCCTCGAAGCGTTAACACTAGAATCAGCCCGCGCCATGCAAATAATGGCCAGTGAGGAGGTTGAACTACAAAAGATCAATGCGATCGGTGGCGGAGCCCAAAGTTCGCTCTGGATGAAAATGATTGCTGACGCAACCCAACTCCCTGTTCAAAGGAGTCTTTCAAATGAAGCTTCTGCCTTGGGGGCTGGAATTTCAGCTGCTGTAGGTACGGGTTGGTTTGCAAATTTTAAAGAGGCAGCAGCTGCAATGACAAATGAAGCAGAGCTAATCGAGCCCGATCCGAAAGTTGCTGAGAAATGGCAAGATTTGTCAAGCAAACAAGCACGTCCTTATAAAATCCTGAAGCAGATTTAGATTTTATCCTTGCCAAATTCGAAGGAAAATCAGCGTGAGTCTAAAAATTCAATTAACTTTATGAATACAGATTTATGACCAACTCAAAAATGAAGAAAGCCAATGGATCTTCTTCTGGGAATTGACGCAGGTACTTCAGTGATTAAAGCTGTTGCCTTCGATCTAAAGGGCAACCAAATTGAAGTAGCTGCCAAAGCAAATCACTATGAAATTCTTTCAAACGGAGGGGTTGAGCAGGAACTTGATCGAACTTGGACGGACACCCTTGAAGTCATTCGCCAGATTCTAGAAAAACTGGATGGGCATCAAATAGTTGGTATTGCAGTGACAGGTCAGGGTTCTGGGACTTGGTTGATTGATGAGAATGGAAGCCCTGTTGGACGAGGTTGGTTATGGTTAGATGCAAGGGCTGCGGACTTGGTCGAAAGCTACGGTAAATCCTCCAACGCTAGAAGACGTTTTGAGTTGACAGGTACTGGGTTAGCTTCATGTGACCAGGGACCTCAATTACTGTGGATGAAAAAACATCATCCAGAAATTCTTCAAGAAAGTACAACAGTATTCCATTGCAAGGATTGGCTTTATTTTAATCTGACTGGTGTCAGAGCTACCGATCCCTCAGAGAGTGTCTTCAGTTGCGGCGACTTTCGAAACCGAGATTTTTCTGATGAAGTCATTAAACTGCTGGGACTGACTGAACAGAAAGCTTTGTTTCCCAAAGTGGTTGACGGAACCAAAAAATACCATCCACTTTCAGACATTGTAGCTAAGCTTTGCGGCCTGCAATCTGGTATCCCAGTTATGTTGGGATATGTCGATGTAATCTGTACAGCTCTCGGCTCCGGCCTCTATGACCCAGGCTATCAAACAGGATGTACGATCATCGGTTCGACAGGTATGCACATGCGCTATGTAGATTCTGTTGATGAGATCAAACTCAACCAGGAATCAACCGGCTACACGATGGTTTTTCCTGTTGACGGGACTTACAGTCAAATGCAGTCGAACATGGCTGCGACGCTCAACATTGATTGGATGCTAGACCTCGCAATTGATGTTTTGAAATTCCAGGGCATTCAAAAAAATCACTCGGATCTTTTCATAGATTTGGATCAACACATCCTGGATGCATCACCGGCAGAATTTCTTTATCATCCCTACATATCGCAAGCTGGTGAAAGAGGACCTTTTATCAATGCGAACGCCAGGGCCAGTTTCATTGGGCTTTCTTCGAAGCACGGCTATTTCGATATGTTGCGAGGAGTTTATGAAGGACTGTCTTTCGCAGCAAGAGACTGTTACGAGGCAGCAGGTGGAGTACCCGCTGAAGTTCGACTCTCAGGCGGGGCCGCTCGTAGCAAAGCCCTACGAAAGATCATGGGATCTGTTTTGAAGACTCGATTTCGTACCGCTGAAAGAGGAGAAGCAGGAGCTTCAGGAGTAGCAATGATGGCAGCGGTTTGTTTGGGAATTTATCCCAACATGGCCGCATGCGTAAAAGATTGGGTTCATCCATATTTGAGTGAAGCTGAAGAATATGATGCCTCAAAAGGGCAAATTTATGATTCACTTTATCCTAATTACGTTGAAGCGCGCCGGGCTTATCCTCCGATTTGGCAATCATTAAAAAAACAAGGAGAATTGCTTGGAACCTAGAAAGATTGCCATCATCGGTGATCGATTCATGAAGACTGAAATCTTTAGGGAACACCTCGAAAAAACTTGTGGCAGCAACCACTTCTTTAAGGAACTGGAGTTGCCTTGGCCTGATAAGCCGATGGAGCATGGGTACGAAAAACCTGGAATGGAAGGCCTCAAAGAGTATATGGGTGATCCCGATGAAATTGTCAGATTCATTGGTGATTCAGAAATTGTTGTGGACCATCTTGCTCCTTTCTCAGAAGAGATGTTCGACAGACTGAAAACCCTTCGTCTCATCGCTGTCTCTCGTGGGGGTCCAGTTAATATTGATATGGAGGCTGCTCGTAAGGCAGATGTCAAAGTGGTCAATGTTCCAGGCAGGAATGCGAGCGCTGTTGCAGAGTTCACAATTGGTGCAATCTTAGCCGAAACAAGGCTGATCCGCTTGGGCCATGAATCTCTTCGAAATGGGACCTGGCGCGGTGATCTTTATCGGGCTGACGTCACTGGCAGAGAACTCTCACAGATGACTGTTGGATTGATTGGTTATGGTCATATCGGAACAAAGGTTGTAAAACTTCTTCAGCCTTTTGGATGCCAAATCCTCGTCTGTGATCCATATGTGGAGTTGAGTTCGGACGACAAAGTGAATGGTGTGCAACAGGTCGATTTAGATGCTTTGCTAAAGAAATCAGATGTTGTCAGTTTGCACTCAAGGGTGACAAAGGAAACCACTGGTTTCATCAATCAAGAAGCCTTCCACAAGATGAAGAAAGATGCTTACTTCATCAACACTGCTCGTGGTCCGATGGTGGATTACCAGGCTTTAACCGATACACTCACCAGCGGTCATCTTCGGGGAGCTATGCTGGAAACTTTTGGAGTAGAGCCAGTTCCTTCAGATTGGCCTTTGTTAAAACTTGATAACGTAACACTGACACCTCATATTGCTGGCGCTTCCTTGCGTACAGTAGAGTATGCTGCTGAACAGGCTGCAGAAGAAGTTCAACGGTATCTTTCCGGTGATCCCCCTCTAAATCCTTGTTAAAATCTCCAACTAGTAGATATTTTTTTTCATGAATGATTCAATATTTAATTTTTCAAAAAGTCCAGAATTTCAAAAATTTTGTGAACTTTCCGCTAATTTAGGAAGAAACCCATTATTGGTACAGGGAGCTGGTGGAAATACATCCATTAAAGAAGACGGCCTACTTTGGGTGAAAGCATCCGGCACCTGGTTATCAGAAGCGACAGAGAAAAAGACGATGGTAGCTGTGGATCTTGCCAAGTTACAACAAGCAATGGCACAGAATGACGAGCGCGTGGAAAAGCCCCAATATTTTAAAGTAGACCCAACTGAATCCCTTCGTCCATCAATTGAGACAGTGGTTCACGCCTCATTAAAATATAGGGTTGTACTCCATGTTCATTGTGTAGAAACAATCTCTTGGGCTGTCCTTCAAAATGCTGAAAAGCTTTTAGCTACTCCTTTGGGAGGCCTTGATTGGGTTTTCATTCCTTACAGAAGGCCCGGATTACCGCTGGCTCGTGAGATACAATCAAAGATCACAAACAAAACGAATGTCTTGATCCTTGGAAATCATGGGTTGGTCGTAGCTGCCTCTTCAATTGAAGAGGCGCATAAACTTTTATTGGAAGTACACCTAAGGCTTAGGCGCTCTAAAAGAGAGGTCAAAATACCGAAGTCTAATTTGGCTCTTCCAGAAGAATCTAACTATCGAGATGCCGAATTCTTTGCCCAAGGAATAGCCCACGACACTATTTCTCTGGAAAAGGTAGAAAAGGGTTCACTTTACCCTGACCACGTCATTTTTCTGGGTTCAGGTGTACAACTTCTGAAATCGAGTTCAACTCTATCCCAGTTTGAGCAGAATCAAAATGAAAGCCTTCCCAAAGCCTTAATCGTCCCTGCTCAAGCCGTGTTGGTACACAAGCAAGCCCCTCGTGGCACCGATGAAATGTTATTGTCTCTGAAAGAAGTTGCATCTCGGTTACAACCCAACGATAGAGTTCAAAAGTTGACTTTCAATGATGAAGCAGCACTTCTGAATTGGGATGCGGAGAAGTATAGACAGGAATTGGCTCGACGAAATGCCTCAGCTTAATCTTACTCAACAAATCCAACTTAGATGACATCCTCTCTAGAATCTGCCCTGGTCCTCGGAATTGACATCGGCACCTCTGGTGTGCGAGCAGTTTTGATGAATTCAAAATTTGATGTGGTAGCTCAGCGATCCAGCCTTATGTCAGATTTCGGTTCAAATCATCGAAACCCCGCTGTTTGGTGGAAATCCGTAGAATCCACTCTGGCGCAATTGCGGATAGAATCGAATGATCAATGGAATCAGGTTGCTGGAATCTCCGTCGATGGGACGTCTGGGACGATGTTGGCGCTTAACAATAAGCAGGAACCCATTGGCGATGCTCTGATGTATAATGATCCTGTCGAAGATCCTGATATTCTTGAGCAGATTCGTCAGTATGCTGCAAGAGAAAGTGCTGCGCATGGAGCCACTTCTGGATTGGCAAAGTTGATGAAGCTTCAGGAACTTGATGGATGTCACCGAGCGCTTCACCAAGCAGACTGGGCACTAGGAAAATTTATTGGCGAATACCGATGGAGTGACGAGAATAACTCACTGAAAACAGGGTATGATCCCATCCTTAGAGAATGGCCTAATTGGATCTCCCAAACAAAAGCTCGACTTGAGTTACTTCCAGATCCAAAAGAACCCGGTCAAGTCACAGGTGAGATTGACCAAAAAATTGCCGTTCGCTTTGGACTTTCAAAAGACATCAAAATCGTTTCAGGGACTACGGATGGTTGTGCCGCTTTCTTGGCAACGGGTGCATCCGAAATTGGGGATGGGGTCACTTCACTTGGTTCGACTCTTGTTGTTAAGATTCTAAGCAATCAACCAGTTTTTGCTCCTGAATATGGTATCTACAGTCATCGAATTGGTGATCAGTGGTTACCAGGTGGAGCCTCAAATACTGGTGGCAACGTACTCACTCATTTTTTTTCAGATAAGGAACTTCTTAAACTTTCCAGAAATATTGACCCTGAAACAATATTAGACCTCGATTACTATCCCTTGCTGAAACCCGGAGAGAGATTTCCAATCAATGACCCTTCCTTCCCACCACGCTTAGAGCCAAGGCCTACAGATGACCAAACTTTCCTTCATGGTCTTTTGTTAGGAATGAGCGCAGTGGAAGCACTGGCCTACAATCGTTTAAATGAACTTGGAGGCCCAGTCTTAAAGTCACTTCGTACAGTCGGAGGTGGTTCAAAAAATTCCGTTTGGACCGCACTTCGCCAAAAGCAACTCCCAATTCAAATGCAGAATGTTGCCTCTGATCAAGCTGCTGCAGGAACCGCTCGACTTGCCTGGAAGGGCTTACTAAGTATCTAAGCCATGCTGAATATCCCCTTCATCAAACTTGAAAGACTTTCCCATAGATATGAAACTTTCCTGCTAGATCAATATGGAGTGCTACACAATGGCCAATCTGTTTTTAAAGGTGTTATTGAAGCTCTTCAGAACCTCCAAGCAGCCCAAAAAACAGTAATTCTTCTCTCCAATTCAGCGAAAAGAGCAGAGAAAAATTATCAGCGCATGGAACAGCTGGGGCTACATAGAGAATTCTTTGAGGGTGTCGTTACTTCTGGGGAGGTAGGGCATTACCTTTTTACTGGAGGATTGTCTGAGCTTGGACTTGAAGATGGATCAAGATGTTGGGTGTTAGCTCGAGACGAAGACCGGTCTCCCCTTTTGGGATCAACGCTCAAGGAAGTAGCCTATCCGGAAGATGCAGACGTGTTGATTCTTAGTGGTAGTCGTGGCGAGGAAGAATCTTGGGAGAAAGCTATCAAGAAGTTGGAGATTCCTCTGTCCAAAAAACTACCCTGTGTTTGCCTGAATCCTGACAAATGGATGCTCACGCCACAAGGTCTTGCCTATGGAGCTGGTAAAATTGCAGAATATTACGAAACATCAGGTGGTAAAGTCATCTGGATCGGTAAGCCGTATGAAGAGATGTATAAATTTTCTGAAAGAGAGTATTCTTTTGCAAAGATGCGAACTGTCGCGATAGGGGATTCAATAGAGCACGATATCCAGGGTGCAAAAAAATTTGGAATTGCAGGCGTCTGGGTGCGTGATGGAATTTTGAGGGATGCTTCTGATCAGAAAATCAATGCCGAGATTCAAAAACATAAAGCCCAGCCAGATTTCCAGATGAATAATTTTAGTTGGTAATAAAAATCGGTTTTACACCTTTACTGACTTATCCACAAATTTTATTGAAGTAAAGTGACGGGAGGAATATAGCTGTTATTTCCTTCCAACTCCAAAATTTTATGATTTATAATTATATCTAATCAAAGAAAACTTCAGTATTGAAAAATACTATTTCGTAACTGATCTGCTAATGCAGAGCGATTTGGAAATAAAGAAACTCAAATCCAACTCAGTTTCGGAATCTATTTGGAGAAAAAAGGCTAATTGGATGTTCTGTTGACTGCTGAATTGCCAGATCTGACATAACCTCTCCAATCACACTCGCAAACTTGAATCCATGCCCAGAAAAACCTGCTGCTAAAGACACTTGAGGATACTCCGGATGTAACCCGATAACGAAGTGCTCATCCGGGGTATTTGTATAAAGACAGGTAGCTGTTCTAAGTGGAGCCCCGGACAATTTATTTAATCTAACTGTCGCTTGTCTAATCAACTCAATCTCCTCAGGAAGTACGGTTCTGTCAACTTGGTCAGGATCACACTCCGGGCCCACCCTAAAATATGCCACCTTGGCTCCACCCCCGGGCCCATCAATCGCAGGAAATCCGTAAAATTGTTCAATATCACTTGGCTCCCAAATGTATATAGGCATTCTCCCTAACTGCCACTGATCCATATTTTCAACGTCAAACCAAAATAATGTTAAACGTTTAACATCAAACGGGATTTTCAAATCTGGCAACAGCTTTGGATTCCAGGAACCCCCTGAGATCACTAGTCGATTTGCTCGATAAGTCCCTTTATCTGTAACGACTTGAACGCCATTCCCATCTGGGTACCATGATAAGAATTGTTCTCCAAAACGCATTTTTCCACCAGACTGCTCTGCCAATTGATTATGGGTTGCACAGCTTCTCTCCGGCCGGACGAATCCTGCCCTTTCTTCAAACAGAGCAATCTCATCTTCTTTCAAAATGAACTGTGGAAAGCGTTCTCTCATTTCCTCGTAACCGAGCATTTGATGACCAAGATCCCATTCATCCGCTGAATGAAGCGCTCCAGCCACTGTCTTTGAATCACTAGGACCAATCATCAGTCCCCCAGTTTCCGTGAAAAGGTCCTTCCCAGAGGCTATCTCAGCTTCACTCCAAAGTTCATAAGCTCTTTTCAGGAGTGGTACGTAGGCTGGATCCTCAAAATATGCCAAACGAATAATCCGACTGTCTCCATGACTGGATCCCTGATCATGTGACGGTGAAAAACGCTCAATGCCCAAAACAGAGTGCCCTTTCTTAGCTAATTGCCAGGCTGTCGCACTGCCCATTCCGCCTAAACCAGCTACAATGACA
Source organism: SAR324 cluster bacterium JCVI-SC AAA005 (assembly GCA_000224765.2). Taxonomy (GTDB): domain Bacteria; phylum SAR324; class SAR324; order SAR324; family NAC60-12; genus JCVI-SCAAA005. Next base: position 43,523 of record AGAU01000247.1, on the reverse strand, counting down.
TCGTACACCATAGGAACCTTTCTCAAATTGTTAAGCGGGTCTTCACAATAGAAATTTAAATAAATTGATTTTGCTGCGCACACTGATAAAAGGCTATTTTCGAAACATCAAAATAATTCTTTGACTTGATGAGCTCAAAATCCATTAAGTCAGGTTTCAGAATCGCACAAAAGCTTGAAAATAGACTTTGTAGACCTTTTCAGTAAATCCGTGTAAAAAAGGTGTTTCAGAAATGACTTGTAGGCAGCAATTTCGGTTCTATGCAGTTAATTCTGAACAAACTCTAGATGTTCTTAAATTCTTAACACGTCTGCTTTTTAAGAGGGAAAAATGATGAGAAACAAATTTTTCAAAAAAGTTATGATGATGATAGCGGGAAGCTTGATACTACCTACCGCAGCATTCGCAGACATCAAGATGGGAATCATTCTTGGCTTTACAGGACCGATTGAATCTCTTACAGCGGATATGGCAGGCTCAGCAGAACTAGCCTTCAAAGAGGCTTCGGATTCAGGGAATCTGCTAGGTGGTGAAAAAATTATTCCTGTTCGTGCCGATTCTACATGTATAGATGCAGCTGCTGCCACTGCTGCTGCTGAGAGGCTGGTTACAGCAGAAAAAGTTGTCGGTATAATGGGAGCTGATTGTTCAGGCGTTACTATAGCGGTCGCCAATAATGTTGCAGTCCCCAATGGCATACCAATGGTTTCTCCTTCGGCAACTTCACCTGCTCTATCAACTATATCAGATAATGGTTATTTCTTCCGCACAGCCCCTTCCGACGCCAGGCAAGGTCAGTTATTAGCAAAAATCACAATGTCACGCGGAATCAAATCGGTAGCTGTAACATATGTCAACAGTGATTATGGTAAGGGTCTGTCAGATTCATTTGTAAATGCTTTTAAAAATCTTGGCGGTGAGATTACCGTAGCAATTCCAGCTGAAAGTGGCAAAGCTGATTACTCAGCAGAAGTTGCAACTTTGGACTCAGCGGGTGGTGAAGCCCTGGCGGTTTTTAGTTATGTAGATCAAGGTGGTCCCGGGATCATTCAACCAGCAATCGATAGCGGTGCTTTCGATAGATTTATCCTAGCAGACGGAATGTTTGGCGATAGGTTGCACACGAATGTTGATGGCGATCTAACTGGTTCTTTCGGAACGGTTCCTGGCTCGGCATCAAATGGCGCTGAACTTTTCAAGAAAATCGCATCTGGTTCTGGAATAAACAATAACGGCCCATTTATTGGTGAATCTTACGATGCAGCAGCTCTTTTAGTTCTTGCGATGCAAAGGGCCCGCTCCACAAATGGGGGATCGATTAAAGACAACTTACTTGCCGTCGCTAATGCCCCTGGCACTAAGATCCTTCCAGGTGAACTTTCAAAAGGCCTCAGTATTTTAAATGGCGGTGGACCAATCGATTATGTTGGTGCTACTAACGTAGAGTTGAATAGTGTCGGTGAAACATTTGGCTCATATCGAGAGTTCGAAATAGCTGATAAATCATTTAAGACTATTCGATTCCACTGAGTAATTTTAAAGAGACCAGCCCTCATTGGGCAGGTCTCTTAAAAAAATTCCAATTATTTACTATTAATGTTTCTCTCTGGCAAGATTCCCTCTGGCCGAAACCTGAGCACCAGAATAAGAATCAGCCCCATAATTACCATCCTCAAATGAGGGGCAACGTCAATAAAATGTTGTCGGAGAGGATTCTCCTCACTGAGCAATGAGTTTAAGTTTTCTACCGCCCAAAGCGCCACAGGCTCCGCTTCAATCCAAGTAAACCAAGTGATAAAAGCCCCTAGGACCGCCCCAAGGTTATTACCACTTCCTCCGATGATTACCATAACCCAAATCAGGAATGTGAAGCGTAAAGGAATATAAGTTCCGGGCGTAAATTGCCCATCCAATGTGGTAAGCATTGCTCCCGCAACACCAATGACCGCCGACCCCAAAATGAATACCTGCCGATGACGGTTCGTCACATCTTTTCCCATTGCAGCAGCCGCAACTTCGTTGTCACGAATCGCACGCATCATTCTGCCCCAAGGAGAATTCAAGGCTAGTGCAGCCAAGCCAAGGATTATTAGGAGAACTATGAGGAATAGTCCCGAGTAGCAAAGCTTGACGAAGACCCCTGAAGCCGATATCACCATCTCTTGGAGAGCTTCCTGTCTGATTTGGTTTGGATCAACAGAGTGTAATCTGATGACCAAATCCATAAACCACTGGCTTTGTTGAAGGTCTACTTCGTAAGGGACAGGTCGCTCCAAGCCCGTGACATTTTTCACGCCTCTCGTTAACCAATCCTCATTCTTCAGAATGGAGATCATGATCTCTGAGATCCCAAGCGTAGCGATCGCAAAGTAGTCTGAGCGTAGCCCGAGAGCAACTCGCCCAACTACCCAAGCTAATCCAGCTGCGGCTATTCCACCGACTATCCAAGAAATTAAAATAGGAAGACCCAGTCCTCCCAGAAACCCTGTTTGCGCTGGATCGACTGCTTCTATATTTAGCGAAGCTTGTTCATAGAAATAGCGTAACAACGCATATCCGCAGAGAAGCCACATCAAGAACATGACTTTTCGAAGGTAGCCTTCTGGTACCTTCCTTCTAATCCACCAGGCACCTAAGACAGTCAAAACCAAAGTCATTGGAGCTAGTCCTGTATCTAATCCTCCAGCAGCCCATGCTTTACCAACTGGAGAGTGAGATACTAAAACCGCAGCCAGTCCTCCTAATGCTGTTGAAGCCATTACTCCAGCATTGAATAAACCTGCATAGCCCCACTGGATATTTAGTCCTAGGGACATGATCGCTGAAATCAGGCAAAGATTCAGTATAGCGAGGCTCACGTTCCAAGACTGTATCGTTCCTACCATCCCAAGCAGGAGAGCCATGATTGCAAAACTAATGACAGCCCGATGCGAATTGCTCAAAGCACTCTGCCTTTGAAAAGACCTGTTGGCCGGATCAAAAGGACCAAGACCAGAATCAAGAAAGAAACCGCAAACTTATATTCTGTACTAAGAAATTGGACTAAACTATCAGGAGACCAACCTTCGGGACCAAGGTATCTAAGGAATTTTTTGAATGCGTAGGTAGCCGTTACCTCTGAGAAAGCGACAATGTAGCCTCCTAGAATGGCCCCAATGGGTTGCCCAATGCCACCAACAATGGCTGCAGCAAAAATTGGGAGTAGCAGGTGGAAATAGACTAGTGGTTTGTAGCTTTTATCAAGACCATAGAGGACACCTGCTAGAGTAATGAGGACAGCGCTGATAAACCATGTTGCTTGCACTACTTTTTCAGGATTAATACCTGATAGTAATGCCAGATCTTCATTGTCTGAGAAAGCTCTCATCGCCTTACCCATCTTGGTTTTTTGTAGGAACCAAAACACCCAGGCGACTGCTATAATCGCCAATAGGACAGTTAGAACCTGAGTTTGCTTTAGCGATAAACCTTCTTTGAGACCCGACCATTTTTTAAATTCTCCAGCTTTGATGATAAATTTTAGACCATCCATGAAAATGATTTCATCTGTCCCAATGAATAACCTGACGATCCCATTAAGCATGAACATCACACCAACGGAGGCGATCACAAAGATTACAGGCTTGCTCTTCCTTTGACGATAATAGCTAAAAATACTTCGCTCAGTACCCCAGACCAATAAGCTCGTGATCAGGATTCCAAAAGGGAGGGCAAGGAGAGCTGTGGGAATGATTCCGGCAGTTAAACCAAGTGACTGAAACCACCATGTGATAAAGATCGTGCAGACTGTTGCAAAGGACATCATTTCACCATGCGCAAAATTAGCGAAGCGCATGATGCCAAAGACAATTGTCACCCCCAGGGCACCAAGGGCAAGTTGTGACCCATAAACCAAAGAAGGAATTAGTACGTAATTCGAAATTAGAACTATCGCGTTCAGAAAATCCATCACTATCCACCAAGAAAGGTGCGACGAACTTCCTTATTGGCAAGGAGTACTTGACCAGAATCTGTAAAGCGATTCTGGCCTGTCACCAATACAAATCCCTTGTCAGCGATTGCAAGTGCCTGTCGAGCGTTTTGTTCTACAATTAAAATCGCAATTCCTGTTTTTTTTACCTCAATGATGCGGTCGAACAGCTCATCCATGACAATTGGAGAGACACCTGCTGTTGGTTCATCGAGCATCAACACACTCGGTTTCATCATCAAAGCTCGCCCCACAGCAACTTGTTGTCGCTGTCCTCCAGAGAGTTCTCCTGCTGGTTGGAGACGCTTTTCTTTTAGCACAGGAAAAAGCTCATAGACCTGACCCATCGTATCTGAATAGTCATCAGTGCGAACATACGCACCGAGTTCGAGATTTTCTTCAACGGTCATGCTACTGAAGACATTATTGGTTTGAGGAACGAAGGCCATACCAAGTTGAACTCTTTGTTGTGGGGATATGTTCGTGATGTCCTGCCCCGCAAGCGTAACTCTCCCTTTCAGGACCTTCAGCATACCCAACATCGCCTTCATAGCAGTCGATTTACCTGCTCCGTTTGGGCCAACAACAACAGAAATTTCTCTTTGCGCTGCAGAGATTGTGCAGCCCTTGAGAATATCTCCAGTTCCATAACCACCAATCAAATTTTCACCAAGGAGGTAACTCATTTCCTGTTTTACAAATATTTCTCAGATCAGACTTTATGAAGCTCCACGACCCAGATAAGCTTCTATCACCATTTCATTGGATTTCACTTCTTCTGCTGAGCCTTCAGTTAGCAGCTTGCCTTCCGCCATCACGATCACTGGATTACAGAGTCGGCTGATGAAATCCATATCATGTTCGATCATACAGAAGGTGTATCCTTTCTCCTGATTCATCAACTCAATTGCATCTCCAATTTCTCTCAGCAAAGTCCTGTTAACCCCAGCTCCGACTTCATCCAGAATAACGACCTTGGCATCAACCATCATTGTTCGACCTAATTCTAGCAATTTCTTCTGTCCACCAGACAAATTTCCAGCTAGCTCATCTGCGACATGTCGAATGTTGAGAAATTCCATGACTTCATCTGCTTTCATGGCAATCTCTCTCTCTTGCTGATGAAGAGTTTTGCGCTGAAACCATGCACTTATGAGGCTTTCACCCAATTGATTCGGGGCAACCATCATCAAATTCTCCCGTGCTGTCAAACTGTGAAACTCGTGAGGAATTTGAAAGGTTCTAAGAAGTCCCTTGGAGAAAAGTTGGTGTGGTTTGAATCCAGCTACGTCTTCTCCATCAAGCAGGATTTGTCCTTGATCTGGTGGAAAAATCCCTGCAATCAGATTGAATAAAGTGGTTTTTCCAGCTCCATTGGGACCGATTAATCCTGTGATCAACCCTGTTTTGATTTCTAGACTAATCCCGTTTACTGCCTGGACTCCGCCAAAATGTTTATAGAGGTTTCGAACGGAGATCACTTGGGGGATTTTTCAATAATGAGTATGAAGTCTTGGAGGGCAAGTAGGACTCCGGAAGCCCAGATCAACAGAACAAAATTCAAGTGCTCCCGGAGTAAAGTAGATCAATGGTTAAAAAATATTCATATTTTAATATATATCGAATCAAAGATATTCGTAGTTTCCATCTTTCCAAATGTAGAAAACATAACCTGGTAGGCTCACGTCACCTTTACTGTCAAAACCTAGTTCACCAAGAACGGTGCTGAATTTTGTACTGTTCATCACCTTCAGAATCTTATCCATGTTTGTGCTTCCTGCGGCTTCCGCAGCCTGCGCAAAGACTTGGATGGCAGCGTAGGTGTATAGAACATATCCCTCTGGCTCAATTCCTTTTTCGCGGAAAGCTTTAACCAATGGGATTGCAATTGGGTTCTTTCTGGGATCTGGGCTGAAAGTCATCAATGTCCCTTCACCAGCATCTCCAGTAATTTGCCAGTATTCATCTGTGACCAGAGCATCACCAGATACAAGTACAGTGTTCATACCTTGATCTCGCATTTGGCGAACCATCAAGCCAGCCTCTGAATGGTAGCCTCCAACATACAAAACCTGGATATTGTTCTTCTTCAACTTGGAAACGAGGGCTGTGTAGTCTTTCTCACCCGCGGTGTAGGCTTCATAGAGGGTTTCCTTCTTTCCATATTTGTTCATGGAGGCCATGGTCGCATCAGCCAATCCTTTGCCGTAGGCCGTCTTATCATGAACGATCGCAATGTTCATGCTTCGATAAACGCCTGCGAGGAACTTACCTGCCACTTCTCCTTGCTGATCGTCCCGACCACAGACTCGAAACACGTTTGGCCCTCCTTCATCCGTCAACTTTGGATTCGTGGAAGCTGGTGAGACCTGAATGATTCCCTCTTCTTCATACACCTTTGAGGCTGGAATAGATGAACCAGAGCAGAAGTGACCTGCCATGTAAACTACACCCTTGCCTACCATCTCATTTGCAACTGCCACTGCTTGCTTAGGGTCACATGCGTCATCCCCAACCTCCAACTTTAGCATTTCGCCCAGAACTCCACCCTTCGCATTGATGTCAGCCACTGCCATCTCGGCCCCTGCTTTCATTTGTTGACCAAAACTGGCGTATTGACCGGTCATAGGTCCTGCGGTTGCAACGGTAATCTCTGCATAGGCAGGCATACCAGACAAGGCAGCCAGCAGACCAGCTGCCAGAAGAGTTTTAAATGCCCTCATTTGATCTCCTCATCAGTAAGGCCAAATGGCCAGTTTTGCTGCTTGGGCAGCGAAGCGACGTTTGTGGGTGTCCGATTCCCTGTAACGTCAGTTGGTACTCTTAGTATTCAAAAAAAATGGACCCTGATTCTCAAATTGCCATGGATATTGTCGCACCATCTTTTGTACGTAGGTTTTGCGAAATGAAATTAAAGAAATTGCGACCAAAACAAATGTATCAACAATATAAGCAGTGAAAGAAAGTAATTCACCCTCAAATAGAGCAAACACCATAAATCTTTCAGCAAATCCGAGTAAAATTCCATAGGAAACACACTGCCAAATAGGACGCCAGGTTATAGCAATTGCTTGTCCCATTAGAAAGGCGGCCCCTCCTGCAATCAAGATAGTAAAGATAAAGAAAACAGTCCAACCAGCATCCATCAGTGCGCTCCTCCTTCTAAATAAGCTGCTCGCACCTCTGGCCGAGCAAGAAGTTCTGATCCTGTTCCTGTCATTGAAATAGCTCCATTTACCATGACATAGCCCCGATCCGCTAGCTTGAGTGCATGAAAAGCATTTTGTTCCACTAGAAAAATTGTCACATGCTCTTCTTTGCTGATCCGCCCGATCGCTTTAAAGATCTGCCTCACCAAAATGGGTGCGATCCCCAGGGAAGGTTCATCCATCAGTAACAGCTTGGGGCGACTCATCAAAGCCCTACCAATAGCAAGCATTTGCTGTTCACCCCCTGATAGCGTACCTCCACGTTGGTTTTTACGTTCATTGAGCCTGGGAAATAAATCAAAGACCTTTGCTACATCTTCATCAAAATAGGCCATTTGATTTGTAGTCGCTCCAAGTTGAAGGTTTTCCATAACTGTCATTCTTGGAAAGATTCTTCTACCCTCGGGTGATTGAGACACTCCCATCTGTATGATTTCATGTGTCTGGGCCTTGGTGATGTCTAACCCCTCTAAAACAATTGCACCAGATCTCGCCTTTACCCGTCCACAAATACTCATCAGGAGCGTAGATTTTCCAGCCCCATTCGCACCAATCAGCGTGACAATCTCCCCTTTGTTGATATGAAGATCAACACCACGTAGAGCTTGGATCTTTCCATAAAAAGTCTCTAATCCTGTGATGATGAGCATCTCAGCCATGGGCTTTATCATTCTGAAGATCTGCGGTTACCTCTGGTGGTAACTCTTCGTCCTCATCCTCACCTAAATAGGCCCTGATTACCGCAGAATCATTTCGAACCTGCTTAGGAGAACCCTCAGCTATTTTTCTGCCATAATCCAAAACGATGATGTGATCAGAGATTTCCATGACGACGCTCATATCGTGCTCAATCAAAAGTACCCCAATCTTGTGCTCATCTCGAATGAATTGAAGAAGAGAGTTCAACTCAGCTGATTCCTTTGGATTCATCCCAGCTGCAGGTTCATCCAAGCAGAGCATCCTGGGATCTGTGCACATCCCCCTGGCAATTTCTAGGCGACGTTGGTCTCCATATGGCAAATCACTAGCGTTGTCATTTGCCCGCTTCATTAAATTCGTTTTATCTAACCAGTACTTGGCCAATTCAATAGCTTGGGCCTCTTCCTTTTTGTAGGAACTCAATCCAAATAGACCTTTTATCGTCCAGCCTGAAGCCAGCATTAACTTATTATGTTGAGCAACGAGGAGATTTTCCAAGACTGACATGGCTGGAAAAAGCCGGATGTTCTGAAATGTTCTTGCCACCCTTGCTTTTTGGGCAACTACAAAGTCTTCCAGTCTCTCTAAACGGTATGTAAGGGAATCTCCTTGGAGCAATAACTCCCCTACCGTTGGCTTGTAAAACCCGGTTAGACAATTGAAGACTGTTGTTTTTCCAGCGCCATTGGGGCCAATTATCGCAGTGATTTCCTTATTTTTTGCGGCAAATGAAACATCATCAATTGCTGTTAGTCCCCCAAAACGCATGGTAAGGTGATTCACTGCTAGAAGATCACTCATGAACTGCCTTCAACTTTAATTCGGATTGTCGGTTCACGATTTGCTAGCAAACCCCTTGGCTTCCAAACCATGATTCCTACCATTAGGGCTCCGAAAGCCAACATTCTGTACTCTTCCAACTCTCTGAATAATTCCGTTCCTCCAATCAATACTACTGAAGCCAGTACAACTCCAATCTGACTTCCCATCCCTCCCAAAACTACGATCGCTAAGATGACAGCTGATTCAATGAATGTGAAGCTTTCAGGGCTGATAAAGCCTTGTCTTGTGGCAAAAAAAGATCCTGCGAGTCCTCCGAATGTTGCTCCAATTGCAAAAGCCGTCAACTTTGTGTTTGTTGGGTTGATTCCCAAAGAACGGCAGGCGATCTCATCTTCTCTCAATGCTTCCCAAGCTCGGCCGACTGGAAGTTTCCGCAACCTCAATGTGACAAAGTTTGTCAATAGAGCTAAAGCAAGAATCAAATAATAAAGAAAAATAATTCGGTGCATCGAGCTGTAATCCAGCCCAAAAAAACCTGAGAAAGTTCCTTCGGAATTTCGCTTGAACTCTAATCCAAAAAAACTGGGGCGAGGTATGCCCGATATTCCATCTGGACCACCCGTAAATTCGTACCAATTCAATAAGATAACTCGTATGATTTCTCCAAAACCAAGTGTCACGATTGCCAAGTAATCCCCACGCAAGCGCAAGACAGGGAATCCAAGTAATATTCCTGAAATTCCGGCAAACACACCTGCCATTGGCAAGCAGATCCAAAAGGACCAGTCGAAGTAGTTAGCCAAAAGAGCATATGAGTAGGCACCAATTGCGTAAAATGCAACGTAACCCAAGTCCAACAAACCAGCTAGCCCCACGACAATGTTAAGTCCCCAACCCAACATAATGTAAGTGATGACCAGAATTGCCACATCCATGACGTAACGTGAGGCAAAAGGCATTGTTGGCAAAATCAACGCGAAGATGAGCCCAATGGGTAGGATGAATTTTAGTAGCTGCTGGAGTGATTGAAGAAGCGGTATATTTTGGATAATAATCGAACTAGATAATGTTGGCTCACGATGCCACCATAAATTCAACAAAAGACGTCCAAGAAAAACACCCAGGACCATCAAAATAACTACTGACCATCGAGGTTCAATCTTTAATCCTTCAGTAGCATTGATGGTTGGAAGGCCGACAATCGGGACTGCCAAAACCAAAGTAATCAGCCCAATGATGAAGCTATCTTTCAGGATAGCATTGAGGTTTTTCGGTTTCAGAACTGACATTAGACTTTTTCAATTTCAGGCTGACCAAGCAATCCAGTGGGTCTGAATATCAATACCAACACCAATATGGAGAAGGCAGCAACATCCTTGTATTCGATTGTAAAGTAAGCGGACCAGAAAGTTTCAATCAGTCCTATCAGTAAACCTCCCAGCATTGCTCCTGGCAAAGAACCAATTCCACCTAGAACAGCAGCAGTGAACGCCTTGATTCCAGCTAGGAAACCAATGAAAAAGTCGATAACTCCATAGTACAGCAGGAACATCAAACCTGCCACCGAAGCAAGAGCAGCTCCGATTACAAATGTCAGGGAAATTGTACGATCCACATTTATTCCAACAAGAGCTGCCATCGTCCTATCCTGTTCACAAGCCCTCTGTTGGCGACCCAAAGCTGTTTTGGAAATGAGCAAAGAAAACCCTGTCATCAAAACCAAAGTCAGAACAACAATAACAATCTGTAAATAACTAAGATTTACAGTAAAATCACCGCTATCCATTAAAATAAATCCTCCGCTAACTACTGGAGGTAAAGGTTTGATTCGAGCACCCTGGGCAATTTGAACGAAGTTTTGCAGGAAGAGCGACATACCAATCGCAGAAATCAAAGGTGCCAACCGGAAAGAGCCTCTAAGTGGACGGTAAGCAATTCTCTCAACCACCCAACCCCAGGCTGCCGTCAGGAACATAGATAGAATCAAAACAGCCAACAACAAGAAGGGTAGCCAGCTAATCCCAGCACCAAAAAGGATAAGCAATCCGATCAAGGCAATGAAGGCGCTGATCATGAAGATATCACCATGAGCAAAATTTATCATCCCAATGATACCATATACCATTGTATATCCTATTGCGATCAACCCGTAAATCGAGCCAAGCGTTACTCCATTGATGAGTTGCTGGATAAAATATTCCATGAATTCGTATGCTAGAGTGTTCGTATCCAAAAAATATGTGAGACAATAATTTCCAAATTAAAGACAGATGCTTGTTTAGCTTCGTAAGAAAGTCAAGCGCACCTGAATTGACAAAATTCCCTTTAAAGGTTTTATTTTTCAATGGATCGATCATAAACAATCTAGTTATTTTCAATGGATATTACCCAATGAATCGCACAAAGAGGAGCTATGAAAATCATACAATTAACTGATCTTCACCTCGTTCCTGAAGGGCAGAAAATCCATGAGATAGACCCTGGCTATCGTCTTGAGCAGGCTTTGGCTAATATCAAGCTAAGACATTCTGATTTAGATCTACTAGTAATCACAGGTGATCTTTGCAATGAAGGTGATGTGCACTCTTATCAATTACTTAGGGCACTACTTGAAAAATATGAAATAAGATATCAACTTTTGCTAGGAAATCATGACCAAAGAGAAACATTCAAAGGTGTTTTTCCGGAAACAGCAACAGATCCACATGGTTTTATTCAATCCAAAATACAATCAGATGGGGATGTCTATCTCTTTTTAGATACTTTGCAGGAAGGTCAAGTTGCAGGAAGTTATTGTGAAAAAAGGCAAGACTGGTTGCGTAACGAATTAAAGAAACATTTAAAGAATCCTATTTATGTCTTTCTCCACCATCCACCTTTCAAGGTGGGTATGAAAGAAATGGACAACTGCAATCTTACTGATGGAGAGATATTTGGGGAGATTCTGGATTCTCATTCAAACGTTAAACATTTATTCTTTGGGCATCTTCACAGGCCCTTGCATGGTGTTTGGCGTGGGATGCCTTTTTCATGTCAACCTTCGACAGTTCACCAATTTACTTTCACAACTGATAATTTGCCATTTCAGTTGATCAAAGAACCACCAATCTACTCAGTTATTACTTTGTCAGATTGGGGAATGGTTGTGCATCAACATCAATACCTTGAAGATGCAGAAAGTGGCCGGTTCCAAGAAATAAAAAATTAAATAAATTTCTGAAGGGATTTCCAAGTACCTTCACAGTAATTATGAATTAGACCCTTTTATATTTCTCAATGCGATACACTGAACACAAATCCAAATTATTATCATTGAAAGACTATTACTTGAGTCTAAAGACTGAGGATGGACCTGTCCAGGTACTCAAAAAGGTCAATATATCAATCAATGAGCAGGAGACAATCGGTCTAGTCGGAGAATCTGGCTGTGGGAAATCAATGACCGCTTTGTCAATGATGGGTTTGCTTTCGAACAAAATAATAGCTAACCATCAAGGTGAACTCTTGTGGAGAGGCAAAGATCTTTCCAATGCTAGTAACAAGCGATGGCGTGAGTTGCGAGGAAAAGAAATGGCGATGATTTTTCAGGAACCGATGACTGCGTTGAACCCCGTACTAACGATTCACGAGCAACTTGACGAAGTACTGAAAGAGCATTCATCTTTAGGAAATAAAGATCGAAGAGAGAATATTGCTGATCTCATGGCGAAAGTAGGGCTTCGGGATGTTGAAAACAAGCTGGAGTGGTATCCCCATCAATTCTCCGGTGGCATGAGACAAAGAGTGATGATAGCCATGGCCCTTATCTGTGAGCCCGATTTATTGATTGCAGATGAGCCAACAACCGCTCTGGACGTAACTACACAAGCACAGATTCTTAGGCTAATCAAAAATCTTCAAAAAGAACGTAAAATGGCCTTACTTTTCATTTCACATGATTTGGATGTGGTCGGCTTTCTAGCAGACCGGGTTGTTATCATGTATGCTGGAGAAGTAGTTGAAGATCTACCGGTTGAACAATTGGAGAACCCTGCACATCCTTACACCATCGCCCTTCAGCAAGCTCGACCACAACCTGGAAAAGCTGATGTCGATTTTGAACCAATCCCTGGGACTCTGCCCCAGCTTGGCTCGATCTTGATTGGGTGTCGATTCAGGGATCGGTGTTCCAAAGCGACCAAAGAATGCAAAACCGATCCACCTTGGCGGGACCATAACGACAAACATCGGGTTCGTTGCTGGCATCCAAAAATATAGAAGAGAGAGGCAAATAACTAAGATAACAATTGAAAATCTTGTTTCCTTGGTCTAGAAGAAATCCCCTTCTTTATTTTGTGTTCATCATCTGGACTTTTACCCCAAGTGAAATGGTAAAAGATGACCTACTGCCTCACTCAAAGGAAATCAGGTATTGAATGATTTCATCAATGGAGACAGGTGGCCAAGTACCATGGAGGCAAGACACCTAGTTTCCATATTATCCAAATCTCTTTTTTGAAAAGGTGACGGTTCTTCAAAGAGGAATGATTAATAATCCTGACAACATGCGAGCTGCTGGTCAGTACGATTAAGGCCATATTCAATTGATGGCTGCTGGAACAGTTGTTCAGCACTCGGAAATGTTTCCACTTCTGCAAAAATACAAAGAAAACAAACCAGTCAATTCCAAATTTGGCTCAATTTGCCAAATTATGAGAAAATGATTGATCCTGACTTTAAGGTACTCTTGGCAGAGACAATCTCAACGAGTACTTTCGAAAATGAATAAAGGCGCTTCATTTAGGTCGTTCAGTACTGTAAAGATATTGGCAGTAAATAAAGCCTGTAACAACTCTTGACTCATGGGCAAGTGAAGCAACAAATTATATGTACCAACATGGGTCATTTCATTTGACTAACAGGAATTATGGAACTTACCAAAGATACTGAAGGTAGTGAACCGAAACTTGTACTTTTATAAAGTAAGATTCGTTGGAGGTCGGCTGTTAAAAGTCGACCAAGTTGGCCACATCAATTTATTAGAAAGCTTAAAGATCATTAGCGGCAGGAGACATGCGAATCTCCTTATCCTTTAGGGTGGGACCCATTTACGAAAAGGTTGTGCAATTCGGGTCCCTGGTGATGGATTCACAACAAGAGGTTGTTGATACTGTTGAGAAATATTAATGAACCCAATTTGGAAGATGCCCTTGAAAGAGTTCTTGTCAAATTCATGGGCTCTATAAAGGAAGATTTGCAAGACATGCTAATGGGGTTTTAGGTGCGCCGTGTAAACGGTTGAATATCAGCGAGTTAGCCTAAGAACTAACTCTCGAACTGTCGAGATGTTCGAAACTCAGCGTGGTTAGGCACGGGTGGTAACACCCTCGAAGATTCCGAAAGGAAGTGCTGAACACAGCATCCACGCCAAAAGGTCTGGACGCACCAAGGTAGCTCAGGTGCAGGCACAGATCAGAGTTAGACAGATATGGTTAAAGTCATACTACTTGAACCCAAAGATTAAGATGGAATCCCATTGCCTCTCAACCAAAAGAGCTTAACGCTATTCCGAAGATAGCGCCCCACGATTGAGACTCTGCTGCAGCAGGAGAGACTCTAAAACTCTCCGAAGCCTTTACGTTCTGGGCCACACCTGATCGACCAGCAGAGACACTACCGTAATAAGTAGATAATAGTCTGGAAAGGGAACCTAAGTCTGTCGAATCTGAATTCAACTTGAAACATGGGATGGTCTAAGTTGGTAGAAAACGATTAAGTTCGTGAAGTACCAATATGACCACGGAGTCTCAATAGTACCCAAGGTTGACCCGTAATGGGTTCAGCAATTGGTAACCAATCCAATCTATCCACAACGTATAAGTCCAAGGTAACAAGGACGAAAGCGGTCAATCGTGAGGATGACAAGTGGGAGAAGGGGGAAGTGAGACAGCATTTCAAATACCAACTAATCAAGATAAGGAAGACGAATGTCTAACCAAAACCTTGTGAAGAGATTAGAGGGTATAAGTAAGTGTTCGATCAATGGTGAGCGAGTCAGGGACTTGCATAAGTTACTGGTAAACAAACCAGAGATCTGGGAACTGGCTTATGCCAACATCTCTTCCAATTATGGTGCAACCACCAAGGGAGTGGATGAGGTAACTGCCGATGGACATAGTGTGGAACGTAGTCATGAGATTATGAACCAACTACGAAATGGCACTTATCGTCCCAAGCCAACACGCAGGGTATACATACCAAAGAGCAATGGTAAGAAAAGACCACTGGGTATACCTACATTCACGGATAAACTTGTTCAGGAAGCCTGCAGAATTATTCTGGAAGCCATCTATGAACCAGTATTTTCTAAGTTCTCATTTGGTTTCAGAAAAGGAATTGGATGTCATGACGCATTGTCAACCATTCAAGACGCTTATATGGGAACCAAGTGGTTCATTGAGTTTGACATCAAAGGTTACTTCGACAACATCGATCATCAAATTTTGGTGAAACTGCTGAAAGAGAAAATCAACGATGAAAGATTCATTGCCCTCATCGGATGGATGCTCAAGGCAGGATATATGGAAGATTGGAAGTTTAACAAAACCTATAGTGGTACACCACAAGGCGGAGTTATCAGTCCAATCCTCGCTAACATATACCTGCATGAACTTGATATATTCGTAACAGACCTTTGTCAGCGAACCCATAAGGGTAAGAAGAGAAAGAGAACTACGGAATATCGGAAGATAGACAACGCCAAGGTCAGACTACGTCAAAAACTGAAACTACTAGAAGATGAAAATCTCGAAGTAGTGCCAGAGACAGGGAGGGGAAAAACCAAAACCCTCAAATACGCAGGATGGTCTAAGGAAAGTCTATTTAAAGAACTAGAAAGATTAACCGATGAACAACTGAATACTACGGAGAGTGATCAATTAGATCCTGACTACCGTAGGTTGCAGTATACAAGGTATGCCGATGACTTCTTGCTGGGATACATAGGAAACAAAGCAGAAGCTGTGGCTATTATGGAAGAAATCAAGGAATTTCTAAGAGATACACTTCGTCTGGAGTGTTCAGAAGAGAAAACCAAGATTGAACACCATAAGAAAGGAGTGCTCTTTCTGGGCTATCATCTCGGTACACATCCCATGAAGGCAACTGCTAACAGGGCTGCAAACGAGATGAGATTCGGAAGAAAGACATTAAGGAGGCGCTGGTTAGGAACAGGTATATGCCTGTTAATACCAGTAGCAAAAGTGAGGGATTTCGTAAAGCGCAAGCGATACGGAAACCTCAACAACGGTAGTAACTGGGACGCTCTACATCGCAAAGAGCTTCTGAATAACAGTGACTATGAAATCCTTACCCAATATAATAATGAAGTCAGAGGGTTTGCAGAATACTACAAACTTGCTGGAAACTTCTACAGAGGATTGGGACTCCTTTATTACGTTGCTCAGACAAGTCTTTTGAAGACTCTGGCACACAAGCACAAGTCTAGCGTAGCCAAAATCTATCGACATTACTCAGATGGCAAGGACAAGCATCTGACGGTGATAGACGGTAAATATAGGAAAGAATGGTTTAAACTGAAAGATGTAGATCGATCAGGACAAACCAAAAGGAAAACTGTAGATGTGATTTATAATCCCATGCAACATTCCTCTCGCTCTGAAATTATCGAAAGGCTTAACGCTGAAGTATGTGAATACTGCGGTAAAACAGACGGATACTTTGAAGTCCACCACGTTAGAAAACTGGGGGATATCAAGGGAAAAGAACTGTGGAAGCGAGTTATGATTGCGAGAAATCGCAAGAAAATGGTGCTTTGTGTAGAGTGCCATCATCAGCTTACATGGGGTAAACTTCCCGACCATAGGTATCAACTGAATGGAACGAACACCTTCTGAAATGTGGAGAGCCGTGTGCAGTGAAAGTTGCAAGCACGGTTCGGAGGGGGGGCAAGGGTACTCCAGCAATGGAATCACCTGCTCTACCCTACACAAACCAACTACTCTGAATCATTTAGAATTATTTTATTTTTCGGATTTTTAGAACAATAACTATTTCAAGAGAACTGGCGCGGCCCATCCCACTGAAAAAAGAAGTGACTGAATCAAAAGTATTTTTCCAGTGGTGGCCAAAACCACATTCAACTCACAACCTTTTGTATCTGAAAGGACTACTTTGATCACACCAAAAATGGGCCATAACACCAATAAACTAAGTAAGGCAGGCCATTGACTTGGTTGCATAACAACCAATAGTACTGGTAAAACTGCACCCAGAATTAGAGCGAACTGAATCTCTCTGCGAACAAAATTCTCTCCAAATCTTACTGCCAAGGTTCGCTTATCAACTTTTACATCAGTGGGAGCATCACGAAGGTTGTTTATCGCAATCAACGCAGTGGCAGTAAATCCAGGAATGAGACCAGCTAGAATCGTCAACTCTCTCCACTCAAGTGCTTGAACATAATATGCTCCTGATACTGCGATTGGACCAAAGAACAGAAGGACAAAGATGTCACCAAACCCATGGTATGCAAGAGGGAATGGTCCACCTGTATAAAGAATGCCCGAAGCAATTGAGAGTAGTCCAATTAGTAAAATTGGCCAGCCACCTCTGACAACCAGAAAAACTCCACACAGCACTGCCATACCAAAGACAATTACAAACAATTGTTTCACCGCATCGGGTTCCAAGAGCCCTGATTGTGTTACTCTCTTTGGTCCGAGACGTTCCGAAGTATCTGCACCTTTTAAAAAGTCATAATAGTCATTAGAAAAATTGGTTCCAATTTGAATCAGGATTGCAGCTAAGAAACATAATAGGCATGAAAGAAGATGAAACATTCCATCTGAAATCGCTATCGCTGTACCGATCAGGACTGGGCCAACAGCTGCTCCTAGTGTTTTTGGTCTAATTGCTATTAACCAAGCTGATCTTTGAATCCAGAGATTACTTATGTGATTCACATTCAATCATAATGGCAGTCTAGAATGTCCAACCAAAACTGGCGGAGTATAATGGCCAAAATGCTAGCTGGTTAAGTTTTTCACGAGTTTTTTCTTGTTGTTCTTGAAAATATTTATCCTCGGCTTCGGTAACAGTCCAATCAGATGAATTAGTTGTCATCTTGGGACGTTCACTCACAAGCAACCCGTAACCAAAACCTCCACTGAATCCTTGATCTGAACACCAATGCCAGCCTACGCCAAGATTAGCTGCCCATTCTGGCCAGACAACCTTGATGTTTCCAAACCGTCCGTAAGCAACCAAGGTATCTCCTTGATAGTGATCTCGCCTGAAAACAGTATCTTCATACTGCTTTCGATGAGCAATGCCACTCTGAAGAAACAATGCCGTTTCCTTTAAAGGATTCCATCGATTAAAAATGAGAACAACCTGACTTTGCTGGCTAATACTATGTTCATAGTTCTCATATCTGGTAAAATTTGTTGAGTGATTGGTGAATTGCAAGCCTAACAAAAGATCTTCCTTAACAAACAATCCTATCCAAAAGCCGTCTCCAATCGAAGTCGTTGTCATTTGAACTGGATAACTTTGACGGGTTAATTCTTCAGCTAGAACAATTTTACTGATTATAAAAAGTAGAAGTAAATGAATAAAGAGAGAATAAAAGGGATGAGTCACTGAGTGTCTATCTCGGAGGGCTATTCATTGGATTTCAAATATAACTCCTTTCATGAATACAAATCCCAGTCCATGTAACAGACCCATTTCATTCCTAAATCAATTACCTGATTAAGGATACCGGAATGTTTTAGATATGCTCTTTCCATAATGAATTAAGGAAAGAGTTTCTACAAACCCTTCAGAATTTTAATTCAGATGCATTGATGCGATTGGTCATTACAATTTAAAATTCATTGGTGAAACCCTATGTCTACTTCCAGTAGAATGAGCTTTTCCCAATCAAGTTATTCTTTATTTAGGAGATCGATTTTATCAATTAGCAACTCCCATCAGCCCTAAAATTTTTTCAAATCTTAGCGATTTACAGCAAGGATTGAGAGTTCCAGATTCAGGACATTCTTGATATGATTCAGTTCAAACTGCAGTGGCAACCCTCTTGAGTCGTTTTGGAGGAGAACAATTCGCGTAAAATGACCGTGCTGAAACAGATTCCCAATAAATTTGAGAATCAGGTTCTTGCACTAGCGCTGTGAGTCGATTTCCGTAACAGCACGCTGTATCAATCCCAATGGTTTTTCCGTTATGAAGGACATGAGATGTGGGTTGATGACCATAAACCACCCAACCAAAACGGCCATCATAAAGATCTTGCCAAGGAACTAGGCCTCTAGTTTCATTGTGATTGGGGACTGTCCCATCCCTGCGAAGATACCTAATGTACATTAAAGATTTGATTTGAGCCCTGCGTTTAGAGGAAAAACTCTTGGAGTCCAAAAGATGCTTGGGCTTACAGTGAATTTTTGAGGACAGACCTCCATGTATAACAGTAATGTTACCTGTTTGAAAAGAAAGGGGTGTACCTAGGAGGAGTCTCCAATCACGACCTTTCATTTTGCTGATAGTTTTGTGACCATCAGGTCCCAACCATCCTTGACACAATCGGCGTGGTGGTGTCTGCTCTTTGAGAAGTCTGTTGGAAAATTGATTATAGAATTGCAGATACTTCTCATCATGGTTACCCCTCACATAAATTACTTCTCCTCCATCATCTTTAAGATCGTTTACGAAGGATATTGTTTCGGCACCCGAAGGTCCTTTATTTAGGAGATCCCCAACAAAAACTAGCCTGTCTTGTTTGATTTGGTATCTAAGTTTTCTTAAGAGATTTTCCAATTCGATAAGGCAACCGTGTACGTCGCCAATGACAAGTAATCGTGTCATGAAGCAATTGCAGTGAAGAGTTATCAATTCCATATGAATCTTTAAAACATCTTCAAAATGTATGCACATTATGACAAATTGCTGTTTATATTTATAAATTTATAACTATCTACTTATTAAGGAGGGTCGGGGACGTTTGGTCAATTTCACTTTGGTTCGGTAGGTTTTACCATCTCGAACAAATGTAATGTTCAATGTTTCTCCAGGTTGGTGAACATCAATTATTCGCGCTAGATCCTCAAGATTACTGAGGGGTTCTCCATCAAGTTTTGTTAGAATATCACCTCCCCAGGGAACTCGATAACGGCCAACAATGATTTCTCGATCGGCCCCCCTTAAACCAGCAGTTCCAGCAGCGGTACCGACAACAACACGAGCTACCAATAAACCGTCTGGTACACTTAACCCAGCTCTTCGCAAGTAACGAGTAGGAATTGGCTCAACACCTAACCATGGTCGTTGAACGTATCCATGCTCAATCAAATCTGGGATGATTTTTCGGGCAGTGTTACTAGGAATCGCAAAACCAATCCCCACACTTCCTGCTGAACCAATAATTGCTGAATTGATTCCTACAACAAGCCCCGCGCTATTCAGTAAAGGCCCACCAGAATTCCCTGGGTTGATTGCTGCATCAGTCTGTAGTACACCTTCAATCTTTCTTCCATTCTGGGCCTCAATCGTTCTGCCCAAAGCGCTGATAATTCCTGTGGTAAGGGTGTGTTGTAGGCCAAAAGGATTTCCCAAAGCCAAGACTTTCTGGCCAACAAATACTTCATCTGAATTGGTCATCAGTAAAACCTTTACCCTTTCTTCTGGAATATCAACTTTAATCACAGCCAAATCATTGTTTGGATCTACACCAACTACATTGGCTTCCCATCGACTTTCATCCAGCATCGTGACAATTAATTCTTGTGCTCCTTCAATTACATGAAAATTGGTGACAATGTGCCCATCTCGATCGATAAAGAAGCCCGTACCAGAACCTGCCTCTGACGGCATCGGACGATAGAAGAAATCATAATTTACTGCGATAGAACTGATGTTTACAACAGCAGGACTGGTATCCGCATAAATTCGAATGTTTTCTCGTTCATCTAAAGAAATTTTTGGGCGTGCTAAGGATAATTCAAAACTCAGAAGTAGGCTGATTATCAAAAAAAATAATTTCTGAAACATATTTTCATCTGTTTAATTCTTTTATTGGAAAACCACTTGGTTATTCTTATCGAATTTTGGCCAATAGAGATCCTCTTGAAGTAGCCAACTCGTCACTTTTAACCAAGAAGTTCCCAAAGATTTTAATCTGTCTTCTACATAAGGATCAATTAGATTATCAACGTGGAACTTATTATCATTCTCAGAAAAGACACTCCCTGATTCACTCATTACCGCCCAGTAACTTCCGGGTCTATTCGTATATGCAATCGGAAGATCTTGATGCCCAATCAAGGATTTCCCAACCCATGGGCTAGTCCAGGCCAAACTAAGTAGATCCATGATCGTTGGAGCCAGGTCTATTTGACTTCCGAAGTCTTTAATTTCCGCATTTTGCTTAATTGGCCCTCCTAGAATTAACAATGGTATTTGGGATCGAATCGATACAAATTCACCAAAATCTTTGGGCTCTGATTGGGGCGTCAAGAAGCTAGAGGTATCTGCCGTAACAATGATGATTGTATTTTCAAACCAAGTTGTTTTTTCAGCAAGTGATAGGAACTCTCCCAATTTTGAGTCCATGTAATGGACAGAATTGTAGTATTTGTGCAGAGCTTGAGTACCCAACCCCAGATCATATTCCGGTGGAACTGTGAATGGGTGATGATTTGTAATCGTCAATGCTGAAGCAAAAAAAGGTACTCTCAGTTGGGGTAAAGAAGATAAAAGTTTTTGGAAAAGAGCCCCATCTGAATAACCCCAACCTAACTCTTCCGTATCCCATGGAAAATCAAATTTATCGACAATTTTTTCAAAACCATTTTCTTTAAAAAATGATGCTTGTCCATCAAAACTTGCATCACCGGCATGAAACCAAGTTGTTGAATATCCTTTTTCTTGAAGTACTGATGGCAAACAGCGAAATTGATTTTTCGCATAGCTTTTCATTACTGCAACACCATAATTCGGCATCACTGAGCAATAGGTTGCGATTTCACCGTGGCGAGTTTGAAAGCCGTTTGCGTAAAAATTCTTGAATAGAATTCCTTTTTTTGACCATTCGTCAAATTTTGGAGTCAAATTAATTTTACTACCATAGACCCCAATTTCAGATGCTCGGAAGGATTCCATCAAAAGCAAAATTATATTTAGTTTTTTGGAAGTATCTGGACAAAGCAAATTGGCTAGTTCGGTCACCTTGATTGAACAGCCATTAGCGTTGTGTTCTCGGACAAGAGGATACTCACTATAAATTGGATCTGATGGAAGCTTGCCCAGCATACTGGATTCAATTAACTCCAAGGCCTGGGTAGGTTTTTTGTGCGCTTCTTCTTTCTCACGATCTTGAGTCCAAAAGAAATAATTTAATGCAGCTGAAGTCAATGGATCATCAATATTTTTTCCAACATAAGAATTACTGTAACTGCCTGCGCTCCCACCAATCACAAATAAAGTAATCAGGCTGACAGTCCGTATGGGTAACTTTTGCTTCCATGACTGTTCATTTTTTTGGAAATGAAACGCAACAAAGACAAAACCTGAAATAGGGAAAAAGACAATCAGTAAAAAACTTGGGTGATGCAGAGCAGCAATAATGGTTGACGAAAAGTGTTGGGGTGCGTGAAGATACTCAAGCGTATGAAAAGGAAGGTGCGAGCCGAATTGAAGTAAATATTGATAATCAATGAAGGAAAAGACCGCTATTGCGATGAAGAGCAAAGTACTGAAAATTTTAAACAAACGATTTGTTAACGGTAACAGCCCGATTACAAGAGTAATCAATGCTGCATTCATTAGGTCATAGCCCAGACCTAACGAAAAAGTCTTTAATATTCTGGGATGGAGCTCAGTTTGTTCAAAAAGAAGTGAGATGCGAATTAATGATGTAAGGCAAAATGAAGCACTAAAAAAGATCCAAAGTGGGGTAGGATACAATGGAATTTTTATTTTAAGACTTATGAATTGATTAAGTCTTCTCAATCTGCTGAACCAATTGACAATTTTAACTTCTTAATCTGGTCTCGCAATTTTGCAGCAAACTCAAATTCAAGATTACCCGCAGCTGTTCTCATATCTGCTTCAAGTTCCACTATCCTATCCTCAATTTTACTCTGATTTTGATAAGCTGGAGCAGCATCTTCAACTACTTCTTCTTCCGCCATTTCAGTGCGTAAAGAAGGCGCCACAAAACGTTTTACAGTTGTTGGAGTTATGTTGTTTTTTTCATTGTAATCCAGTTGCCTAATTCTCCGAGCTTTTGTGATGTCAATAGTTTCCTGCATCGATTTTGTAATTCGATCAGCGTACATCAATACTTGTCCGTTAACATTCCTTGCAGCCCGACCACAAGTCTGAATCAGGGAACGTGTAGATCTCAGAAATCCCTCTTTGTCCGAATCAAAAATTCCCACAAGCGACACCTCTGGCAAATCAAGTCCTTCACGAAGTAAGTTGATTCCCACCAAAACATCATATTTGCCCATTCTAAGATCATGCAGAATCTGTGTTCGTTCCACTGCATCAACATCTGAGTGCATGTAGACCACTCTCACACCAAGATCTTTGTAATAATCTGTCAGGTCCTCCGCCATACGCTTTGTTAGAGTTGTAATCAAAACTCTTTCTTCTTTGTCAACGCGAATGCGTATTTCTTCAAGCATGTCATCGACTTGGCCGATCACAGGCCTTATTTCGATAGGAGGGTCCACCAGTCCAGTAGGGCGAATAACCAGCTCTGCTACTTGCTGCCCTGCTTTCTGAAGCTCGTATTCACCTGGAGTGGCTGAAACATATATTAATGGGATGTCTACTTTTTCAAATTCCTCGAAAGTAAGTGGACGATTATCAATTGCTGACGGCAGTCGAAATCCATGCTCTACCAATGTGGTTTTGCGACTTCTATCACCCATGTACATCCCTCTAACTTGCGGAAGGCTTACATGGCTCTCGTCTACAAATATGATTGCGTTTTCTGGCAGATAATTGAGTAGGGTAGTTGGAGCAGATCCAGGAGGCCTACGCTGTATGATGCGGCTGTAGTTTTCAATTCCTTGACAAAATCCTGTTTCCTCAATCATTTCAATATCATGTTCGGTTCTTTGCTTCAGGCGGTGATATTCGACCAACTTCCCTTGGGAATGCAGTTCTTCCAGTCGCTTTTGAAGTTCTTCACGGATCATATTGATTGTGGTTGGGATCGTATCTAAACCTGTAACGTAGTGTGAAGCGGGGTAGATTACAAAGTGTCGGAGACCCGCAATTCGCTTCCCTGTAAGTGGGTCAAATTTGCTAATGTTTTCAATTTCATCTCCCCAAAGTTCAACTCTTACTGCATATTCAGCTTCTGCCATGTAAATCTCGATTACATCTCCACGAACACGGAAAGTCCCGCGGTGAAAGTCATAATCGTTACGTTCATAGCGAATTTCTACCAATCTTTCTAATAGTTTCCCTCTCCTGTAACGGTCACCTTGGCGCAAATAGAGCAACATTTGCCCATACTCCTCAGGATCTCCCAATCCATAGATGCATGAGACACTACTGACAATAACAACATCTTTCCGTTCAAGTATGGAGCGAGTGGCTGAAAGGCGGAGGCGGTCTAACTCGTCATTTAGTGCAGTGTCTTTTTCAATAAACAAATCTCTTTGGGGAACATAGGCTTCCGGTTGATAGTAATCGTAAAAGCTTACGAAGTATTCAACTGCATTTTCTGGAAAAAACTGTTGGAATTCATTGTAAAGCTGTGCTGCAAGAGTTTTGTTGTGAGCGAGTACTAAGGCGGGCCGCTGCAACTTTGCTATAATGCTAGCCATCGTAAAAGTTTTCCCAGATCCGGTGATGCCCAGTAGAATCTGGTCTCTTACTTCTGATTCAAGATTATTGCAAAGGAATTCGATGGCTGTAGGCTGATCACCTGAAGGTTGATAGTCAGCCTGCATCCGAAAGATTTCAGACATTGATGATGTGTTGAATTTTACTATCGAAGATTAGTATTCATCCTCTGCAAGGACAATTAGCATATCACCCTCTTCTAAAGTGAACACTTCCTCTTTCTTAGGGATTATGTTAATTCCAAATTTAGGTTCGTATTCTTCAGATTTTATCTTCAATCCAAAACAAACTTCATCTCTTTTTTGTGCTGCAAGCATTATATCTGCAAAAGATAGTTCGGCAGGTAGATTTTCAAAATATAGCCATGCAGGTTTAAGATAGATCTCACTACCGTCTTCTCGAAAAAGATCTTCATAAACTAAATTAACATCTGGGTCCTCAGAGATCTGAGCCATCATTTTAGAAACAAATTGATTGCTCACCAAAAAATCTTTGACCCCAGATTGCTGAATAATTTGGGCATTTGCGGAATCCATTACTTCTGTAATGAGTTGGGTGTGAACTTCTTCACCTTTAACTCTTACTTCTCTAAAAAAGTGCCGAAACTTCAGCAACATGGAAATTGTTTCAGAATCGATTTCCTCAGTGGTACCATTTTCTCCAGCCATGATAATCACATTATCATATCGATGAGGATACAATCTCCCTGGGAAATTAGACATTGAGGGATTGACTTGCTGTAAAGTCATCCTAACTTTGGGATGCTTACTGGACAACTGCTGGAAGATTCTCTCCATTGCATCCGATTTTCTAGGGACAATGATATCTATTACGGAACCATCGTGAATGTACCCACTGTACTCATCAACTAAAATTGGCAATTTTCGGTTCCATCCAAAGATTAAATATTTTTCAATCTTCGGTAAAACCTTGTTTGTGGAGTATGATAGTTCCGTTGGAACTACAACTGGCTGCTCAAAAAAGTGAATTGTGGAGTCATCCTCGGCTATCACTATCGCCTCATCACCCTCCTCTAAAATTGTATCTGGTTTTGGATTCAGCATGATCAAATCAGATCTTCTAAGTCCAATTGGAACACTGCTTTGAAAATGAAATTGCATTTGGCCAAAGTTCTTCCCCCAAATAAATTTTGGAATTTCGGCAAAATATATTTCATCGCCTACAAAACCAACTAATTGTGAATAAACAAGAGACAATCCCGGAATTCTGGAAGTTTGAACAAGGATTTTTGCCAATATGAGATCTTCATCAAGAACAACGACTTTACCTGGTGCTATTCCACGAGCTAGGTCTCGATTACGCTCAAAAAACAACTTTGCTATTACTGGAGGCATCTTGTCTTCACCAGTAACGGAAGAGATTGCCATAATTGCCTTCAGAATTTGGTAGTCTCCCTGAATTTTTACTGCGTTTGTCGCAACCTGGGGTGATGGATTTGTCAATATGACAGATCTACCTTTATCAACACTAATTTTCCTGAGTGCTTGTGGTGATGAAGCCAAACCAGTTCTACATATTATCCTAGTAGTTTGTGTGTTAGGAAGGTGCTCATGAAAATAATCATCCATTTCTTCCTTCTCACGATCAGCCATGACAACTACAACCGCATCTTTTTCGGAAGCATTGGCTTCAATGAGTTCCTTAATTATCTCTAAGCATCTGATGTCAAAACCCAAGATAACAGTTTGATTTCTCTCAAGAACTTTGCTCTTACCTTTCCTCAGAATGGAAAGCCTGAGCTCAAACTGCTGAGTGATGAAAGCCACCATGCTTGAGAACAGTACCAAGCCCATAAAAATAGTGGCTATGGCTACCAGTTTTCCAGCAAGATTTGAATGTGCATCCAATTCTGCTAGAGAACCTGAATCAATGATTTGAAAAAAAGCATGCCATAGAAGGAAACCCATCTCCTCAATATTTTCATCTGGAAAAAATATAAAAGCTAAGAGTCTCAAGGCACCCATTACCAGAAAAGCTATGAAAAACAGGAAAAGCAGAGCAAGAAAGACTGCTGTACCCCCTTTGGAAAAGAAGTTATCAAGTCGATACCTAAGACGATCTTTAAATTTAAATTGCTGTTGTGCCATTCTTCCTAACTCAGAGTTAAAAACATAATTTTAATAGAACTAAACACAAACCAAACTACTAAAAATTTGATTCGAAACGCATATTCTATGCAATTATATAAACTATAGCTTCCAGGAAGCCAAATTAGTATTAATCCAGATTGAATTTAATAATTTATTAAAATTAACTATTTGTCCAACAATATATTTTATTTAAATATCTGTTTTTACTTGATTATAAATCCTATCTAGAAATTGAGGGTTTGCTTGCTGGTTTAAAAAAGATACTCTTGGCCTACCTCAAATGTTGGGGTAAATTCTTCATCACCGAGTAGAGGCCAACCATGCAACAACAAGGGCGTGTCAAGTGGTTCAATGAACGCAAGGGTTATGGGTTCATTGCTCAAGAGTCAGGTGAAGATTTGTTTGTTCATTTTTCTCAGGTTCAGGGCAAGTACCTTAAGGAAGGGGAAATTGTCGAATTTGAAATTGGTGAAGGTCGCAAGGGGCCTTGTGCTGTAAATGTGCAAACGATCTGAAGAAACCACATGGAGGAACAGCAGAGCATCGTTGCTCCTCCTTTAATTGATTCAGTTTTTTTCAAACACTGAACCCTTACCAGGTTCGAAAAGTTTTTCATATGTTTTATTAGCAAAGGAATCTGTCATTCCTGCAATGTAATCACTGACAATCCTTGCAGCTTCTTTTTCCGATGAGGAAGTAGTAAACTTTTTCTTAAATGGATCTGGAAGAATCAACGCTCCCTCTTGCAGAAAAATTTCAAATAATTTTCTAACAATGTGATGTCCACGATAATTCGAGAGTTGAACGCTGTTTAGTTGGATCACGTGTCTAAATACCATACCTTTCAAGATGGAAATGAATCTTAAAGATTCTCTTGACAACTTTGCATTGAGATCCAACAAAGGATTTTCAAATTTTTTTTGGACTACAATTTCAACCGAACTGATCAGTGAATGTACGATTCCGCCTATGGCCTGTTTCCTCAATGAACTTTGATCATCAGCATTTGAGAAAAGTTGATCTTCCAAAGAACCTAGATTTTGAGCTTTCCACCACCAAGAATCACAGGCTTTCCGAACCTCCTGCCAGTTCTCTCTCGTTATTAATTTGAGCGCTATAGCGTCTTCCAGATCGTGTACTCCGTATGCGATATCGTCTGCTAATTCCATCAGTGACGTATCCAAAGAAAGGTGTTTGGAAGCACCATGTTCATTTTCATTTGGTGGAAAATATTCACAAAAAAGCTTCCTATCTGAATAATTAAATGGGCTAAGCAACCAATTCAGGATTTTTTTTTCGGTATCAAAAATACATTTTGGAGGAAACCAAGCATATCTTGATGATGTAGAACTCTTTTTTGGCCATTTTTTCTTGCAGACCTCTTCATAAAACACTGGATATTTTAACACGCCCAGTAACGATCTCCTAGTAAGATTAAGACCATATCGTGGGGTATGTGCTTCAAGTTTTGTTAGCAGACGAAGAGTTTGTCCATTTGCTTCAAAACCACCATACTTGTATAACTTTGAATTTAGAGCAACCTCACCACCATGACCAAATGGTGGATGTCCCAAATCATGAGACAGGCAAATCGTTTCAAGCAAAGCTGTGGATGGCAACCATTCTTGAAAAGTTGGTTGATTCCTTTCGATAACTAATAATAAACCTCTACCAATTTGAGCTACCTCCATCGAATGGGTTAATCTGGTTCTGTGAAAATCGCCTTCAGACACCCCCAAAATCTGCGTTTTAGACTGTAATCTACGAAATGCCGCAGAGTGAATTACCCTCGCTCGGTCTCTCTCAAAAGGGGTCCGTAGATCCGCTTTTCGATTCAAAGACTTTTCAGAGCGCCTTTCTTCCCAAATTGAATTCTTCATCAAGCCATCTCAAACTTTTCTGCAATCTCAATTTTGCTGCGACCGTAGTTTCTTGAAAAGAACAACTCAAATTGGCTAGGCCAATGCAGCATGACCTTTGAATCTGTTTCAACAATGACCAAACTTCCAGTCATAATAACTTTTGAAAGGGCAAGCTTTGGAATAATTTTTCTTAGTTCATCAGATTTGTATGGTGGGTCCAAAAATACCATCATCTTTGATGGTTGTCTTAAAGAATCAAGCCACTTTAAGGCGTCTATTCGATGGGCGGACTTTCTAGGAAGATCGCATTTTTCAAGATTCTTTATCAAAATTTCGAAATTTGCAGGATTGTTATCAGTAAAAACTATTGGTCTTGCGCCTCGACTAAATGCCTCCAAACCAAGTGAGCCACTCCCAGCATAGGCATCCCAAATCAAAAAATCCTGCAAATCAAACCAATGATGAAGTGTATTAAAAATAGCAGTTCGGGTCCGACTAGAACTAGGACGCACTATTTGGCCTGATGGCACAAGAAGTTTGAACCCTTTAAGATTACCTGAACTGATTTTAATCATTTCTAAAGAGAGTTCTCTTAATCATTTTTTAATAATTTTTCCCAAAATTTCAATCAAATTGAAATGATTTAATATACTGAGATATTACCCTTATGAATTCAATTTATTTTTCAAATTGGTTGCTTGATTCATTAGAAAAAGATCTATTTAAGGATCTAAATCAGCAGAATATTGCTGAAAAAATAAGAAGAGAAATAATTGAAAGATCAACCAGCTTAAAGAAACACATAATTGATAAAAAGAATGACGAAATTGATTTTTCAAGACAATCATTTGAAATTTCATGGAACAATGGCATTCATGAAATTTCTATTATTAAGAACCTGCAATTTAGAACTATTACAAACAGTATGGTTGATGCAGGCTGGGGTCACAGATGTTTCGTTGAGGGGAAAGTTGTATGGGATACATGGGTCTCTTACCCTAGTAGGCGCTCTTGGATTCATATTTGCCATTCTCTTTTAAGACAAAATCATGGAATGGAGAAATATGTCTGGATTGTTGACCTAAGTAAATTAGGTGCATCAACCCAATCTGAAATCATGTTGCTAGCTCCAAGTCTACACCCTATTTCCAAGAAATTAAATTCTATTTGGATTATTGGAGAAAGCCAGTTTTTCCCGAAGTCTTTCTCGTGGTGGGGAGTTCCCTTTCATCAGTCTCTCAATCTTCAAAAGCCATTGTCTTCAATTGGGTTACTTACATCACCTGAAGAAGATTCTCGCTGGGCACGGAGGAAGCGGCATTGGAAAAGAGCAATAAATGATTGGAAAAAAACACGTCCTGAAATTATTATTGACCAGGGTCCATATAATTGGGATGAGCCAAGATTCAATTGGCAAGAATTTTCTCAAAAGGATCAAACAACAATGCTTCAAGATTTGCTTTCTTGGCTCAAGCCAAATTGATATTAAATTAAATAAAATTCTAAGAGGAAATAATTTTTGAATTAAATAAACCTAACTTATTTTATAATTTATCAGTGAAGATTGTATTTAACATTAAATACTATTCTAGAATAAACCGAATTAACTCTCAAATTAAAGGTCAATATTGTCATCTAGAACTAACAGACTAATTGATCAGAAAAGCCCATACCTTCTTCAGCATGCTCATAATCCTGTAGACTGGTTTCCTTGGTGCCAAGAAGCTTTTGACAAAGCAAAATCAGAACAAAAACTCATATTGGTCAGTATTGGTTACGCAACCTGCCATTGGTGTCATGTGATGGAAAGAGAGTCATTTGAAGACTTAGAAACTGCTGATTATTTGAACAGAAATTTTGTTGCTGTAAAAGTTGACAGAGAAGAGCGACCAGATATTGATCAGGTTTTCATGGATGCTCTGCATGCTCTTGGTGAACAAGGGGGATGGCCTTTGAATATGTTTGCCACCCCTGATGGTAGGCCATTTACTGGCGGTACATATTTCCCCCCAAAGCCCATGTATGGGCGTCAAAGCTTTCGTCAAATTTTAGAAAGTCTTCGATACTATTGGCAGGAGGAAAAAGCGAAAATTCATGAGACTGCTGACCAAGTGACCGCCTACTTAAGAAGAGCCCCGGCACCTCAACCTTTGGATGAACCATTACCTCAATGGAATTGTGTTGAAGAAACTGTACAAGCATATCGGCAGGCCTTTGATAGTGAAGATGGTGGTTTTGCTCTCCAAAGGCCTAACAAATTCCCACCCAGTATGGGCCTACAATTGCTGTTGAGGTATCACTTGAGAACTAGAATTCCTTCAGATCTATTTATGGTTGAGTTGACTTTATTTAAGATGCGTAATGGGGGGATTTATGACCAGGTGGGAGGCGGCCTCTGTCGATACAGTACAGATTATCGCTGGCTGGTTCCCCATTTCGAGAAAATGCTTTACGACAATGCATTATTCGCTCAAACATCTTTGGAGTGTTTTCAGGTTACAAGCAATCCATTCTATCGAGAAATAGCTGAAGATATTTTTCAATACGTTACACGAGACATGATGGCTGAGAGTAGCGCATTCTGCTCTGCGGAAGATGCAGATAGCGAGGGACATGAAGGTTTATTTTATTTGTGGACCGCAGATGAATTTAAGAAGACTGTCGAAGATAAATATTCTGATAGCCTCGCAAACTATTGGAATGTAACTCCACAAGGAAACTTCGAAGGAAGAAACATTCTGAATGTTTCCCAATCAACAAAAGTTTTTGGTGAACAATTGGGCCTGGAGGAAAATGAATGGCAAACGATTATCAAGTCCGCACGCAGCAATTTACAGGATGTCCGGGCTCAACGCATTCGCCCTCTAAAAGATGATAAAATCCTAGTTTCATGGAATGCTTTGATGATAAGTTCATTTGCGCAAGCCGCGAGGATTTTGGAACATAATGAATATGGAATAACGGCAAACAATGCCTTGGCTTTTATTGAAGAACATCTAATCAATCAAGAGGGCCGCCTATTGCGTCGCTACAGAGATGGTGACGCAAAATTTCCAGCTTATCTAAGTGATTACGCTCAACTCGGCCTGGCATGTTTGGACATCTATGCATGGAATTATGAACCCCAATATGTATTGAAAGCTCATCACTGGGCTAATGAAATCAATAGACTCTTTTTGAATCCTGATGGAGCTTATTTTGAAACGGGGTTTGATGCAGAAGAGGTATTAGTGAGGAAAGCTGATGGATACGATGGAGTTGAACCATCAGGCAACACATCAACGGCGTTGCTTTTTCTAAAATTAGCAAGCTTTGGAATGGGCTCAGGACTTCTAAGAGACGCAGAGAGAATCCTTCATAGTTTTTCACCTCATCTACACCAAGCAGGTGTAAACTTTTCAGCTATGTTAAATGCTCTGATATGGGCTCGAAAAGGGGGAACTGAAATAGTTGTTTCTGGTGATGAATCGAATTTAGAAACAAAGGAGGTCCTTCAATGGTTGAGACAGAGTTTTTTGCCAGAGGTTGTAGTGGCATTTATTCCATCAGATGATCCAGATCCAGTCAGCCAACAAATTCCGATCGCAGAGGGTAGAGCATCTCTGGATGAACGGTTATTGATTCATGTGTGCCAAGGGCAGTTATGCCACGCTCCTGTTCAGGATCTCCCATCTTTAAAGAAACTTATTGGGCAAATTTTAAATAATTGAAATCAAAAAAGAGTTTGACTGGAATTACAGTTTGTTACGAACTACTGTAACAAAAGTGAATTTAATTAGTAATCCTCCAAGGAGTGGCGATTATGTCTGATATGTCGGAAATTCGAGTCCACGAACGTCGTAGAATTGTATTTCCAGGTCGACTTCATGTTCACAACCATATCGAAAATGTAGTTGGCCTTGATCTTTCAGAAGGAGGTTGTCGGATAAGATGCAAGCGACCAGTTAATATCTTCTCAAAAGTTTTACTAGAAATTTATATTCCATCTTCTTCTAATAAGAATGAATACACCGTTTGTGATCCAATCGGAAGTGTTGTTGTAAGATGGGCAAAACCTAGCAAACAGCGCGGATACTTCATCCTTGGCCTTCAATTTAGTTCAAGGCCGGGAGAAAATCATGGGATTAATCACCTCCTTGAGGGAGATCACAGCAATACTGTTGAAAAATTAGTTTGCAAGAATTCCTCACTTTTAGGCCATTTTGTTGAATGTTTCGTCTGTGGACAAGATAAAGTTCAGCAATATTCACTACGAAGTAAGTCAGTTCACATAAATAACAATATTTTTGGTATTCCTACCTTTGGTGAACCTGTAAGTGGTAAAGATCCAATTGACTATAATTTACTCTACCTGACCATTTGCCCAAATTGTAATTTCACTGCTCCTGGAGATGAGTTTTTCAAATTCAGTCAAGAAGATGAACCATCATTTGATGTTTCTAAATTCTCTGAAAAGTGGAATAAAGAAAAAACTGAATTATCTGCCAAATACAATCAAAACAAAGATGGTATCAGTGGAGAATCAAGAAATATAGATCAAGCTAATCTAAGCTATGATCTCGCTGCTTTAGCATTCAAAATTTTATCTGAGATCAGTCCTGAAAATGGGGTCTTCTTGAGACTTAATGCAATGATCAGAGCAAGACATGCCCAATTATGCATGACAAATCTTGGTAAAAATTCTGAGTTTACAAGAGAAAGATCTGAAAATTTATTGAAAGAAGCCAAGCTTATTTTAGATGAAAATTTCGAAAAGCTTAGTGAAATTCAAGGATTGATGGGGGCACAGCTAATAATAGCGATTTCAGTTTACTTTGATGATATCGACACAATTGGAAAGTATATGAAATTTGTAGATAATTTTGACACATCAAACAAACCCGAACAAGGAAGCCAAACCGCTAAGATATTAGCCCAAGTAAGAACAAAGGTTAAAGAAATTTATCAAAATCGTGATTTTTACCAAAAAGAAAAATTAAATACTTTTTTACCAGAATAATTGATTAAACGAATTTAATCTCAACTAATTTTTTTTCGCCTATGTAAAAATCAGAATATCCATTTAACTTAAGGGGATGTTCAACAAACCTATTTACATTTGGAATTTGGGCCGGGGGAACGTCTTCATTCTCAAGATTGCCACCTTTGAAAGCAATCAAAGTGGCTTCTTTTTTGCGCAACTCTCTTGTCCATCTTTCAAGATTCCCCACAGCTGACACCGCTCTTGCGATAAGCCATTGAAATTTTTTGTTGTAAGTTGGATTTAGGCCAACTTCCTCCCCGCGTCCGACTATATAATGCAAATTGAGGCAACCTAATCCCTCAGTACTCTCTTTGAGAGCTGAGATCTTTTTTTGACGAGAATCCAATAAAAAGACTTGCCAATCCGGCCTCAAGATAGCTAATGGAATCCCTGGTAGACCCCCACCTGTACCAAAATCACAGAGATCAATATTTTTTGGAAAATCAATTAAAATTAGTGGGGTAATAGAGTGAAGGATATGATGCAACCAAACTACTTCAGTTTGCTTTCGTGAAATCAAATTAATTCTACTATTGATCGCAATCAAACGATCCACCCAAGTTTCTAAGCGCTGCCACTGCTCTTCATTTATTGATATATCATTCTTTTCAAGAATCTCTCGAACAGCTCTCGCTTTAGGATTGTTTTTAATTATCAAAATTTAAGTTTTTATAAGTTGAGAATCAGCGTCGCGAAGAGCTGTCCTAAGTCCCTCTTCAACTACAGGATGGTAAAATGGCATTTCAAGAATCTCTGGAATTGTCATGGCTTGCTGATGTGACCACGCCAACAAATGGCCTAAATGTTCGGCATCCGGTCCAAAAATTTCTGCCCCTAGAAGCTTTTTTGTAAAGGGGTCAGCGTAGACATGTAGTAGCCCTTTATTTTTTAACATAACTCTACTGCGGCCCTGACCTTCAAAGGAAACTCTACCCGTAATAAAAGTTTTTGAATTGTGTAAATCTTCCCAAGTTTCACCCAATACTGCTATCTGAGGATCAGTAAAAACAATACTCAACATAGACCGGCGTGCTCCGGGACTGACATTGGGGAAAGTTGCTGCATTTTCACCTGCAATTTTCCCTTCATCAGCTGCCTCATGTAGCAAAGTAAGAGCGTTATTGGTGTCTCCCGCAATAAAGATGTGGCTCTCCCCACACTGCATTGTCAAAGGATCGAAAACTGGGACACCATCTGAATTCATTTGCAATGAAGTTCTGGATAAATTTAAATTTTCGAGATTTGGTTTTCGACCCGTCGCAGCCAATATATACTCAAATCTTTCAGTATTTTGCTCACCATCAATAACATACTGGATAGCTACTTGCTCACCATCTCTCCAGATCTTTTCAATAGATGGATTTGAATCCAGATAGAATTCACTGTGAAAAGTTTTTTTTGCATAAGAAACGATTTCGGGATCTGTAATTGGTCTAATTCTGCCGCCTCGTCCAAATACTTTAACCTTAACGCCCAAGCGGTGAAGGGCTTGACCCAGTTCTAGTCCGATTACACCAGAGCCAAAAACTGCAACTGATTTTGGCAGTTCTATCCAATCAAAAATATCATCGTTCACAATCAGCCTATCGCCCAAACCCGAGAATTGAGGTAAAACTTTTGGGGAAGAACCAGTTGCTATTACAATGGACCTAGCATGAATCAACTTTTCATCAACAGCCAAGGTATTATCGTCAACAAATTTGGCCATGCCTTTCAATTTATGAGAAGCATCAAACTCATTAACTGATTCAAGTACAAAACTGACAAACCGATCACGTTCATCTCGAACACGCTGCATTACCTCCTTGCCATTTATGGTGTGATGTTCATTGGCATAGACACCAAATAAAGAACTTCTCTGAATCGCATGGGACGCTTCTGCAGCAGCAATCAGAAGTTTGCTAGGCATGCATCCAACTCTGGCACAGGTAGTTCCATATTTGTTCCCCTCAATTAATACAATCTTGTTAGTATGTTTTTGGACTGATCGATATGCTGTCATACCTGCTGTACCTGTACCAATGATAGCAACATCTACATTCGTGTTTGTCATAAGGAACTCACTAACTTTTTGGTGGGTAATCAAATTTTGGCTGATATTTCTATTAATTTAATTTTATTAAAATTAAATTTTTGCTGTTTTTTTGTTCATTACTATTGCTTATAAAATGCCAGAAATTGAAATAGAAAAATTAGTTTGGTTGGTTTGGGGAGCAAGCTTAATAGGCTTGCAAAGCTCCATAAGTATATCATTAAATTTAAAGAAAAGATCTTTATTACCAATCGGAGGAATCATTTATTTTCTATTGATTTTTTGTCTCAGTTTATTTCTTCAAACAGAACCAGTATTTTTTTACAAAATTCTAATCTTTTTTTTAGTTATTGGATTTGGAGTTTCGTTGATTTTACTTCTGCAGATGATACGAAAGAAAAAATGGTGTGGAATCTGTCTCAGAGTTCATTTTGCTAATGTTTTATTACTATTCACAACTATCGAAGCCTGGCCCAGACTAAACCTTTTCAGCTAATTACCTTCTACAAAAAGGCAATTGATTCTTCTTATTAGTAAAAAATCCACACTATCAAATGTTCCCTGATTAAGGGCTATTTATATGAATTTTGATTATCAATTAGAATTAATCATCGCCTAATATTAAATACTACACCAATGGGTCTAAAGTTGAGATTGATAGAGATAACATTCAAAGTTAGCAGGTTGTTAATGTAAATTTGATCTTTGTGGAAACTCAATGTCTTTTCATACAACTCGTTTCTCATTTGCTTAGAGATTAATTTAAATGAAAAGGGATTGATTCCATAAATTCATAAATGATAGATAATATTAAATTTATGAATCTCATAAATTTTTAGATCATTTGAAATATTTGAAACTACTTATGAATCTTAAGAAATTGAAAATTAACTGAAACTTCGAAGATGGCAAAATTCTTACATTCAACTTTGCAATATACAATATTTTTTGTGAATCTAAATTATAATTAAGCAATTTTACTAGATTTTGATAAATTGTTTCCAAAAGGGAACTTACGGCTTAAACCTCATTATTATTGGCTAATTTGAAGATTTTCAAAAAATCATAATTAATTCCTTTTATTAGTAATTAGGTGGTTACAAAGTTTTTGCTGGTGGTTCAAGAACCATTTCATATCATATCAAATTAGTAGTTTTTTAGAGAGCAAATAATTCAATTTTAACTCATTACTTTCCCAACCAGGAATAAAAGCACCATAATCAAAAAATTTTCTTAGTTTCAGTAGATTATCAGGTCGTCCAACAACACTTAACATTATAATTTCAAGATTATATATTGATAAGTAATAAGTTACTGTTGCATTTAGAACAAATTTTCGATTGCATAAAAGACTGATTTACTCGGTGTCGAGAAACTTCGAAACATCTGTTATAACAGGTCAATACATATTTTGGTTTCGAAAAAACAATATGATGACAACGACTGGCATCACAACCAATTTCTTTAGCTTTTTTCCTCCAAATTTGGCTGTGACCATGTTGTGATCCCACTAAAGCATGTGCTATTTCATGTAAGATTGTATTTTTTATTTCCATTCTTTCTTGTCGCTCAGCATACGCTTTTGCTATGGTGATTTCTTTCTTTGAAAATTTGCAGGAACCAGCTCTTCTCTTTGCCCTATCAAAGCTGAAACGCCAACCTTTTTCAATTAATCCATGTTCATCGAGTAGTTTATCGGCAAGTATTTTAACAAGATTCAATTCCATTTTCTAAATCTTGTTTGTAAGTTTGTAAATTACTATTCCTAAATATTCATGAGCCACGGTTTTTAATCTATTGAAATTTTCCCATTCGAATTGGTGCCACCAGTTACTTGGCGCATGTGTATATGTACGATTTGCTTTGAAAGGAATAACTTCTAAATTGTATTTTCGCATAACGGATACAAGTCGAAAAAGATGGTAATCGTGTGAAACAACCAAAACACGTTTTATATTTTTTCCATCAAGAATTTTTGAGATTGCAAGCCCATTCTCGTATGTGTTTTTTGATTTTGTTTCTACTAAAATAGCCTCGTCAGGAATACCCATACCCATTAAAATGAGCCTAATTCCTTTGATTTCTAGGGGTGGTTCATAGGGTTCCGTCACACCTCCTGCAACAATAATTTCTGGAGCCCACTTCTCCAAATAGAGAAGACCTGCAGCATGAGCCCTGATTGCTGAAGAGTGGGTTGGAGCCCCAGAAGGATGCACACCTGCTGAAGCAACAATAATTGCCTCCGCTATTTTTTTCTCACTCGCAGGCGTGATCCATTTTAGTGGTGCAGAGAAAGCTTGATAAAACAAATCGCTGCTGAAGATCAGCAACAATATAGGCATTGACAGTCCCCACCAACCGGGATCTGAGATTTTCTTACGCTTTCTCAAAAGTATGTAGGGAATGAAGATAAGAATGGTAAAAAAAAGCGGTCCAAAGACAATTTCTTCAAGATCGCTCTTGAATTGTTGATTCATACTTTTGAATCACTGGCTTGCTGGTGGGGCATTAGCATCATCTCTGTTAACTGCTGGCATTATTTCGCCAGAAGGCCCCCCTAACGATTCGCTCAAGAATGACGCCGAAGCTGTTCTAAGAACTCTTATTTCCTCCTTCCTTACTTTAACTTTAGCCTCATGCAATTTTTTTGAACATTCTCTCAATTGTTTCAGTTCAGCGAGATTTGTTGGTTCCAAAAATTCTTGGCATGCAAGTTGAGAATAATCACCATCCATTTGTGCCTTGGCTGATTTGTCAAAAATACCAAAGTTCTGGAAAATCAATCCAAGAATAATGACAAGTATTACTTTAAAAACAAATATTGCACGGAACGGATTCTGCACAAATTGGTTTTTCCTCTTTCTTAAAACAAATTCTTTAAAATCAGTGACTTTTAACTTCTCTTGGTAGATGCTTAATCTTTCAATTTTGATTGTCATTGTCGGATTGATCTATTGGTTACTAAGATTACGTCGACGCGGCTTTTTTAAAAGGCGACCCAAAGAAAACAAGATGACCAACAAGATTTTTGGTCAAGAGATTCAAATTTTTCTTGACTACAATACTCCCATCGAACACATCGCTTTTGATGGCGTCCGGTTTGGTCAGCAATTTCGGTACAAATCATTAGACGAAATTGGGTTGCCCGAAAAATGTAGTTTTAAAATCAAGCCGATTCAATATTCTTCTGATACCCTTTTCCAGGAAAAGCACCCCATTGAAACACATGACAATAATGTTTTTGGAATAATTTCTTTGGAAGAAGCTAAATTATTGAAGAAGGGACTGCAAATGGTTAAGATGTATAATAATTTAACATCACTTGAAATCATATCCCGCCTTTTTGCTGACAATACCCATTCAAGGTTTGCCGAAAAAATGAAAAACTTAATTGACCAGAGACTTCTGTGCCAAAATCAAAATAAAGAAAGTAAAGATTTAGACAACCACTATACATCTTCCCATCAATGAGCATTCTTGTTAAGACCATCAAATGGTTTTTTTACAGTGGACTTGCGCTGAGTATGGTGATTGGAATCGCTATCGGTTCATACTTATGGCATTTAAGTCAAGGCCTTCCAAAAAATATAGATATTGAACTTGATAAAAGAAACGACATTTTGCCCTCAGTCCTCTTTGATCGTGATGGAAAGCAAATTGGAGAGCTTTTCCTACAGCGAAGAGTTGTAATACCCTATGAATCTTTCCCACCGAATTTGATTCAAGCATTGTTGGCTAGTGAAGACTCTCGCTACTTCTCCCATTTTGGTATTGATCCTATCCGAATGTTGAAAGCAGCATTAGTCAATTTTAAAGCGGGCGACTTCGTTCAAGGTGCTAGTACTCTCAGCCAGCAAACAGCTCGTCTTTTTCTCCTTACCCAAGAAAAAAAACTAGTTAGAAAAATTAGAGAAATTCTGCTTTCGCTC
Organism: SAR324 cluster bacterium JCVI-SC AAA005; assembly: GCA_000224765.2. Classification (GTDB taxonomy): domain Bacteria; phylum SAR324; class SAR324; order SAR324; family NAC60-12; genus JCVI-SCAAA005. The sequence goes on along the minus strand of AGAU01000247.1, from coordinate 4,044 downwards.
AAAATGGAAAGTCAGTTTGACAAGCATCAAATCATTACCTTGTACTTGAACAAAGTCTTTTTTGGTAACGCAGAAGGAGTGGAAGCTTCAACTCAGGGTTATTTTGGTAAGCATACTGAAGAACTCACACTCTCTGAGAGCGCTCTCTTGGTTGGCCTCCTTCCAGCGCCATCTCGCTATAATCCCAACAATAATCCAGAATTAGCAATTCAGCGTAGAAATCATGTTTTGTTGAGAATGTTTGAAGAGGGTTTTATCAGTCACGAAGAGATGATAGAGGCCCAAGCAGAACCATTGAATCTTTCAAGAATGAGTGATTCTACCGAAGACGCAACTGCGCATTACGTTGAGCATGTCCGCAGATATGTAATTGAAAAATACGGATATGATACACTTTATACCGGAGGCTTGAGAGTCCATTTGGCAATGGATCTTGACTATCAACTATATGCTCAAGAGGCCCTGCGGCAGGGCCTTGAAGATTTAACTCACCGACAAGGCTATCAAGGCCCAATAAAATCAATACTCCCTCAAGACGATGGTCAACTACCACTTTCTGAAATAGCTGGCTCGTTTGGTGATGTTCCCCTCTCGATCGGGACTGTCGTCCGTGGAGTTGTTCAAATGGTTAATTCAGATAAAGGCGTTGCTCGAATTCAATTACGTGGAGAGCATTTTGGTTTACTTGAATGGGAACATCTGAAGAAATGGCAACGAACATGGCAATCTGAAACTCAAAAATATGGTTGGGTTCAATCAATGAGTGACATGATCACTGTCGGAGACGTAATTGAGGTGAAACTTGAAGATTATGTTAGTTCAGAAAGACTCTTTCGTCTAAAACTTCATCAAGCACCAAAAGTTAACGGTGGAATCATTGCCTTAAATCCAAGCAACGGACATGTATATGCAATGTCCGGCGGTTATGACTACACTGCTAGTGAATTTAATCGCAGTACCCAGGCGGTTAGACAACCAGGATCGGCTTTCAAACCAATTGTCTACGCTGCAGCTCTTGATTCCGGCTATACACTGAACAGTCGGCTTGTTGACTCTCCAAGAGCATATAAAACTGATAACCGTATTTTCGGAGAACAAGAAATTTGGAAACCCAAGAATTATGGGAATAAGCTTGAGGGGAGCGTCACCCTCAGAACTGCTCTAGTAAAAAGTTTGAATTTGCCCACGATTGGGCTGGTAGAAGACTTGGGCCCACAACGTCTCATTAACTACTCGAGGCAATTGGGAATTTCAGCAAACATGGATAAGAATCTGACCATTGGTCTTGGATCCTTTTCTGTAACTTTAGAAGAGATGGTTGAAGCTTACGGTGTTCTGGCTAATCGTGGGCAACGTGTCGATCCTGTTTTTGTTACCAAAATCGAGGATATGCATGGAAACATTCTTGAAGAAAGTGGTAATCTAATTGAAAAAATAATATCTGAGGAAACAGCATTCTTGGTTACTGATGCCATGAGAGATGTTGTTGATCATGGAACTGGGGTTCGAGCAAAAGCCATTGGCCGACCTTCAGCTGGCAAAACTGGAACCACCAATGATAGTAAAGATGCTTGGTACATTGGTTTCATTCCTCAATTATTAACCGGGGTTTATGTTGGCTATGACAATCCCAAATCAATGGGAAGTACTGAAACAGGGTCCCGAGCTGCCGCACCAATCTGGGTTGACTTTATGAAAAATGCAGTTGCAAACCTTTCTACAGAGCAATTTTCACAACCCCCAGGAGTAATGACTGTAAAAGTGCACGATTCTGGGAGAAGAGCGGCACCTTGTGACCCCCCAGAGCAAACATTTTATGAGCACTATCGGGTTGGGACAGAACCTGCAACTGACAGCTTGATTCAAAACCTTTGCGATTCGCAGCAACGTCTCGCGGCGTCAGAGGCGGAAAACAAATTGGAGTTGTGAGAGGGAATACTTAGAAATAGGTAACTGACCAATGCTGGAGGGCAATGAAGGATCCCAATCTGAATGAGACCCTTCTGAGTGCAGATTAATTATTCACGGCATCTTTGAGCTTGCTTCCAACTTTAAATTTCACAGTCTTGGAAGCAGGTATTTGGATAGCCGCTCCCGTCTGGGGATTTTTTCCCGTTCTTGCTGCACGTGATGCAACTGAGAAAGTCCCAAAGCCCACCAGTGGAATTGACTCACCTGAACTCAAAGTATTTTGAATTGTTGAAAGAGTAGCGTTCAAAAATTGCTCAGCATCTGATTTAGAACGTCCAGCTTTTTCTGCAATCTTATCAATCAAATCCGATTTAGTCATTTTGATATCCTATCGTGGCGTTGAGGAGTCAAACAGTCACTATGACTGCTATATGAACAAGGGAATATCATCTTGCAAATCAGGTGCCCCCTAGGGAGAATTATAATTCCTAAGGTAAGAATTATTGAGAAAGTAAAACCTAATGAATCAGCTAAAATTGAAAAATAATGAACCATTTTTTGAAAAAAATGAAAAATTTTAGGTGAATATTTAATTATTTTTTTTAATCACTGCAGTTTATGGAAAATTCAGATAAGGCCTTCACTAATTGGTTTGTTTTAATGTGTGCAGCACATGCAACAGCAGTGATTGGCTTAGCGACGTTAGAGCAATTCGAAAAAAAACCTAAAGCCAAACAAGAACCTGCACGTGTTAGCATTCAACTTGTTAGAGTAGTACCTCCTCCTCCCCCAAAACCAGCCTTACCACCTTCCATTGAACCCATTTCTCTAAAAGCTGCGCTCAATCCAATGGAACCGCCTCGTCCTCCTAGTACGATAAAAAATCTACCAGAGAAAACTACAATTATAGAGCAAACCGTTCCTTTGGTACCCGAAGTCAAAATACCAACCATTACTTCAAAAAAGCCTCAGAAACCAAGTCTAGAGCCAAAAATCAATGCACCTAAAATTACCTCATTAAGTTCTCCAAAAATCTCTAAAACTACAGCAATTCCTGAGGTCAAAGTAAAGCGCCCGAAAAACCTACCAGATGTTCCATCTCTGCCAGATCCTAAGATTTCTGTCCCAAAGCTGAAATCACCCCAAGATCAGATAGGGACCCCAAAACTTCCAATTGTTAAGCAAAGTGCCCGGGATTCACTGCCAACAATCAGTGCAAAAAAACCGATTAGCTCTCTACCTCGAACAGATTTAGCAAGGGTTGAAGCACCCCAGCAAAAAAGATTAGAAACTCAAAAATCCATTCCAGAATTAAATCAAAAAATACCACAACTTAAAGTAAATCTGGCTGACCAGAACATACCTCAAGTACAGACAAACCCTAAATTGAACCAGGACTTACGAGACACTTCCAAAATTAAAATACCTCAAAACAACTTCACTACCATTACTGCACCTTCGACAGAGTACCCTGCAGAACTAGAGGAGATAAAAATTTCTGAACTTCCCCAGTCAATAGCTAAGTTGGAACGTGATAAGAAGCCAATTTTGCCTGATACTGCTACGCAAGATTTCACTTTACCAAAACCCAATATACCCACCAAAACAGAAGTAGTTGATCTACCTCCTGAACCTAAAAATTCCAACGACAAGTTACCTAATCCGCAAGAGAGCCCCCTACCACCTGGTATAGTGGCTGGAACACCCATCGATGGCCCAAAGGCAATTGAATTGAACCCCAAAAAGCTGAGAAACACGCCACCACCAGCTCCGCCGCCACCAGCTCCGCCAACTGCAAACTTGTTTGCTGGTGTAACCAAGGGACCACCCTTACCGGATCAGCCTTCTATTTTTGACCCAAGAAATCCACCACCAACATTAACAGAAACCACTAATGTGGGTATTGAGGTTCAAGATACACTTCTGTTGAGGAAACTAAAGGAGCAAGAGAGTAGACGACGGTCTTTGGAGCGACAGTATAATTCTTTGCTGTATGAACAGTTACGTGGACAGATCAATGCAGGACCACAGTTTGATAAGAAACTCTCTGTTGCAATTGAGATCCAAATTGAATTGGAGGGAAGTGTGAGTGCTTATCGTATCAAGGAAAGTAGTGGCTCTAAACAATTTGAT
>AGAU01000248.1 GCA_000224765.2 SAR324 cluster bacterium JCVI-SC AAA005 | reverse complement strand
TTTGAGATCATTCATCCCTTGAGCAACCGAGAATCCAAATGTCACAAACATTCCCAAAAATAAAATACTAATAGTGGGTTGAACGATTGACCAAAAATACCAATTAAATCCATCGAAAATTAGATATGTAATTGCTGCAATTGGTAATGCAAGAAATGGTAGTAAAAATGAAATAAATAGATATCCAGAAGATTTATTACCTTTGCGCCAGTTTAAGAAAGCTACTGCAATTGATATCATTAGTAAGATAATAAATGGTATCGCAAACTGATGAAACTTTATTATACCTGGACCCAAATTGTCTGGTGGGTATTTCACCATATCCAGGAGTTCTTCATTTGGCCAATTTAAAAGTTTTAAAAAATTAATTGTACATATGGCCAAATAGAAGAAAATATTAATCATAAATAATTTATCTAATCTCGGAAAATTCGTAGATAAATCTAGTGTTTTTCTGAAAAACTGAATCAATACTAAAAAGAGAACCGATGCAATAAAAATTAAGTTACTCACACTGCTCAATGAAGGTGTAATAAAATAAATACCAAGATGTTCTGTAAAAAAAGAAATCAGACTTAAAAAGGAAATTAGCAACAAAGCTAAGGATATCCATAAATAGTTTCCCTTCGAGATTAAGTAGACAAAAAAATAATAAATTCCGAATAAAATAGCGGCAGTTGCGAACCCAGCCCGAACCGTTGATCTCCAAAATTCTTTTGCTCTTATTGTTTCCCAAGCTCCTATCATCATTCGGTGGTAATTTTCCTTGGAATTGAATCTATCTGCAGGTTTATTCCTAAAAAAATTATAAATTATTGTTGTTTCTCCCTTTGGTATAATTAATTTGAATTCAGATCCAACATGATTATCTTCCTTATGTTTAGTAAGCCCTAATTTCCAGTAGTCATACTCTTTAGTTCCTAAGGAGTTTTTTATAAAAATCTTCTTCTCTCTATTAAAGTTGTGGGACAAACCAATTCTATCTGTTGACAAATTATTCTTAACTGAAAAACGTACCCAGTAACCATCAACCATTGATTGCACATTAAATCGTTTTTCAGACCACTTCACATTCTCTAGGGTATCAAATGAAACAGTTTCATCAAAACCTTCTAAAAAACTGAGATGTTCGTTAGGTATTATCTCAAGTAACTCTGATGTAATTACAAATGATTCTTGGGAATAGCTCTTCGATGAAAGAAAAAATAGTGTAAGGCCCAAATAAAGTAGGTATCTAAATATTTTCATAAAAAAGTACCATTTTGTTTAATAAATTCTGAAAAATCTGATTTATTAGTAGGTAAATGAAAAGATTTTGCCAACGTTATCATCAACAGTCAAATCGTCGACTTATTTCAGACTTGTTCTTCACCATTACTAAGAAGTTGATGACTAAAACTCAGACAATTCTAATCATGTTCCTGTAAGCGGACGTGTTGAGTTTCAACTAGGTAGACCTGCATTTTCTCTGAAGCTTGAGTAAATTCTTGATTGGCTTTGTTGAAGTGTGAACAACCAGACAGGAAGCAATGTTCTCACTGTTGTCAGAGAGGGTCCTGAAGTTATTTAGTTCTTAATAAGTAAGGCCAGCCTCTATACGATCGGAATTTTGATTGGATCGACCAAGTTTGCTTGTCGTAGGTTTCTCCAAGGAAATCGATTCCAAAATCTACATCCGGCTTCCAGACTTTTTTTCAGTAGCAGACGATACTTGGGAGCCGCCTACAGATAGAGTTGGGTGAATCTTTCAAAGACATCACCCTTGTCATTTATCTTCTCAAGGGCAGATGCGCCTGAACAAGTTCAAGGTTGGCACAGATAGCCGTAACCGAACTCTACTCAGTCCATTTCGTAGTAGGACTGGGCGTAACCAACCGAGTAATAGCAAGTTTGTCTTCGGTTCTTCTGTCTGGCTACGCGGTCTAATTAAACCCAGAGAAGGTTGGGGCATTGCCTACATCGATTGGTCTCAGCAGGAATTCAGCATTGCTGCAGCACTCTCTGGTGATCAGGTAATGAAGCAGGCCTATGCTTCGGGGGACCCTTATCTGGAGTTTGCCAAGCTAGCCGGGGCAGTTCCGCCCGATGCAACGAAGAAGTTCCATTCACATCAGAGGGCGCTTTATAAGCAAACTGTGTTGGCAGTGAACTATGGAATGGGGGCAGAGTCACTGGCAGAGAGAATCCAGCAGCCTGTAATTGTCGCCAAAGACTTACTGCGCAAGCATCGGCAGACCTTCAAGACCTTTTGGCATTGGTCCGATGGCAGTGTCGACTACGCTCTTTTACACAAAAAGCTGTGGACTGTCTTTGGTTGGCAGATTCAAGTGGCTGGGAAGGTTAATGCCAGAAGTTTAGCCAACTTCCTGATGCAGGCCAATGGTGCAGAGATGC
>AGAU01000249.1 GCA_000224765.2 SAR324 cluster bacterium JCVI-SC AAA005 | reverse complement strand
CAAAATAAGATGCTGAAATAATTATTTTTATTTATTTTCAGATGTTGGCTATTTTGGCCTTGGTAGGACTTCTAATCAGTAGGTTCCAGGTTTAAGTCCTGGCACGCGCTCCTGGCAGCCTAAAATCCAATTAGCGCTTTCAGGCGCAGCAACTTTATTTGTAATTTTAGACCCAACCTTTTGCATTTTCAGGCGAAATTCTGGCGCATCAATTTGGTACTTCGACATAAAGCACTGTTTCCCAATCCTGCCAAGTCCGCTAGGGAACTGCATACTTTGTACTTGCTTGGTAATCGTCAATAAACCAAAGCCCAGGGACCTCTCGCTCGATTAGAGTTTGATATTTATTCTGAAAAATAGGCCAAGGTTTTCTACTATGAGTTTTGATTACTCATAACGCTTATGCTTCGCATTATTAAGCACTGGGCGGCACCTGCACTATCCCGATGATATTGCTAAGATGGAAGAGTCATCACAGTAAGATTACAAAGACTCAGGAAATCTTGCTGATAGGTTGATTAGCGACGAAACGGTAGGGTGCCTATAAAATCGATTGGCTATCTAATTTTTTTTGTTCTTTCCTGAATAGGACTGCAAACAGTACAATCAGGACGCTTGTGCAACTACAAAAAAAATAGATTTCAAAAAGCCCGATATGCTGTGCTATCGAACCTGTAATCATCGGCCCAGATAGGAAAGCGACTGACTGAAATAACATAATAAAAGCCATATTGTGAGATATACTGCCTTTTTGTTCGGCTGTAAGGCTAAATACTATGGGTTGAATAGTTCCAGAAGCCAACCCCACACAAGCAAAACTAATCAATGCCCACATTGGATGATGAATCAGGTAGACAAGAAGAAGTGAAAGCCAGGTGAGCAAGCCAGTGACAATCAGTAAAGGGATTTTTCCAAATCGCTTAGTGAGCCTATCTCCGTAAAAGCGAATTACTGTCTCAGAGAAGACAAAACCGAAAGCACCCAATGTAGCTAAGTCATCAGGCAACTGAAATTTATCCCGCAAAGTAACACCTGACCAAGAAATTACAGAAGAAGAAGTCGAGAGGATCAAAGTAAAGTTTATACATCCAAGCAGTATAATTTTGGTTGATAACTCATAGATTTTATTCTCTTGGGGACGATCAATCTCATAGGGAACGTAAACATATAAAGCAGTTGTCAACAAAGTAAGCAGAGTTATTCCCACAAAAGGAAAATGAATATCGATAGGAATGTTTAGGTAATTGGTTAGTAAACCAGAACCCATACCTCCGATGACTCCTATGCCGCTGACACCTTGAAAGAAAGATATCCAAGACTTTCCTTGCTGGGTCTGCACAGTACCTGCTTGAGCCATGACTACTACCATACCTCCACCGAAGCCAAAGCTAAGCAGTAAAAACAAGACCAGCACAACAGTGTAGGAAGGTGTTTCAATAAAATTAATCAGAGCAAACGAGATAAAAGTCGTCATTGTCAATAAAATCTTTTTTGATCCAAAAATAGGAATCAACCGACCAATAATCAAATTGCTCAGGATTTGTCCACAACTAAAGGATAAGAGCAGCCATGAGAACTCTGCATAGTTCAAATTCAACCAGACTTGCAAAACATGAAAACGGCTCGAGACAGATCCTACAGCAATGAAAATTCCTGCATTGATTAAAAGTAGCATCTTGTTGCTGAGGTTTTTTTGATGCTTTCCCGTATCCAACATGTGTGTCCTTTAAGTAGTCCTTGTCATTTATTCAGATCTCAACTAGTGGATTATTTTGTTTAAATTCAACAGGAGAAGATTACATGGCCAAAATCATAGAATACGTAGACATACCGGATGATAAGGTCACAGAGTTTAAAGCTTTACTTTCAAAAACACATGGCAACTCAGAATGGCATGGAAGCCCATGCTAAACGTACAGGGGTAAAATCGATGGACGCTTTTTTTGTAAAATTGCCAACTGGAACCGCTATGATTGTAGTGCGTGACCCAAAAGAAAGTTTGGATAAGTGGTACCAAAGCGACCATCCAGATGAAAAGGGTCATCTGGAAGAGGCAATGAAGATTTTTGGAATGACTGAAGCAGATCTAGCTGCGACAAACGATGAATTGGAATTTGAACAGGTTGTGGAATTTAAAGCTGATTATTGATCGGTCGCTGAAGTAGATGGTATGTAGGGAGATGTGAGCAATGGTAGGATGCGCAGTCAGGTTTGTTGGTAGACCACGCATCTTGAGAGTGAGGAAAAAATCAGAGAAAATTTGTTAGTTCACTGAGGGAAAGTATAGATTTGTCAGGACTTATATAGAATTCAAATTTGCCCATAGAGATTTCAATTCTACATCAGACATCACAGCATAATGAGGCCAAGGCATTTTTTCTGGATTCAATATTTTACCCTCTGGTGTTTGCCCAGTTTGCATAGCTTTCTTAAATTCCTCAAAATTCCAATTACCAGGATTGCCCTTTCTAGTGATGTTTGGACCAGGTGAACCTTCGGAGTCTGGATCCTTTCCTGCCAAGTTCTCTCCATGACATTCGTAACATCCCGTAATTCTTGTCAAATATTGACCATAACCAAGCGATTCATCAATAATCGGTGCTATTTTTCCCCCAACCTCATCATGAGGAATTTGATTTGCGGGCCATGAATCATAAGCAAGAATTCCAAATATGATCGATCCAGGAAATTGAATATCTCGGGAACTAAATTTATTTTCAGCGGGTGGTAGTGTTTTCATGTAGGAAATGAGTGCAGCAAGATCATCATCACCATAAGCCGAATAATGGTTTGAGGGCATAATCACCATTACCCTACCATCTTTCGCTATGCCATGACGAATAGCCTTCACCCAATCTTCATCTGTATAATTTGCCACAGGTCCTGCAGGGGTGAGGTTGGGGGCAGGTACATATCCAATCGGTGCTTCGTTTATAAAATCTTTCCCCTGATAATTTGCGCCATGGCAACCGTTACACCCACTAATGGAGGCTAAATGCTTTCCTCTTTCAGGGGCAACCAAGTATTCACTAGCTTTTACTGTTGTAAATCGATCGAGCTGATATGCACTTAAGTTCTGTAATCCATAAAAATGTGCACCTAAAACAGCAACGAATAAAACTGCTATTATGCTAGATAGTGCAATAAAAAACTTTTTCATATTTTCTCTCCAGAAACCTAAAGTGGGGTTGGGAAATCCCCAATAACTCATAAAGATACAATCCCAAACGCCGGGTTTGAAAATTGAACTGTGAAGAATTGCCTTACTTAGTTGGTCAGTGCCAACGGGTATTCAACTAAAAGATAGTTAAAAAACAAGCAAATTTTTATCATTCGAATAATTTTACCATTTGTTGGTTCTAAAACTTAAGAGCAACGGATTGGTATCTCGATATATCGCGGAATTAGTTGGCGGGGTAGAGGACGGTGGGATCCAGTTTGGTTGAATCCCATTGAATCAGTTTATTGATCTACAGACGGAATAATGCTTACGAGAGTCTTGTTCTGCTCTGAACCAGAGATCCTGTACTGTTGGAAAAAAGAGAGTTTTGCAAACATCTTCGAATACGAGCCCCTTACGTCTCTCTGGAAAGTTTTTTGATGATTTCTTAATCCAGCACTGTCTCTGTAACGTTCTACAACAACATATATCACGTGATTTTCAAATTCATAACTCTTCGTAATGGTCAGGCTTTCCAGACCATTCTCTTCTTCACCTAAAGGGTGAGTATCCTTTATCCAATTCGACCATTCAATCAGCCCTTGCTCTACCCTTTCAACTTCTGCTGATGGAACTTTCAGAACTGTTCCCCAACCTGTGTCGGGTATTGGTTCCGCAAAAGCAACTGAAGAAATTGCTAGTGAAAAAGTTAATGCTATCAAAAGTCTGTAGATTTTCATGGGGTACCTGATAAGGGGTGTAAAAATGTATCCAATGTGAAGTCCAAGTAAATCGAGCTGAGATAGTCCAAGACATTAACCATCATGGAATGATTTTTAACCTCTTAGATGGACTGTATAAGCAGAGTGATTGAGAGGCAAACGGATTAATAATCACTCAGTGTGGAAGTATGGAGGAAAAGCTGGATCTAGCCTGACTAGATCCCTAAAGCACGCGAATGGATTATGTAGTGATAGGTTTGAATGTATCACGAGCATTACGTTGGCTAGCAGTAACTGCAGCAAGGTCAACTTCCAAGAAGTTCTTGAGCGATACAACTGATCCTGTAGCCAGCGCATTGTTTCGCATTCCTCGAACCAACTCACGATTTGGTATTTCTGCGACTATGACAAAGTCAGCATCACCATCACAGAAAAAATACTCGATAATCCTACCTCCGGCAGAGCCGTAAATCTCATCCATCACCGCCCTGCGCTGTTCGTAAGTTGCGTCTGCCAAAGCAGCTAGGCCAGCCTGTGAGTATGTCCCAATGGTTACGACTTTCATTAATTTCCTTTAGGAGGTTTTAGGCCCAATGCCAAAGTTCGAAGCTAGTATTTCCGCTTGCATCAACATTCCACTCATAAATCATGGCCTTGCCATTGAGGCTCATTAAAGAGGGAGCAGTAGTCTCGAAATAACATGCTCCACAGAATTTTGATCCACCATCAGGAGTTGTAGAACCAGCACCAGTAGCACGTCCAGTGGCTATCCCATCAGGGGCCATAATCAGAGTAGCATTCGGACATTCTCCATACATGCTTCCATCAGCTTTCATGTCTGCATAGTACGTAGACATCAACTGAACCTGCACTCCGACTAATGTGCCACTACCTTGAGCTGTAACCTCAAACTTGGGTAGGGTACCCTCGGTAGGCAAAACCTTTGTAACGGCGGTAGCTGTCATTGATCCCATTTTTTCACCCAGCATAATTTTTTTCTTTCATTCTAGATTGGAAGAATTGAAGTATTAATACCAGTAGTTGCTGCTAAGCAGTCAGCACAATCTAGACAAATATCTACTGAAAGGTAGCTAAAAGACAAGCAGAAGATAGCGGCTGCTATCAATCACCGGTCCCAATGTTGACTTTTGAAGAATCTGATCAGTCGGTGAGCAACAAGTGGGACCCAAAGTTTGGATCCCAAATACAATCAACAGAGTTGCTTAAGATGGAGCAGGCTGTAGTAGGTAGACGGAGTGTTCGAGGCCCATTTCTTCTTCCATTTTTTTGAATTCAGGATCAGACATAAGTTCTTGTACTTTCTCAGGAGCAAAGACATCGACACTTACAATTGCGGTGTGATCATCAACTTTACCAACAATAATGTCTCGCATCATCTGAGATTGCCTTTCAGCATCAGCATCAAAAACTTTCTTCCATTCGTCAAAAGTACAATTGCTCATGCTTACGATAAACATTGTATTTATCATCTAATTCCTTGGATTCTAAAATTGTAATTAGAAAATGAATAGTCGCTACCTTTAACCAGTACCAACCGAGAAAGAATCAAATAGTCTTGAAATCACTATCTGATATAAAACTTTAAGATTTTTCAATCGTCCACTTTGTCGAATAGCGCTTTTTGAGTCACATTTTCCCATGATCGACTTACTTCATCTGACTGTTTAGGTTCAGGTACTTCTTTTATTAAGTGGTGTTTGCTAACTCCATGTGCCAGCGGGCGCACCATTTTCTTGTACATCCTCTTCCTCCAACTTTCGCTACACGGAAACCCTATACTACTCATCTTCACTCCTTGGCGACGGTTTTAAGTCTTCTTCCAAAACAAATGTTCTCCTTAGAATTGATTGGCAACTTAAAAATGTCAAAGGGGATTCCGAGGATAACAAGAAGAGGCTTAGCATCTAATGAACTGTAAGGTTAGATGTCACTTGCGGATAGACCCGAATCTCGAAGACAACAATCCAGAACTGTACAAATAGATACGGGAAGGAATAAAATCAAAAGGCTGGTAGCAATAAGTTGAGGAGATCGCAGTTCTATCTAATATAAAACTACGATCCATTTGAGTAGACTTTATGCTGCGTGCATTGTGGCAGCCATTTTCTGTGAGTCATCGAAGATGTGGAATTCAGCAATTTTGCCATTTTCAATTTTGTAAAAATGACCAAAATCTGCCTCCATTTTGCCAGAACCAGCAGCCGTTGCCTGAAGCATTGCAAATACTTGGTTGCCTTCTGAAATGATGTTGACCACATCAATCTTAAATTCATCAAAGAGTTTCGGCATATGAGACAGAGCACTCATCCAATTATCTGGTCCGTGATAAATTCCGGATAATTTATGTATTCCATTTACTTTGACTACAGCATTTTCAGCATACAGAGTGCGGAAAGTCGCCATGTCGCCAGTCGAAAAACATTCATAGTTTTTTTGGACAACTTCTTTGGGTGTCATGCTATCTCCAATTTTAGGGTGTTGAAAATATCTGAGGTAAGTTTCGGCAAGCTAAGCTGAAACAACTGAGAAATATTAGTTCTGTTGCAATAATTTTCAATCTATTAGTTGGACGAGAACATACGGTCAAAATTGAATATACCAACCAAAACAGGAGGCCTTGCCTTCCAAGAAATGCAACCGGTGTTGGACACCTTTCGCAGGAGCTACATCAAGGTTTCAATGGCTCCAGTTTCACATCGTTAGCCCCCGCAAGCTCTCCAGAATTCTTTAGTATGTACTGACTATCTTCATCAGAGGCTACAATTTCGAGGTGAGGAACATTTCCTGTGAAAATTTTGGCGATCAAGACTTTGAGATCTAGCCTGAAAATTGAATGGATTTTTGCACATTTAGGAGCCATTTTGTGAAAAACTTTCCTTGCTCAAAGCACCTGTTTGTCTAAGCTGAGAGTTATTTCCGCTTGCTGAACGAACCCCTGTTTTTGAATCGACACTTCCTGATCAATTCCTACGTTAGTTGAACCCAATCGTAAGATCCCCTATCAATCAAAACATCCCGATTCATTTTCTATCTCAACAGTGACAATTAGCATGTTTATCAACGGGATTTAGCCTGTGGCTAACTATTTCCGGTCCTGATGATCTTTGAAACCCTGTAGGCATTCAAGTCACCAATTCATCTCCAACCAGAAGCCTCACATGTACGATCCCCTTCATCCTGAAGATTTCTCCCGATCGTTTTTTAAATTCGAAGGCTTCAAAGGAGATTTGTGCTGTCATTCACACCCTTTGTTCATTTAGCTGAAAAATTCTGATTTTCTGATCATCGGTTTATTCAATGTTCAAACAATGAAACGCGATAACACCCAGAGACCTCATTCCATCCTTCTCAGAGTGGGTTGATTTCTTTGAGGGCCATCTGTTCTGGAGAAAACAAAGAATAAGAGGGACACCTTTAAAAGGGTTACCCAATTCCATTTGTTGACTGCTCCAAAGTATTGTCTGCTTCCAAAGGACATTAGGAAAACCAACTCAGACTTTGAGATAGATTTGCATATTGAAACCTGCGATAAACAGGTTTAGTACATCAAATCAAGTTCCGATCGGAAAGTGATATTGACCTTGCCTACACAGCACTGAAAACCTTTAAAACCCTCTCTGACAAAAGCAAGGGCATTGACTTCTGTCTTGTGGTCTTTGCCTCAGTGGAGCCGATTAAGAATATACTTTGGCTTTGGAGGACAAATAGTTAGTCCTGGTTAGAACTCAATAGTTTTGCTCAAGAGACGTACTTAGAATTGTGAGAGTTTTAATTATTCACATTTTTCTAATATATTTTACATATTTTTATGGAAAGGATTTGAAATGAAAACGATTGAATTTGCTGACAAAGGTCCAAGTGAAATACCTGATTGGGCAATTCGACAACGCTATTTAATTGACACGATGAATCAAGCTGCACCGATTTATCAGCAGAGATATACTAACGATGATGGAACGTTTGTCTGGAGAGAAAATTGGCCTGGAATGGATGGATCAGATGATGGATATGAAAGTTATCATAATTGGCCACTATTCTACGCTCTAGGAGGAAGTGAACACGTACACGAACAAAGCAGATTTTTATGGAATTCAGTTACAAAACAATTCACAGATTATGGGCAAATTTATAGAGAATTCGATGGCTACTATGATTGGATGCATCATGGTGAATCAAGTTTGTACATATATTATTTTGGTTTGGCTAACCCATCTGTAAATCAAGATCGGGCTAGAGCGATTCGATTTGCAGGTTTTTACATGAATGAGAATTTAGCTTTATCTCATCCGGAATTATCTCACTCAGTTGAAAATAAAAAAAATTTAAACCATCCAACTTTGTCTAATTGGGATCCATCAAAAAAGATGATTCGGTCACCAATTAACGGCAGTAAAGGACCCAGATTTATTAATACTAAAGAAGATTGGTGTACACATAGATGGATACTTTCAAAATATATTACTCCTTATCAAGATTTAGATATTCCAACAACACTCTTACCAATGCCTGATGGTGAGATGGTGTATAAGGCAGATTGGAACAACGATAAAGTATTCGAGACAATACTGGAGGCTCTCAACCAACGAACAATGATGTGCGATGTACCCTTGAACTTAACTGCAACAAGCTTGATTACTAATGCTTATCTCTATACTAATGAATCTAAATATAAAAGTTGGGTTTTAGATTATGTCGAAGCTTGGTCTGATAAAATAAAACTTAACGGCGGGATCTGCCCAGATAATATTGGTCCCAATGGGATCATTGGAGAAACAATGAACGGTAAATGGTGGGGTGGATATTATGGTTGGAGGTGGCCCCACGGTTTAAACACTATAATAGAACCACTAACTATAGCGGCAATGAATGCTGTTTTATTAACAGGAGATTATAATTATCTCGATATTCCACGAGGTCAGTTACTTAAATTGATGGATTTAGGCAGAACTGAAAATGGCCAGCTGTTGGTTCCTCACAGGTATACTGATGAAGGTTGGACATCCTTTAAACCACTTGCGCCTAAGTATATCGCACACATTTGGTACATGTCTATGAATCAAAAAGATTATGAATTAATGAATCAATTCCCAGATTCAAAATCTACTTGGCATCAGGTACAACCTGGACGAGGGAAAGGCGATGACATTCATTTTGGCCCATGGTTTTGTTATATCGACAAAAGAAATCCTAATTACCCCAACCTAATCCTTCAGGAGCAGCTATCCGAAGTATTTCGGAGAATGGAAAAAATCAGAAATGATACCGGAGATCCTGAAGAATGGGACGTTCACCACTGGCAAAATGTAAATCCCATTCATACAGAAGGATTGCTCCAACTCACTTGTGGTGGGCCCCAAGTGATTTACCATGGAGGTCTATTACATGTAAGATTACGATTTTTTGATTTAACTCAAAATAGACCAGGTTTACCTTGTGATGTTGCAGCACTTGTCTCTGACTTAGAATCATCATCTACTACTTTAGAGTTGGTAAATACAAGTTCAGTGGTTGAAAAAACTCTGATTATGCAGGCTGGAGCTTTTGGGGAGCATAAATTCACAGACATCCAAGATCTTGATTTAAGTAATAATACTTATTCAGTAAATTCAAAGGAAGTTAAAATTATTCTTAAGCCTGGTCGAACAGTTAGATTAAAGTTGGGTTATAAAAGGTATTGTAATAACCCCAGTTACGACCAGCCGTTGAATTGTTAATGCATTATCAATGATATTGAGATATTTGATTTAAGGAAAAAATTTTAAAAAACAATATCTTACCATAATAGTTTTAAAATATGATTAAAAATCTTTCAGAAAAAAATTTAGAAGTTCTCAAGAAAAATGGATTTATCATAGTTGAAAAAGCTCTTGATAAAGATCAAGTGTGTGTGTGGAAAGAAAAAATTTACTCGCTTTATAATGGTCAAAAATATGAAATCAACAATACTGTTGGTAATGTTGCATTCGAAAAACTACTAGAAATAGAACCGCATCTGTCTCGGGAACTAATTGGACATAAAAGTGTTGCTCCGTATCTTAAATACTTTTTGGGAAAACAATGCCAACTCAGGAGCTTAAGAGCACATATTAACCCTGGAACTTACTTGCAAGAATGGCATATGGATTTCTATGATTATTGGTACCAACAAGAATCTTCAAAAGCGAATGTTCCGTTGAAGGGATTATGTATGAATACCACATTTTATCTGACCGATAACACTCCTGAAAAAGGGAGGCTAAGATTTTTAACTGAATTTTTAGACAAGCCTACACCAGAAGACCTACGTATTCATGCCCACTACACTGATGATCGAAAAAACTTATTTCAAACCTGGTGCGATGGCCAAAAATATATTGATTTGTATCCTATGGCGGGAGATGTGATTGTTTTTTTCAGCCACATACCTCATCAAGGTGCTAAGTTAGTTGAAGACGAAGAGCACAGTCCAAGAGCAAATATAGTTTTACATTATCAGCAGAATCCAATGTTTCCAGATATAAACTTTGTTAGTGATCCTCAATTTACTCTTGATCAACTAGGTTACGCAGGTACATTTCCTTTTAAATAAGAATTAAATTTCAAATTCGCTGTTACAATCAGAAAAACCTTTCTAAATCACATCATTTTTCAATACTTTGATAATATCGCGATATCATTTGTGCGTTTGTATTCAGACAAATCCACTTACGGCCACCAGTCTTTTACTTTCAGACATTTTTACTGAATCGAAAATGGTAAAATTGCTGAATGTCACATCTTCGATGACTCACAGAAAATAGCTGCCACAATGCACGCGGTATAAAATCTACTTAAATGGATCATAATTCTGCATCAGACAGAACTGCGATCTCTTCAAGTTATTAACCTTTTCATTTCATTCCCCCGCATATCTGTTTATTGACTTCTGTATTATTTTACAGTTCGGCTCAACCCGCCAGCGACCACCGACTTTGTAGCTTGGCAAATATCCGCTCTGGCTCCAGCGGCAAACCGTTGTTTCGGAAACGTCATATTCGCAAACCATTTCTTTTGGGATTAGGTGAGATTTCATTGTCTCCAGAGAAAAACTTTAAATTATGAGAAGTAGAATAATGATATCTATGATGATGAAAACTGGAACAATCATATACCAAGGTAGTGACCAAAAAGCCGAGCAATAATTCTTAAATTGATTAAGCATAGATTTGTGAAGTGGATGGGTAAATTTAGTATTAAAAGTACAATAGAAGATGCGGTAGATGCGGTGCGCAGAAAAACGGCTTACCCTTGCAGACGATGGGAAATACCAACCAAGGAATCCGAATCAGCGTAGGGTTGGAAGTAGTCAAGAATCCGTATTGCTGGGGATAAACACTTGGCTCCGCTTTCAAATTAGGCGTTCTGGGATGACTCATTGTGTATGAAAGTCAAACCGGAATTCCCTTAATAAAAACTGGGGTCATGGTCAGAAATACCCACAGATAAATTGTCCCAAAGCACATAGTGACTTAGCACCACCACTTCAACCTTCGTAAGTGCAGCCAGTGACTCATTCAGCAAGTCTTCGAGATTTCTTCAACATCAACCAAGTGCCACTGTTGCAGCAATGCTGGCGTGATTCGCTGCAGTGTCGTTTCAACCTTTTCGCGCAGCTCGTTGCAGATGGTTGAACGGGTGGATGCAACTTCAACAGAGTTGAGTAGCTGCAATTGAAGTAAGCAAATCTGAACCTTGGTCTTGTCTGCTTGAGCCTTCGTCAATCTCTTCTTCTCAAAAACCAACTTGTTGCCGAAACGTCTTCGAATTACCTAATCAAGAACTTCATGCAGCCCATACTGGTTGCCACCATGCGCCTGAACCAAGGTAGGAAGTCCTTCTTGCTGCCATCAATGAATAGTTCTTGGAGTAGTTTGGAATATTTCAGCGATTTCTTGCTGGTTAGAGACACCTGACGGACAACTAGCTAATTTTGAAATTCGGCTATAGTTCGTGGTCGTAGCTACCCGTGCAGGAATTCATTCGTAGTACTTTTTGTCTATTTTTACAGAGTTTATTTCTCAAATACATCTGTTTTTATTTATTAATTTTAAAATAATTTGAACCAGAATTTTTCATCTGCTTGAATAATTAGTGGGCCCAAGCGATAAGGTCATCTTCCATACACCTCAAGCTGACTAGCGCCTACATCTATGCCGCATTGCGAAACTCCGCGGCATAGATGACAGACTGTATGTCGCCAAAATCATCTATGGGCGACATATTGTTCTCCCCTCATAGGGAAGCGTTGCTCCAATGGCGCTTCCCTATGCCACTCATCATACTAACCCACCAGATTGGGATAGGAAGCGTGAATTGATAGACACCTGCTCGATTGGCTCTTTTCTGGTCAGTTCAAAAACTTCTGGCTCCTCTCGTTGTCCTAGCAATTGCTCAAGGATTCTTTGATGATTCGACTTAACCCGTCCTCTAGTCCTGTTTGTCAAAGTTTAAGCGGTATTCTGATGTTCTGCTTTGATTTAAGTTCAACTACTTTGACCAAGTGGCCGCTAAATTCAAAGTTATCGAAAGGTGCTGGAGCGTCAGACAATAGCGTTGATAAGTGCAAGCTGTGCAGAACACCCATTGGCTTCTAATGAAATGACACATGATGGACCTTAAGCGGAAAGCCAAAGTCGTTCAGCGTTCTTCTCGGTTGCCCGATTACCGGATGACTGAATCGGGCTGGCTCACCTTCAATCATTTCAATAGTGACAACCCCACAAAACGGATGGATGATACGGATGTATTCCGGCTCCTGCTGAACAATCGGCAAGCAGGTCAACAAACCGTGCGTGATTTGATCTTTGATTTCGCTATGAAGCGATAGTGAATAGGAGTGATTGTGTAGTTGCATGAATTTCTTAAATGGTTAGTTGTCAAACGATGACACCATGCTTACGATTGACTTAGATTAACTCTTAACCATTGGGATTTAATTAACGCTCAACTATGAGCATCTCTGGTCGAGGAATTAAGATATTTACGAATGATCCGTATAGGCAGGGAATAGGCGGCAAGTAAGAGCGGTCAATTCCCAGCTACACCCAGTAGAAAGCAGGCTGAAGCAGGGAATTAAAATAGGCGCTAATTAGACGCTAAGGATAGGATTGCGCAATTTTTCAACAATTTCCATTGCATTGCTGGTAGCGGCGATAGAGGTGCTCTTGGGATTCAGGGGCTTATCCTCCTGGCTAAGGCAGATCGGCAGAAAGTCTTGCTTGGAATCAAGGAGGCTGTTTCTGAAGAGAAGATCTGCGGCAGCCTTGGGTGATCGTTGGGGGCCTGCCATTGCCACCTTCGACCTAGTTTTACCTGTTCACTCGGTTCAAGATACTCAACCCAGTCATTGTTGACCGTGGCATTCATACAATTGTATAATTTTTTTATTTTCTTCAGATACATTAGCCAGAGCCGTTTCCAATTAGGCTTTAGAGAATTTAGTCCGTTGAAGAGGAGCGAGGGAGTGTGGATCAATTTGCAGGACCAGTTCAAAGTGAACGATGCATTCTTCTTCAGAGATCACTGAAGTCAGGGAAGTCCGTTCATCAACGAGGACTGTATTGAAGGAACAAGGAACGGATTCTGGCGCTGCTGTCAGCGAGTTCCAGAGGTTCTGTGGTAATGGCAGGTAGATTTCAGCGAGTTCAACAGCCTGTTTATTCAGCGTTCCAGCATTACTTAGGCGTGAATTCGCCAGGTGCGCAAAGTGAGCCAGTTGGAGTTGCTGGCAGAGGTCGATTGCTCAGGAGGTTGGATGATTCTGTGCCAGCTTCTTCAGGGGAATCAGATCAGTGCTGATCAGCCTGGGAAATCTCTGATATCCACTTTTTTCAACTCCGATTCCAATTGTATGTGTAAGTCGAGAGACTTCCCCTTTGTTCGACTTGGGAAGAGTTCATCTCTTAGTAATCGTGTAGCAACTTCTACTATGATTCCATACAATGGTTTTAAGCCTTTGGTTGAGCATTTAGTCTGTGGATATCGCGTTGATGAGGTCGACTCGCTCAGATATGCCTAGTACTTTACTTGGTTTTTTCGTTCCAATCAGGTTTCTCCTTCACCATAATATGAGATACTTGGCCCAGACTTTCAGGCGATATTTGGGAGTAAGCGGAATCTATGGGAGGCTTTTCGATTTCCCAACAACAACTATCTTCAATTAAGTTTTTTTGGATTTTGAAAACATTGACAAATAACGTCCCGGACAAAGAGTCTAATGATTCAACATTTTTACTTCATTAGCTTTTGGCAAAAACTAGGGATTCTGTTTGAAAACATATGTTTTGTTCATGAGACCTAGCCTGAAAGTGTCATTTTCACCATTAGTCCATCTCACAATAATGTTTTCCACTATCTCACCTTTACGGAGTCCAAAATGTGCTACCGGTTCCATTTGGCAAAGATAACCCGATCCTGAATCTATTGTCTTGGCGTGCTGACGTAGGTTGGTATTCAGAACAACTGTTGCACCTCTTGCAGGAGCATTATTAAAATTGAGTGGACGAATTCTTACAAATCTTGATTTTCCAGCAATATCCGCCTTGTACATGCTGAGGGGTTCGGGGGCTGATTCACCGTGGGCAATTAGTAATTCAAGAACTCCGTCGTTATCAATATCTGCAACAGCTGCTCCAGTACCCAAACCAGTCGATTCAAGCCCTTCTGTAATTTGAATCGGCTGAAGATTACCTCCTTCTAGAATCTTAAATAATTTATTGGGTTCCCCAATATTATTAAGAAAGATTTCATCATAACCGTCATTATCAAAATCAGCTACTATTGTTGTCCTAATTTTAGATGGTTCTCTAAACTCTAGTGTAGCGATGTCAGCAAACGAGTTATTGTTGAAAGTAAAGATTCGGTGGAAGCCTTCCCAATTGGAAGTAACAATGTCTAAACGGCCTCTGTAGAGAACATCAGCAAGCGATGTACCCCTTCCGTTCTGGAAAACATCCTGTAGATTAAATTCAAGAGCTATATCAACGAAACTTCCTTCATCATTTTTATATAGGAAATTAGGTCCGCGTTCATTGGCAGCAAAAATGTCAACTTGATTTGATACTATTTGACCCGATACGACAGCCCTACCTCCGGTCACACGATTTACATTCAAATCTTCGGCAACATCAACAACGATATTGTCGCGCATTTCGTAAAATCTTGTTGGCCCACCGTAGTTGGCTACATAGAAGCCAAAGTCTCCATTACCCTTGCGATCAACGCATATCACAGATCTCCCAGCAGTTAAATTTAAATAAAATTGATTTCTAGCTAGCTCAAACAGATCAAACAATTTGTTATCAATATCTAAAAGGCGATCTGTATATTTCTTTTCTCCACTGTAAGTATCAGTGTTGAGAACATATATTTCTTCGTACCCATCTCCATCTATATCACAAGCAGCAACGCCAATCGAAGATCTTGACGAATCTTGAAAAATACTTTCGTTTACAACATTAATAAGCTGGCCTGATTCATATTTTAGAGCTAAATTTGGATATCCGAATCCAGTGACAATAAATTCATCAGCTCCATCTTTGTTAATATCTGTTACCGCTATACCATAGCTCAACCTAGGTTTATTTTCTGAAATTTTATCACTTATATTGGTAAAAAAATCACCCACTACATTAGATGCTCCATACATCAAATATAATGTCGACAGAAAGATTATTTTCCTTTTCATGTTAGCCTCACATACAAAATAAGTAGTTTCAAAATTTTGATTCAATTAATTAGCTAATTTGATAAAAATATCACCCATACCAAAATCCAATTTATCAATCGGAATATTATTTCTAACTGAACATAATTTTCCTGTAAATCTATCATTATCTATTTGAAGAATTTTATCTGAAGAGCAAGTTATTGCATTATGCAGATATCCAATAACTAACCTCCCACTGATTTCTTTCACGGAATCTGTATTTATTTCTGAACCACTACAAAAATATTCTCTATTAATTTCTTCTGGAAAATAATTTTTCTCACATGGATTGTCAATCGTAATAGCATGAACAGTCTCTGCATTACCTTCAAAGTGTATCGTTGTTCTATTAATTTTTGAATACAACATTACATCACACAAACAAGGCCAGCAACAGGCATAGTAATCTCCACATATTTTTTCATTAGTTTCAAAGTCGTTTAGGTAAATATTATGAGGTTTTTTGCCAGGCTTAATTAATGATCCTGAAACTGCACAATATAACTTATTTGATTCTGTAAATTTTTCGAAATTATTTTCTTTCTCTAAAATATATTTGAAAAATTTAGCCCCTGCTGCATTTCTATTTCCATCTGGAAATATTTCATTCCAACTGCTTCTTAGGCCTTCGTAGCTGCTAACTTCTCCTAAAGCAAATGTATTAGCAATATTTTGAAAAAAGATTAGAAGAGAAAAAAGCACTATGATTTTTTTTCCCTTTTTCACTGTACGAGCTTTATCTGCTAACATAATTTGCCCCTCAAAAATGCAAAAAACCTCAAATTAAACTATATTTTTTCAGCTGATAAGTTACTCTTACAAGATAATGCTTTATTTGTAGTATAAAGTTTTATACCACATTTATATATCTGCGCAAATTTACCAGAATTTAGAAAAAGAGTTAGAAAAATATAGTAAAAACTAAGTAATAACCAGACAGACAAACAATATTCATAATAACCTGAGAAATAACTATGTTCTCTAATAATTACTATTAGAGAAGTGAATACAAACCAAGAAAGACTCATTACCAAAGTTAATTTTCTAAATTTTTCTGTTCTAAATGGATGTACAAAACGTAGCGGTAAAATTTTTAATATTATCAAGAAAATCAGCACTCCAGTATTTATTAAAGAATTATAATTGAGTATCACTAGATAAAGTACAACTACGTTCCAAATTGCTGGAAATCCTATGTAATAATTTTCTTCTGTCTTTGTGTTTTTATTTGAATAGGAAATAACAGATATCACCATTATTATTGCTGGGATAATTATGTCTAAAATTTCAGGTAATATTCCGAAATAGTGTAGCATAAATGCGGGTACAAAGATATAATTAATATAATCGATTATGCTGTCTAGCATGTGGCCGTCAATATGAGGTAAACTCTCATTTACTTTTAAGAATCTCGCAATCGTCCCGTCTATACTATCGATAAACAGACCCAATCCTAACCACATAAAGGCTTTAAAAATTTCACCATCAATTGTATTTTTTAAAGCAAAAAAACTACAAATAATTCCGAAACTTGTTAATAAATGTAAAGCCCAGGAAAAGAATATATTTTGCCTGAATAAATTTAGCTTTTTTCGGATAAAATTATTATACATGTTTAGTATATGTCTTATCTGTTAGTAAATTTTATGGTTCAATAATTTTTGATAACCTCAAACTTCTAAAATCATGCCACTTTTTTTATCTAGTTTAAGTACTGATATTAATTGTGTTTTATATTTCTAAGAAATCTTTAGATTGTGTTTTATTACAAATTTCTTTTTTTGATTTCTTTAGAGCGTTCTTGAATTATGTTTATATTCTGTAATTTATTTTGTGATTTCTTTGCCAGATCGCTGAATCCCCATCTTTTTTCTTTATTTCCGAAGCAATCTATTTTAAATCAATTAATTTCAGTAATTTCGGTGGAAGATGGTATCCGAAAAACAGATGAATAAATTATTCTTTTGTCCTGGAGCGCTCTGAAGCAACTGAGTGGTTTGTGTTACAGGTTCAATGCAATAGTCGCAATGTGAGCGGTTTGTAGACCTGTAAGTTATGGCAGCAAATGGTGTAAAAATGTTTCCTGATTACTTGAAAAGTTATAGCAGACGGCCATTGACTTAGTATTTAACTCTCCTGACTATCTGCACGAGGAGTAGACTTATTTGAGCAGTTGCTGATGGACTTGCTGACACACGTATCACACAGGAGCAGACAAAACTGGATCCAGCTATACGCAACATGACTCTTAGTATTTTTGAAGGAAAGGTTACAGCTAGATTTCTTTACTGATTGCATAGTCACCACTACCTATCAAAATCCTTATTAACTACTGAAAATAAATCAGCTTTGATGTTATTTCTTATCAGCAGGTTCCAGGTTCAAGTCTTGGTGGTGCGCTTGCAGAATCAAATGCTTATCTTTTTTTTTGATGCACGAAACTTTTGTTTTTGCTTAGCAGAGGTGGAGCTAAGAAAAGATGGAGAGGTTTTATTGACGGTGAGATAGGCGTAGTATTGGTGTAGTGTTTGTTGAAGATAATTGCAGGCAGATAAAGTAAACTTCTCAAGAGCTCAGAAGGTAGGTAAGTACTGGGTTTATATTTAGCGAAGTTTTTTTGGTAGGGCTCATTCAGGCTGCTAATCGGCAGGTTCCAATTTCAGATCCTAGTAGGTGGACCGGCAGTATCAACTATCTACCTCCATTTTCAATTTTCCAAACTTTAGTTTTTGGGGTAGCCTAGAAACATACGCTCGATAAATTATTTCCTTGTGGGATTTTGAGTCCAAATGCAACTATTCGTTGAGTTTCCGCTCAAAATTCTTTTCTAGGTAGTCCTGAAAATCAATAATCTCTTCCACATCAACTTGATTGCCAGAAACGGCTACGATTCTAACTTTTTTGCCGACAGGCACTGCTACTTCACAAGATCTTACGTTCCATACATCTGCACTGATTTTGACTTTGCCAGTACCCTTTTGATTATCGATCGCCTCCACAAGCACCCCTTCCATCCCAATCAATCCCTCCACTCCTGATTTATATTTTTGCTGATCTTCACCACTGAAAGATTTCTTGATGCCGACAAACAAGACCATACTTAGTATTGGCCAAATTCCCAATACTGACCAATGGTCCAAAAAATAGCTGACTGGGGCTGTGGCAAGGGCTGCTAAGCCCAGGGGCATCCAGAACATCATAGGCAGGACTAATTCCAGTCCGACTAGTCCCAACCCAGCAAGAAACAAAATCAACCAAAGTTCCATCAGTTTTTCGTCTGATTAAACAGATCTCCTAAATTACCAAACGCTGCCATCGATTTAGATGCATCGTATGGGAGATAGACCTTATCCCCCTCACCATGCGTAAATTTCTCATAAGCATCTATGTAAGATTTAGAGATCATGTAGTTCGTGGCTAGTTTGATATCTCCTCCAAGGGCCTCTGCAATTTTTTTGATGGCTTCCTTTTCTGCAGAAGACATGATTTCCAGCGCTTGTGCAGTACCATTGGCTCTTGAAATGGCAGCTTCTTTCTGCCCCTCTGCAGTTTGAATCAAGGCCTCTTTTTCACCCGCAGCTTGGTTGATCATTTCTTGTCTTTCACCTTCAGATCTTGCAATTCGAGATTCCTTATCACCCTCTGCAGACAAAACTGCAGCACGCCGCTCACGTTCGGCCTGCATCTGCTTCTCCATGGCTTCCAAAACTTCCTTGGGAGGAGAAACATTAGCTAACTCCACACGGTTTACTAAGACCCCCCATTTGTTTGTTACGTCGTCGAGAACGACCTTAAGACTGGAGTTAATTTTATCTCTGGAAGCCAGAGTTTCGTCCAAATCAAACTCACCAATCAATGACCTAAGAGTTGTTTGGGTAAGTTGACTGATTGCTAAAGGTAAATCGTTGATTTCATAAACAGCTTTTTCTGGATCGGTAATCTGCATGTAAACTGCTGCATCAATTTCAAGGGATACATTGTCTTTGGTGATCGTAGTCTGTGCCGGAATATCCAGTACCCTTTCCCTCATATCAATTCTCTCCAATTCTTCATCCCTCCAATTGATTTTGCGAATCTGCTCGATGACTGGAAGTTTGAAATGGAGTCCAGATTTCATTGTTCTATTAAATGATCCTAGCCTTTCAATCATCATTACTTCGCTCTGACGCACAATTTTTACCATGTTCTTCATCAATAAGAAGATAATTAACAGGGCAATCAGTGTGGAGAAGCTAGGAAAGGCTTCTAGCAACGTATAGATGAGTTCATCTTCCATGGTTGGGTCTCCTCAAATTAAGAATCAGGAACTGAGTTCTCCTGTAGAAACTGGTATAGTACAGTCCAAAAATTGGATTCCAGTACTTCAATGAGATTTTCTTCTAGTAGTTAGAAAGGCTGTTCTGAATTATTGTGTTGATGAAGTCAAGGACCAGAAGCTCACTCTTAAATCCAAGCATCATTCACCGCTGTCAACACTCCACTACTTTCTCCCGTGTTGACGACACCCCTCTGTTCTACCAACAACACCTTGCGTTCTTCCTTGGCGAAAGGCTTGTGTTCTAAACCTCTTCGGACCACGAACATTTCTCTTTTACTCAAGTAGGCTATCCGATCCTCGGACTCACTGCACATTGATCCCTCCAAGACAATGAATGTCTTGTCTGTGTCTAAATAGTGGTAACAGGTGAACTCACCTAGAGTCTTCACCAACTTGAACTGGTAGTCGTTCATGTCTGCAATGACCTTGGGAGACCGATGCTTGGAAAAGAAATTTAGTTTTGATTGAAAATTGACGGGCTAGTTCATGCTTGCGCTCTCTACAGCTTATGAATGACCTGCCGCCGCACCACACCCCAAATTTGGGAGTCATCACCAACAGATACCGGGATGCTGGGGCAGTCTGTGTTTTCTGGTTGAAGCTCAAAATAATTCTGGGTCTGCAACAGACTTTTAATGGAAAATTCCCCGCTGAGGGAGGCAATCACAACCTTCCTGTTGGGCTTTTTCTACAAGCGATCCACGATTAGCAAGTCTCCATCATGAATTCCAGTAACTGCCATTGATTCCCCACTTGCCCACGCATTGTTGGGACTAGGTACTGTGTGGGTCGAGGGAGCCGTCGTAATAATCCTGGGCTTGACTAGGAAAGCTCGCAGTGCCCATCGATTCAAACGAAGACGACTGATACTCTTCCGCGAAAAATATCTGTACGGGGGAAATGAAAGTGAGTAGGAGTAGGTTCATGTGTATAGTTTTTACTTTGATTACGTGATCAGCAGTTTCTGGATGTTCTCTCTCTCAGGATGATCTTCCCCTTTTCTCTTCAAATCCCGCAGTTCATAGGCATACGCCCAAAACTTACGATAATCCTGCTTCGTAAGTCGGAGGTTCCCATTTTCATCATGCAGCACCTGATCGAGACTTTTTCCTAAATCAGTCACTCGATCATCAAACCAACTCTGCCACGCTGTGCTGTAGTCCCTATAATCAAGACCAGCTTTCTTGTGCAGTAGTTGCCAGATCACAACTTCGCACTGACGCAACCTCGTTTGATCCTGTCGCGTTAGCTTCTCCATTTTGTTTCCCAATTTAGAATTACTCCCTGCAAATTGCTAATCGGGCGGGCAACACTCATCTTTCTGTGGAATTCAAGGTTCCTATATACTTTTTTGAAAAATTGTGTGCTTTGAAAATCAGAGTAGCATGTCATTGGAAGTCTTACAGATTAAATTGTAGCCCACCCCACAGTGGCTTTTTAGTGTAAGATTTGTTTGAAAAAGTTCCATGGGACGAGACAGTACGCTAAAAAGAGTTGATCTTCTACTCATTTAGCAAAATTTGTTGAGGATGAGCTACTAGCTAGTTGAAGCCAACCCAACCAGAGCTAATCAAACTGGCAAATCATTTTTCAAGGAGAAACCATTGAGTGAAAACCGCCAGATCGTTTCATCCGCAACTCACCAGGGTGAGTTGATTTTGTCAATCGTGCAAAACGAGATACCCACGCCGAATGACGAAGAAGTGATTGTGAAAATGGAAGCCGCCCCCATTAATCCATCAGACATGTTTCCCATGCTCACTTTTGCTGATTATTCGAAGGGCAAGCTGATGGTTGACGATCAACAGCAAAAAATGGTAGCGCCGATCTCGGAGCAATATCTTGACGCCATTCGTTCTCGACTTGACCAAATCCTGCCTGTTGGCAATGAGGGGGCAGGTCGGGTTATTGCTGCTGGTACCAATGCTAAACACTTAGGAGGGAAACTCGTCTCGCTCGTATCAGGCCAATGCTATCAGCAATTTGTCAAAGTGCCTGCTGCTATGTGCCTGGCTCACAAAGAAGACACCACAGCGGCTGAAGCTGCTTCCTCTTTTGTAAATCCAATCACTGCCTTGTGTTTTATCGAAACGCTGAAGACAGAAGGGCATAAAGCGATGGTGCACACTGCTGCAGCTTCTAATCTAGGTCAAATGCTCTTGAAGCTCTGCCTGCAGGAAAACATTGAGCTAATCTGCATCATTCGTTCAGTAGAACAGGCGGAGCTGCTTCGAACATTGGGAGCGAAATACATCATCAATTCGATGGACGAGGACTTCAAAGAACAGTTAGTGGATGCAATGACAGAAACCAGCGCCACATTGGCGTTCGATGCGATTGGTGGTGGTAGAATGGCGGACACTCTGCTTTCCTCGATGGAACATGCCTTGAGCCGCAATGCTTCTGGGCTAAACACCTATGGCTCAGAACAACACAAGCAGGTTTACATTTACGGAAGGCTGGCGCGGGGTCCTATTACCCTGGGACAAAACTATGGCATGTATTGGGGAGCTGGTGGCTGGCTGGTGACGCCAGTCTTGAAGAAATTAGGACTAAGGCGCGCTGCAGAGTTGCAAGCTCGAGTAGTCAATGAAATCAAGACCACATTTGCTAGCCACATTACTGGTGACCTAAGTCTCCTCGAAGCAATCGATCCAGTGCACATTGCTCGCTACTTGCCTAAAAAAACTGGAGAGAAATATCTGATCAAACCCCAGAAGGGACTGTGACAGATCTCAATTTGTTTCTCCTCAATACTGCTGG
The DNA here is from genome assembly GCA_000224765.2 of SAR324 cluster bacterium JCVI-SC AAA005. Taxonomy (GTDB): domain Bacteria; phylum SAR324; class SAR324; order SAR324; family NAC60-12; genus JCVI-SCAAA005. The sequence goes on along the minus strand of AGAU01000249.1, from coordinate 15,720 downwards.
TAGAGGTGAATAAAAAGCTCTGGCTTTCGGAATTGCTTGAGAATGCAGTCGGCCAGGTTATTAGGAAAAAATCAACAGAGCGGTTCGGGGCAAGTACTCTCTTAGAAGTCAGGCATGATCCTGTTAGAATTTTTCTAGATCTGGGGTACTTCCAAGACCGTTTCCAAATAGGCCCAAGCAAGCTAAACTGGCAATAATAAGAAAAAGCCAAATGAACAGATTTTTCCATCAGTCATGGCAAGCTCATCAATTTGGAGAGTTTGTTGATCTTAGGGAAGTCTCCATAGATACCTTCTAGCGAAGATTCCCAATGAAGTGCGGGAAGTAAAAAGATGAGAAAATTTCCCGCGTTTGGAGCTCACGAACCAGTTTTGTGAGAGGATCATTGAGCAGGAAACTCTTTGAACAGCTTAGACACTGCATTCAGAGCGTATCGCTTAGAGCCTCCAAAAAGTTTTACAGGGTTGCCAACTCTAAATTTCAATAATGTTTGAATATTTTAACTTTACGGTATAATGCAAAGGGGAGTTCATTAGAAAATAACTTCCCTGGTCCACGCTCTCCATATCGTTCGCCTGAGCAGTTGGCAAAAAACACGAGCAAAGGGATAATTCAGCCAAATGATGTGTGAGGCTCTTTGTCAAATCATTATTTTGGCAGAGGCCCCATGCCCGTCAATTACCCAACGGTCCATAGCAATTGCCGCTTCTACCAGCTTGTAAAACTCCTCTGACTTACGCAGCGCCCAGTTCTCCTGCCAATACATTTCATCGATTTTGAAGTACCGGAGTCCGCACTGTCCACTCAATTACTGAGCAAGCGTGCTTTTGCCACAACCACTGATACCAATGATCGCAATGCGTAAAGCTGGCATCATTTTTCCAGCAGGAGTTGAGTCATGAAGACTCCCTAAGGCTCTGTATTGGTTGTCTCTTCCTGCTCTCCTCCCGCTCTTGAAATTGATGATATATCTTGAAACACATTCACACTGCACAATCAACCAATCCCGAGGAGTCAATATGCAGTAAGGTGAAACCGATGAAATCAATCGCAATTTTGGACTCTGGGTACTCTATGTCGGAGCAGTTTTGGTTTAACTGGCTATCATGGAGTCCCTGCTAAAAGTTCCAGCTATTCAGTAGGAGAGCTTTTCTCTGGATTCAACAAGAAGAGTCACTAAATGGCAGCATTAATGCCGAAAGGCTCCTCACAGTTTTCAACCTAATTTCTTGCTTCTCAGGCCTGAACCACAACCTTCAGAAATTTCACCAACAAACTCGCAATCAGACCTATCCAGCACAGGTTATTTACTGGAGATCAGACCACTACCTTCTTCCTGCTTATCGAACTAGAAATCAAGCTGGCTCAATTTCTGCTGAGATTACTTTAATAACCATAGGCCACTTCCATTCTTCATTTCCTTGGAGGTTTTCAGATGACATGGCAGAATCGTCTCTCAGGAGTTGTCCGTACAAAGAGCTCCAGTGGTTCCAGCAATACAATCGAACCAACCGAACAAGAAAATTACCGCCTGATTCTCCTAGGCATGCAAAAGGTGCACGGACATCTCTTTCAAGTGAGTGAACCAAAAAAGACTAATTGATGGGATGGGACATGGAGTCCCTTGATTCCCACTCCTAGCAACACCGCTTGAGAATTCCTGCGTCTGCCAAACTCCTTCAGCAGTTTTTTCACTTTACAAAGTTCACATTCATATTCTTTCTGCTAGTGCCAATCTTTTAATTGATCTCCTAAGAGGATTTCACTCTTGAATTCCAACATGCAATTCAGCAAATCAAAGCGATCCATGAATGATTTTTCCTTTTGCAGAAACTACAGTGATCCTTATTGTGTAATAGTCATTATCTAATGCATAGTAATCAGGACTTAAAACGGATTTTGCTGAATTATATAGGTTTCTTCTTGGTTGGAAGAATCACTTAAGCCAAGTAAGCTCGATAAATGGAAGGCCTTAGGCGGCAACAGTTGTTTAACTGGCCTGGAATCTGGAACAAAGTCGGAGATACCCGATAATTGAACACGCGATAGAGGTAGTACTGCTCGTGATTTCTCTCAGAGAACAGCAATTCATTGGCAGTCACGAAAAATGGGGTCAGTTTACCATACTTGGTAGTCTTCACTTCAATAAAACGTTCCTTGCCATCCTGATCAAAAGAACAAATATCGTAGCCGACATTGGGTCCAATCGTCTCGGACACCTGCTCCACAAAGTCCAGCAAATCTATCCGGCCCATCATTCGCAACTGGGCTTTTTCGTAAGCCATCACTAGTTTTTCTCCGACATCTCCCAACTGTTGATTTCTTGCATCCAACTCGAGGTAGTTAATGCCAACTCACTCCTCTGCATCATTTGGTGAGAGCAATACAAGGAAGAATTCTTAGGAGCACTCTCCATAATCTCCAGCAGTTGATGCATCATCCGTGGTTTGTGGACTGTCAACGTATCCTGTAAAAAAACTGTATGAACTCAGAATTCTGCTGGAGAAACTCCCGAATCACTGCTGGAACGAGTTCTTTCTGGTAATTGTAAAGCGGTTTGTACCTACTGATACTCGGCAACCCGAGCTCGATTAGAGCCGCACTGATATTTTGGTACATCAACTCAATTTCATGTTCTATTCGCAAATTGAGTCGACTAACCAGTTTCTTACAGTGATCTACTTTATTGTAGAATTTTCAAAACATCTCGCTTCGGAGCATCGAGAAATAGTCTTCCACTATGATTTCCACTTCGGTGCAAGTCCATATCCGATACATTGGACGCCTGATCGTTGTTGGAATTACGATGGTGAGGAAAATAAGATCTTAGCAGAACACAGAAGGATGAGGAGAATCAATTTTTCTGCTGGGTAGAAGAAACTTAATAAGGTAACAAAATCTAGACCGCACCAAGAGTACGGATACGAGGAAGTTGTGGGTTCGAGTTGTTCATTCTCAAATGGTTCTGAGTAAAGAAGCACTGAACTTGGCTTCCGAGGTTCTTAGGCTCGCACCACATTTAGGAGGGAGTTGATTACCTGAAGCTACGGTCTGCGAGTCAAACTGCATGGAGCTTTTTAAACGACAGGTTAATCACAGCAGATATTACAACTCATCTCGTAGACGTTCCAATCTAACTTGCTAGCAACTTCTTCATACAGCCTGCGAGCCTGATAATTGTTATCTCGGGTGATCCAGCGGAGAAGTCCCTAGCCTGCCCGAAGGCTAATTTGCTGTAGTTCATCCAGCAGCAACTGGCCCACCCAAACACCGCGAGTACCAGGCAGAACAAATAACCAAATCACCCAGAAAGCCGATATTCTGACAACCCAACGGACTAGGCATCACCCGGAAATGAGCCCTATCAACGAGTGCGGCTTCTTGCGCAGCCGCTAGACCTTGAAGTGGCTGTGATCAATCCATCAGCTAACCCCAAGTGGTTTGAATAACCATTTCAGTGAGAGCAACTCGATAGTGTTCAGCATAAACATCGTAGAGTTCCAACCATTGATTAAAGTCTGCTTATTTCAGTCTACGGATGAGAGCAACAAGAGAGTCTTGTATTCGTTATGGGATTCAATGACATCCACCATATTCAATGCGACCGTCTGGCATCACGGTATTGCAAAGCCGCGAGCCAAGCATCAGTGCAAAGTTCATTGCTGCTCCTTGTAAGTCAGCACCATCCAGATCAGCTTCCCGTAGGTCTACTCGATAACATACAGCTTCTCTCAGGTTAGCTCCTCGTAACTCAGCTCGACGTAAATCTGCGTAGCTGAGGTTAGCTTTCTCAAGGTTTACGTTCATCATCACAGAGCTCTGTAGCTCTGCTCTCTCCAGATTTACCCCTCGCATGTCGGCTTCGTTCAGATCCACATCCTCCAGATCTGCCCCCTGAAGTTGTGCTCCCTGCATCGTTGTAAAATCTAGATTGGCTTCCCAAAGATGAGCTCCACTCAAGTTTGCTCCTTCCAGCTGGGCTCCTTCCAAATTGACTTTTTCCATCTTGGCCCCAATCAGATTTACCCCACGGAGATCTGCATAACTCAGATCGGCTCGGCTCAAGTTGGCATAACTCAAATCTGCATCAATCAGATCTGCCCCATTCAATTCAACTCCTTGCAGATCCACACCAGACAGTTGACCTTCCGGACAAGCGCTTGTCTCACGCAATTGCCGCAAATGAGCGGGATCAAAATTTTCTTCCATGCCTCCTACCTGTGCATGAAGTGCAATGATGCTGTAGAGTTTTATAATTTTTAAAAATTATCAACAGATGCAACACAAAATGTCACAAATTGAACACAAAACAAGATTATTTTCTTGACTCAGAACAACAATTTCTCTGTACCACTCTGCTATGGCAAGAAAAGAATACGACTTTCCGACAAATCTACCACTTTCTGCACCAACAACATCCCTGATTTTGGTCCAACACGGCTGAGATATTTCTATTATTTTTTTGTCTTTTATTAATATTTTTTTATATTCTAAAAGATTAACAAAAATTATAGTATTTTTTTTTAAATTAAATTAGTTATTTATAAAAAAATAATAAAAATATAAAATTTATTATTGTACTTTTAGATAATTATTAGTAACATTAATGAAACTTTAAGATCGTGGTAAAAAATTTGATTGCACACAACACTTGGAGAAATAAAATGGCTAACTATAATCCACTTCACTTTCAGCAACTGACAGAAACTAAGTCGAGCCCTATCTGCCGCTTGTCTGGCGCGTTATTGAGCGGCTTAGATCTGTTGGGAGCCGATCTGCGTTATGGCACCCTGGAAGGAGCAGACTTAAGGAGTTCTAATCTAGTAGACGCAAAGCTGACGACAGCAAATCTAAGCAGAGCCAAACTGAGTGAAGCACGTTTGGCAGGAGCAGATCTATATGGGGCTAATCTGGAAGGGGCTGACCTAAGGGGAGCTGACCTAAGGGGAGCTGACTTGCGCCGAAGCAAACTAGCCCAAGCTGACCTAAGGGGAGCTGACCTAAGGGGAGCTGACCTACGGGAGGCCGATTTGTTTGGAGCTGATTTTCGCGATGCAGATTTGCGAGAAGCCAATCTAGAAATGACAGCCTTCGGTGGACAACGTTTCTGTGACTACATCAATGTTGCTTGAGCAGTTGGAAACAATTCACTGAAAGCTCCCTCTTCCGCCATCCAAAACAACACATCTTACGTTGGCTCCTCACAGTGGGAGCCAACCACAAAACTATCTCAACAAGTCTACAATCTCTTGTTCCTCTGGGAACCTACCCTCATTCAACTTTGAGAAAAGCAACTGATCTTCATTGAAGATCTCAAAAGCCCCTCTTCCTCCAGCTACCAGTTGCGTCTCTAGTTGCAACTGTTCCTTCAATGTGGCAGCCAACCTGGCTGCTCGGGGTTGGTAGTTTCAAACCCTGCAGTATTCAATACGAATCGTCATTTTGTCTCCCATTCGTTTTTATGTTGAATTCTAAAGATCATTACATTGGATTCATCAGCTAGCGTAGTCGATTGAGAGCCAAAATACCAAGCTGACTCTTGCAACTGGTATCGAATCAGTCCCCCGGCAGGGGAACTGCAGGACCAATCATGCCTCCATCTCGAAGTTCCAACCAAAGATCGCGGGGAATTTCCAACTCAAACAACTGTAGATTTTCCTGCCACTCCGCACGACTCCGTACACCAGTCAATACCGTGGCAACTGCCGGGTGACCAAGTGGGAATTGTAGAGCAGCAGCCTTTAAAGGCACACCATATCGTTGGCAGATCACTTCCATCGCCAAGGCACGATCAATCAAGCCCTGGGGCGCTTCCACGTAGTTGTAGGTGGTTCCACGTACAGGGTTGGCCAAAATTCCACTGTTGTAGACACCTCCAATCACAATTGAGGTCCCATGCTTCAGACACTTGGGTAGAAATTCAGCCAGCGAACTTTGATCCAGCAAGGTATAGCGTCCTGCAAGTAAAAAGCAGTCAAATCTCCCATGATCAAGGAAATCTGACAGCATCTCCCATTGATTCATTCCAGCTGAAACAGCTTTGATACTACCCTCTTCACGCAAACGATTCAGGGCCCGATAGGCTCCTTGCACCGCATCAGTAAAGTGTTCGTCATCGTCAGGATCATGGATATGCAGAATGTCGACTGCGTCTATTCCAAGACGCTGAAGGCTCTCTTCATGGGACCGTAGTACTCCGTCGTAAGAGAAATCAAAAATGAAGCGTTTGTCTAGATTAGCCAGATAAAACGGCTGTTTGTTTCCGTAAAGTTCATTGCCTTCACGAACACCCGGACGAAGCAGCCGACCAACTTTAGTAGAAATCAGCGGACGCTTGGACAATTTCGGCAGGCAACGGCCAATCCGTTCTTCAGAGAGACCATATCCATAGAAAGGAGCTGTATCCAAGTAATTAATGCCTGAGCCCATTGCTGCCTCAATTGTAAGCAGTGCTTCTTCTTCAGTGACTTGCATTAACAGATTGCCCAAAGGCGCCGTACCTAGAGAAAGCCGAGACACACCGAGGCCACTGGCCCCTAGAGTATGGATTTCTAATGGATTGGGCATGGGAATTCCTGAAATGGGTTCTGATTTGCGATCAAGACCAAAATAATTTCATTTAGCAACTGTTACGATCCAAAAATGGCTAACCGAAAGATACTCTATTAGAGATGTGGTGCAAGGATTCATATTTTGATGACAGCGGAATCTAGGCCTGCCATATTGATTGTATTAAGAAAAAGCCTGGGTTAGGTTGACCCAGCTCACTATGCTAACTTTAGCCCTGTCCCTTTCAACCAAAAATGGAGTCATGATCAAACTGAGTGAAATTGAAGCCTTGATGGTACTGGTAGATCTAGTCCAGGAATCTGATGAATTGCCTGCGAAGGCACGCTTGGAAGTTGATGGGAAGGTCAAATGGCTACTAAAGCAGCACGAGAAGATTAGTGATCCCCAATGGACGCTCTACCACCGTAAGTGGAAAGCAACGAGCCAGCACGATGAATTTTATGAATCCGCTATTGCTGTCCTGAAAAATAGTACTCTAGAGACACACCATCGGGCTTGTGCCTGGATGTGGGCTGCCGCTATAGCTGCTGGAGCCGCTTCAGCTACAATTGATGAGAACAATATCTCTGCCAAGGAAATGAAGCTAATCCAACGAGTTCGAAAAGAGCTGGGGGTTTCCATCACAGAGCAGTACTTAGCTTTTGGCAAACTACCGCATGCAGCATTGGAAGAATTGAAGCTCTGTAGCTAGTACGGGGTGACGCGTGTTAGAATAGAGGTAGAAAGTAGCTGGCAGGAACGGGTGGGATTCAGCAATCCCACCCAGCAAAGTTGGAAGTGGCTTAGACGACGTCATCCCCGGCTCCAGCCATGATGAGTTTGCCTTCCTCTTCAAGCTTCTTGACAACTTTGATGATCTTCTGTTGAGCACCTTCTACATCTGCAACTTTGACTGGCCCCATGTTCTCCAGATCATCGTTGAGCATCTCTGCTGCCCTTGTGGACATTGAGCTAAGGATCAGTTCCTTGACTGCATCACTCGCGGTCTTCAAGGCCATCGCTAAATCCGCTTTGTCCACATCCTTTAGAACTGTCTGCATCTGCTTGCTATCAATCAGCGTCAGATCTTCGAAGGTGAACATCAATTCACGAATCTGTTCGGCCAAGTCAGGATTCGATTCTTCGATTGTTGAGAGGATCCTTGTTTCAGAGGCCTTGTCAATCGCGTTGAGAATTTCAGCTACTGGCGCAACTCCGCCGACTTTGGTCACCATGCTACCTGCTTGTTTCATTTCGTCCGTTAGCACTTCGTTCAGTTCATTGACTACCCCTGGAGGAATACTGTCTAGAGAGGCGATTCGGTAAACAACATCAGCCTGTAAATTTTCAGGAAGTGATCTCAGGACAGTGGCAGCCTGGTCAACATCTGTGAGGTAGGAAATGATCAGAGCAATGGTCTGTGGATGCTCTGTTCGGATATAGTTGGAAATCATCACAGGATCAATGTACTTGAGAGCTTCAAGACCCATATCTTCGGTCTGGGCACTCATCGATGCACCAAGTTCTTTCGCTTTGTCCGGACCCAATGCTTTGCTCAGGGCATTCTTGATGAAGTCTGGAGAAGCCATTAGGTCTCCTCCACCATCACTCATCACGGACTGTCGATAGAACTCTTCAAGAACCTGGTCCAATTCCTCGGACGAGATATCATTGAATCGAGTCATGTAGTAGCCAACCTGCTGAATCTCAGCTTCTTCGAGGTTCTTCATAACATCGGCAGCCCCTTCTTCGCCCAAGGCTAGCAATAGGATCGCCGACTTTTTGGGACCCGTTAGTTTGCCAACCGTCATATCTACTCCTTAGACAATAGTTTCAGTGTGATTAACATATCAAACAAAAATTTATTTCATATTTGGGCAAAGATGCAAACCACATCCGCTGTGCCCGACAGATGGGCAGATTTTTTAGTACTCCATTCTGTGAAAGCGATCTTACACATTGATGAGTGGGGAGTGCCAATCAGCTTTTGTCAATTCGTCATTCGTGCGGCGGTAGTGCTCCGATCGTAGTGGATAACAAGCAGATAAGTCACTGGAATGTTCACCACCACAACTACCTCCTCGGCAAGCAGAGAGGCCCCCCAGCAGCTTCACTTCTGCAAAGAATTCCAGATAGTCTCCCGAGCGGACTGGGCTGGCCTTCATAAAATACTGGTGGGTGTCCTGCAAAAAACCTGTGCACATGAAGACTTGAGTACATCATGTATATCAGCTTCTATCTCAACTTTAGGGAGACCTGTCTCTCGGGCAAAGCTACGAATTAAGTTGGAATGGTAGCAGTGATGATCTTGGATCTGGTTCAACAGAAATGAGGTGTAGGGATTACAGCGAGTACCGATCACATCGGTGTAAACTCGCTCCAAACTCGTCAAGGCTATACTAGTCCAAGGTTTTAGCGGTGATCGTTGCCAGTTGGCGCAAATAGGAGAATCCTGACCAGAGTTGATCTCCTGTCGAGAGATTCGTGCAGTGCTCGTGTTTTACCGCTATAGAAACGTTCCTTCAGATTCTCTGCCTGACAGAGAGTGAGATCTCCGACTTGCGGTCCTTCTACACAGAATAATCCAAATAAGTGACTGGCTGGAATTTCGAACTCCCCTTGGAGGCACCTCCAAAGACTCCACTAATTCAAAGTTTTTGCACACTCGGAAGTACAGATCCAAGGGAGCCACCTTGAGTTGGTTCACTGGATAACAAACCACTGATGGGATAGCCTCGCACTGTTCTGCATCTTGATGCGGCGGAAAAGCAGTGACTTTGGGCTTCATAAGATGATTCAGTTTTGAGGAGCGTCGCTGTTGAAACAATAAAGGAAGGAGACATCTATCGTTAATGCAAGTAATTTTCACTATCAGAGAAGTTGAAAGGCTTGATCAAGATCATTGATAATGTCCTCGACCCGCTCCAGCCCGACTGAGAGGCGAATCACTTCTGGACCAGCTCCTGCAGCCACTCGCTGCTCATCCGTCAATTGTCGGTGTGTAGTCGATGCCGGGTGGATAATCAGGGACCGAGTATCGCCGATGTTTGCCACGTGGCTATGCAGTTCTACCGACTCCACCAGCTTCACACCCGCCTCATAGCCTCCTTTGATGCCAAAGGTGAAAACCGACCCAGCTCCTTCTTCGAGATACTTTGAAGCCAACGGATGGAAAGAATTGTCTGGTAAGCCCGCATAAGAGACCCAATCTACTTGGAGATGACCATGCAGAAACTCTGCGACCCGCTGTGCATTCTCGCAATGCCGTTCCATCCGCAAAGCCAAGGTCTCTACCCCGTTCAGGGTCAACCAGGCATGAAAGGGAGACATCGTTGAGCCAAGATCGCGCAAACTAACCGCATGGCTATAGAGTGTGTAGGCCAAGTCATTGCCAAAGGTTTCAGCAAAGGTGATCCCATTGTACTCCGTTGCTGGTTGACTCAGGCTAGGAAACTTCTCATTATCAAGCCAAGGAAAGGTTCCAGAGTCGATTACAACACCACCGACTGCATTGCCCTGCCCAGAAAGAAACTTGGTCGTGGAGTGGGTAACTAGATCTGCTCCCCATTCGATGGGCCGGCAGAGGACTGGAGTTGCCATTGTGTTATCCACGATCAGAGGCACACCGGCATCCTGAGCAACCCTGGCAATTGCTTCAAGATCAATCACCACACCCCCAGGATTGGCAAGGCTCTCGACAAAAATGGCGCGTGTTTTTTCCGTTACTGCCTGCCGGAACGCATCTGGATCGGTGGCTTCGACAAAGATCGCCTTCCAATCAAATTTCTGAAAGCTCTTGCCCATCAGATTGATGCTACCCCCGTAGAGCTTGTTTGCGACGATTACTTCCTTTCCAGGAGACATCAGGGCAAAGAGCGCGAGGACCTCAGACGAATGACCCGAAGCTGTGCAAGTGGCTCCCCGTCCCCCTTCGAGGGTAGCTAAACGTTCCTCCAATGCTGCTACCGTTGGATTCGTCAGGCGAGAATAGATGAACCCAGGCGTCTGCAAATTGAAGAGCGACGCAGCATGATCTACGTCTTCAAACACGTATGAGGTCGTCTGATAGATTGGAAAGGAACGCGCTCCGGTAGTCGCCTCCGGAGGGGTGCCTGCATGGATCGCTAGCGTCTCAAACCCGTACTGGGGATGCAGTGGTTTCTTCATCGGCGTCTCCTTTGGCTGGAGATCACTCCGGTGTTGATGCCTTGCCAGCCCAGTTCTCCCAAGAGGCGGGAGTACTCGATCTTAAGACAGCGATTCATCACGACCTGAATACCGTTCCTTTCTGCTATTTCGCGGGCTTCTTCGCTGATCACCCCGATCTGCAACCAGAGCACCTTCGCACCACATTGGACCGCCTCTGCAGCAATCGCTGGTGCTTCCTCCCCCCTGCGAAACACCTCGACCATGTCAACTGGGCCCACATCGGCCAACTTCGCCTGCACGGCTTCTCCCAGCAGTGTCTGGCCTGCAGCTACTGGATTGACAGGCAGCATCTGGTAGCCCTTCTGGGACAGGTACTTCATCACAAAAAAACTGGGACGCTTCCAATTGGTGGAAGCTCCTACCACAGCGATCCGGCGAACGCTTCGTAGGATGTCCCTTAGTTGCCGATCCGATAGTTCAGTGGTCAATGTGTTCACGCTGGCTTACAGAAAAAAGAGTTCAATTAACAGAGAACTAACTACGCCTCAGGAATGCAGAACCGAATTTCACAAAATACAATAGATTGGCTATCACTCCTCAATAACAAAGCTCAAGTTTTGTCCCAGCGAACCATCTTCAGAGAGCACCCAATGGGTGGCGACTCTCAAGAGTTGGGAGATTACTTTTTTGAGTCTGTCCTACGGGTTCCCGCCAATTGCCTAGGTTTTCAAACCTTCAGCGTGGGGCAACTGAAGGTCGTGCAGCAACCTCTCAAGTTGGATTATCCCTAGGCCAGCTGCTATCTGCGGTCGGAGTTGTCCATTTTGTGTTTCGGTCGAAGCTAGAAGTAAGTTACAGGCTGAGCAATCGGCTCACACGAAGAGAAGAAGCAGGTTTCAAACCTCCTGCTACATATAGTACTGACTCACCAGTTTGTGATCGAACCGTCCCGACGTCTCAAGTGTGGCGCTTCCCAAAACTCAAAAGCCTGATGTTGCAAGCGCTTCTCGTCGATGGTGATTCCCAAGCCGGGAGTCGAGGTAATCGGCAGGACCGCTCCATTCAGCCTAGGTTGCTCTAAGAAGATCTCTGAGTCATCGAATCCAAGATATTGCTCTACAGGACTAGCTCTGGTTTCGAGCCAGGAGAAGTTGGCAATCGCTGCAGCAAAATGTATTGTGGCAGCCGTACAGACTGGTCCCAGTGGGTTATGCGGCATCATGTCAATGTAATGTGACTCACAACAGCCTGCCACCTTCATCGACTCAGTCAAACCCCCCACATTACATACATCGATCCGCGCAAACTGCAGGATATCTTCCTCAACGTAAGGCTGAAACTGCCATTTGGAGGCAAACTCTTCACCAATGGCAAAGGGGATATCTGTCAGTTTCCGCAGCGCATGGTAGGCGCTTGGGCATTCGTCTCGAATTGGTTCCTCGATGAAATCCAGGGTACCCCTCGGCATTTTCTGGCAAAAGCTGGCAGATTCTGCGACTGTCAGTCGATGGTGATAGTCGATGCCGAGAACGACCTTCTCCCCCAGTTGTTCCCGAGCCTTTATACACCATTTGGCAGATTCCGCTACGTGCTCCCGAGGTTCATAGAGGTCCTTGCTACCATGACCAGAAGGTGAGAGCCGCATGGCGTTCCACCCTGCCTCCACCAGTTGCTTTGCCTGGTCGATCATTTCTGGACCTGGGGGAGCGCTAGTCGTGGCAAATGTCAGGATAAAGTCTCTCTGCTTGCCACCCAGTAACTCGTAGACTGGAACCTGTAGGGCCTTGCCTTTAATATCATGCAGGGCGATGTCAATTGCTGAGATCGCTGCCACCAGTACCCTTCCACCCTCAAAGTACTGGCTTCGGTACAACTCCTGCCAGAGGGAACCAATCTGGAAGGCAGGCTTGCCCACGAGCCACTCACTGAAATGTTCGATCGCACCAATCACGGCTTTTTCACGACCAGACAAGCCACTCTCCCCCCAACCAAAGATGCCTTCATCCGTTTCCACCTTGACTAGCAACTGATTTCGGATGCCAACTTTGACGGGATAGGGAATGATTTTGCTGATTTTCATATCGGATTTTGTGAAAAGATTTAGAAGAATCAGTTTTCTAGGAGAAAGCTGAAGAGTTTATTCTGATCAAAGACAACCCCATGGCCGATCACGTCAGGGGGTCTGGCTGTGCCGTTGCTGAACTGAAACGCGTGAAGCATGTACTGGTCAATAGGAAAGGAGTGTACCTCCAGGTAACCCGGATTGGGAACGCCTGCCAATAGGCTCACATGCATTTCGTGCATGCCGTGTGAAGAGACCATCAGATCCCGATCTGCACAAAGTTTGGCGGCATGTAACCAGGGAGTGATGCCCCCGATCGTCCCCACATCCGGTTGAGGAAACTGCAAAACATTAGTCTGCAGAGCTGCCTGGAATTCAAAAAGAGTGTGGAGGTTCTCACCCTGCGCCAAGGGGATCTGAATCTGCTCTCCAATACTTTGAAACGCAGCGAAATCATCGGGCAGTGTGGGTTCCTCAAACCAAGTTACAGAGAGATCTTCCATCGCCTTGCCAATCCAAATGGCATCCTGCACATTCCACTTCATGTTGGCGTCAACCATGAACTTGATGTCAGACGGTATGAGATTGCGGATGCTTCTCGTACGTTGAATGTCTCGCTCCAGATCATCCAGACCAACCTTGATCTTGATGCCTCGGTAGCCCTGTTCCAGTTTCTCGGCGATAACCTCCTGCTCACGTTCCATCGAGTAATTCAAGTCGATGAGACCCGCATAAGCCTGAACTTCAGTTTGATTGCCACCCAAGAGTTTCCAGAGAGGTAGCTGTTCAGACTTAGCCCGTAAGTCCCAGAGGGCAATGTCCAGTGCCGCGATGGCAAAGCTAGTGACTCCTCCCCGGCCCACAAAATGAACGTGCCAGTTCAGCATTTTCCAGAGTTGTTCCACCTTGTCGGCTTCCTGACCAACTAGTACCGGAGCTAGGTCATCAACCAGCAGGCGATGAATCGCACTTCCACCCTTACCTCCTGTATAGGTGTAACCCAGTCCTGTCAGGTTACTCTCTAGTGTGATTTCGACCGTGATTAATTCAAAGTGAGTGTGCTTCCCATGTTTGGCATCATAAAGCACTTCGGCCAGGGGAATCCGGTAGTGATTAGAGACAATAGATTTGATTTTGTTGTTCAAGGCTTGGTTCCTCAGGCTCGCTCGAAAGGCATCGTCTGCTCGATGGCTTCCACCGGTTCATTTTGCAGGATCTGGTGTAGGCGGTAAGTCATCACGACATCCCAGGCGTTGTAATGCAACAGACGCTTGAGCCAAAAAGGGTTGCCGTCACGATGGTAGCTTCGCCAAAGAAAGACCGCATCCCGTCCACTTGCCTCGTTCAGATAGGCGGGACTGCGGATCTGGAGGTTCTCACAGATTTTCTTCAATCCCCCACGAAGTCCTTGTTTTCGGCTGACCAGGCAGAGGTCGAGATGTTCCGAGTGTTTTTCGACCCCAAAGTGCTCAACGAGAAAGGGTTCATCAAAGCGTTTGCCATTGTAGGTAATTAACTCCGAAGAAGCGTGCCACGCTTCACAAAATTGCTCAGGAGCGTTTTCTCCAGCAATCCAATGTCCCCAGCCCTGTGCTGCAGACCACCAGACAATCGTTGTGATCTGGTTGCGCGTTGGGCTGAGTCCAGTTGTTTCGATATCCAAGTACATAGAATCGCTCTTTAGCTGAACATTAAAGAAATGTCCTTCAATGCAGGAATTTAAATGTTAAATCGCATGTTTTGCCAAAAGTTGCCGAAGCTTGCAATGTCTCAATTCAAACCATTCCCAAGACTCGAACTGGACTGCATGATCACTTTGAAGGATGCTGAAGCCCATATAATAAGAATTTTGCAAAGTCATTGAACATTACCCCACGAGATTGAGTGTCGATCTGTTGAGAAAAACGCATTGGTAGAAACCAAAGAGGAGTAAAGGGTGCCGTCAGAAAATCAGGAACACTCCGTAGAGTTTCAAGGATGGCTATTCGGAATGCTGGGGATGTTGATTTTCAGCCTCACCCTACCGATGACCCGAATGGCAGTAGAATCGCTTTCACCCTATTTTGTGGCCGCAGGAAGAGCGATGCTGGCAGCTTTGGTTGGACTGCCAATCCTTTTGATCACATCACAACCACGCCCCACACGGTTACAGTGGAAGGGACTCTGGCTTGCTGGCTTGGGGGTGATCTTTGGCTTCCCCGTATTAATGACAGTAGCCATGCAGTTTGTGCCAGCTTCGCATGGGGGAGTGGTGTTGGGCATCCTACCGCTGGCAACCGCCATCACCAGCACTATCCTGCTGCGTGAGCGGCCTTCCATTGGTTTCTGGATCTGTGGAGTTTTGGGAAGTGCTGCCGTGATCATCTTTTCCCTCAGGGAAGGCGGAGGCTCCTTTCAAGCAGGCGACTGGCTCCTATTTGGTGCAGTGATCTCTGCATCCTATGGCTACGTCAAGGGGGCCGAGATGTCTGCACAACTGGGTGGCTGGCAGACGATCTGTTGGACACTGCTGTCTTGGAGTCCTATTCTGCTGCCAATAACCCTCTGGTTGGTTCAGGATCTCCCAGAAGAAGTATCTTGGTCGAGTTGGATTGGCTTTCTCTATGTCGCCTTGTTCAGCCAATTTTTGGGTTTCTTTGCATGGTACAAAGGACTGGCGATGGGGGGAGTTGCCCGAGTCAGCCAGACCCAATTATTGATGCCCTTCTTCGTCCTCTTGTTTTCCTGGCTGCTATTGGGGGAAGCTATTGACTGGGAATCCTTCCTCTTTGCCGGATTTGTTGTTGCCACAGTGGCTATCGGCAAGCAGATGGCGATCAGAAGGAAACCAAGCGGGGATTAAAATCTTTATCTTCCCTTCTAACAGTTACACACTACTGAATAAATTGAACGAACCAGCTGAAATTTCAATCAAGTTCAATAGCGAAGGAAAAAATGTAGGGAGAAACTTGTGCCCCCCC
>AGAU01000250.1 GCA_000224765.2 SAR324 cluster bacterium JCVI-SC AAA005 | reverse complement strand
GCCAATGATGCAGAGTGAAAATATAACCATTTAAGATCGCTCTACATCTGTTCAAGGAGTTCCAGCGAGCGAATTCATGAATATGCAATCAGGTACCAAGGCATTATCAGTGCGTTTGGATGATTTCCTCACCGCAATCAAATTTTGGGGCGAGTACCTACTGAGGAAGAAATCAAATTTCTCAAACAATCTGGATCCTCATTTTGAGGATCTCAGTGGAAGTTCAAGGCCCCACTAGTTTATTTGAAAAGAAAATCACGCTTCGCAATCATGGTGGTTAATTTTCCGATCAGGTATCACGGTCCTGCAGAATCTGACATTTTTGGCCGGACTATCAAAGTCGATGTCGACTTCTCTCAATTTGCCGCCCCTAAAATTAGCATCAGCCAATTTAGCTCCTGTCAGAGTTGCCATTCCAAAATTGGCACCAGTTAAATTTGCTTCCCAAAAGTCCACATCCATTAGTTTAGCTTATCCTAGCGTTGCTAAGTACAAATCAGCTTTTCTTCGATTAGCATCATGCATCTTTACCAATCAAAGTTTGACTACGGTGAAAATTATTTCTCCCATGTAGCTCCTAACAAGATTAGTTCGACACATTCGAGCACCTTGAAAATCAGATCGGCTCACTTCGACACGTTGCAGATCAGTCTTCAGCAAATATGCTCCTTCTAAAAAGATTTACAACAGATTTTCTCATCGTTGTTAATTTCCCAGAAACTCAGAAATTTCCACGATTACATTTAATAAACTACCCATTCTGAAGTTAGCATCTCGAGAATCACAACCAATACATTTTTAAGTTGTAACAAGTTAATCCACGGCTGTCTGTTTATAGGCCAGTACTGGAATTTTCAAACTATTGATTAGTAGCAGTAACGAAAACAGGCTAACAACAAGCAGAGTTTTTGTCTTCATTTTCTCCAAAAGGAGAACATCAATTTGAATAAATTTTTAGTTTAAATGATGTGTGTAGAGAGCTTGTAAATAAATTTAGAGGGAAACGAGAAGTTCATTCAAACCTCATTGATCATTAGAATTTCATTCGATTACATAGGCGCTTCTGCAACTATACTTTGAAGCCTAGGCAAAATTTCAGGCTTATTCTTTCTTACCTTTCATAACCCTCCTCCAGAAACATTTTGAGATGTACTATAGATATGACATCCGGTTTTTGGTAAATTTCTATTAGAGTCAATTTTTTCAATTAAATTTATCAAAACAAACTTTGTTGCAGCAGGACTACCTCAACTGGATTCGCAATCTGGATTCCTTTACTCATATAGACTACTCAGAACAACTTCGAGATCATCCCCACTTGGGTAGAGAATTGAGTATCCTTTTTTTGAACATCAGGAATTTGAACAAACCGAGGAGGATTGGATTAATTTCAACAAATCACTCACTCAACCCTGAAATTTCAGGTCTTCTTGAAAGAGCCCTGAAATCTCAACTTAATCTTCCTTCCTGCATAAAATCCTCCCCAAGTTATTTTAGTCCAATCAAGAAGACTTTACTTGCTTCTTGGTTCCATCTTGGATGATATCTGGTGCTGCCCCTTTGATTTTAGGAAGAATGTACTGGTCGTATCGAAAGACAAACATTCTAAAGGTCAATTTTCATAATCTGACAATCTGAGTTTTCCAATGTCAAAGTTGACTATCGTTGCCCACATTATTCTGAATCCTGAAAAAATTGATTATGTCAAAACTGAAATGGCAAAGATGTTCCCGATTACCCGTTCAGAAAAAGGTTGCTTGCAGTACGATCTGCATCAAGATAACAAAAATCCTGCCTACTTCATGATCTACGAGAACTGGACTTCATATGAAACATGGCAGGCACACATGAATGCAGAGCACATGGATGCTTATCGAAAATCCATTGAAGGTTGCGTAGTGGAGGCCAAAATTCATGAAATGACGCACTTGATCTAACAATGTCCAATGCTTCGCTTCAGATTCTATTAATGCATTTGAAAGTTTGTTTAGAGTTGAATAATGCCCAAACGATCTTCCGTAATTTTTTCGAGAAACCTAGACTTGAAAATCAACAAGCAGATATTATCACTGCTGAATAGGATACTATTGATTTGGCTAATTCCCTCAGCAGTTGTTCTTGCTGCAACAGATGACTTTCAACGATCCCAGGTTGGGCCCGTTGGGTTACTGAAAGACCCTTGGGAAATACTTTATGCGCCCAACGGTAAACTATGGATTACAGAACGGAGCAAAGGAGAAGTTTCTGAAGTCGATCCTAAAAGTGGTGCCAAACGGAAGTTATTGAAAATTGAGGAAGTCTATCCCTTTGTTGGACAGGCTGGTCTCCTCGGAATGGATTGTCACCCTAATCTTGGCAAGGGACTAAATGAGGATTGGGTCTATCTGACATATACCTATCAATCTGGAGGGATTCCCTTCCAAAAACTAGTGCGCTACAGATATGAAAACCTGAATGGATTGGGACAATTTGTGGATCCCAAAATTTTGCTGGAGAACTTACCTTCAAGCAATGATCACATTTCTGGTAGGCTTAAAGTAGGTCCTGATAAGAAGATTTACCTAACCATCGGGGATATGGGGGCTAATCAGTTTGGAAACAAGTGCAAACCGATTGAATCTCAAAGAATACCCAACCCTGAAGAAATTCAGCAGGAAGATTGGTCCGCCTACAAGGGAAAGATTCTCCGAATCAATCCTGATGGCAGTGTTCCAATCGACAACCCGCTCATATCTGGAATACAAAGTCACATCTATTCTTATGGGCATCGTAATGCCCAGGGATTAGCTTTCAGTAAAAATGGCTATCTTTTCTCCAGTGAGCATGGACCCAAGTCGGATGATGAAGTGAACCTAATTGAAGCAGGAATGAATTATGGCTGGCCGCATATCGCAGGCAAACAGGATAACCAAGCTTATACCTACTGTAATTGGTCATCTCATCCTTCCTGTGAAATTTTAAAATTTAGTGATTATTTCTGTCCAAAGTCAATTTCAAGCGACACAGAATTTGATTGGGATCATCCAAATTTTAAGGCGCCTTTACAAACACTCTTCACTGTAAATAGTGATTATAATTTTAGACAGCAATCTTGTGGGCACGAATTCATTTGTTGGCCCACTGTAGCCACTTCTAGTTTAGAAGCCTATGAGCTAGACAGTATTCCAAATTGGTCTACCTCATTGTTGGTGTTAAGTCTAAAGTATGGGCAACTTTACAGACTCAAGTTGGACAACTCCCTTTCTCAAATTGAAGAGAAACCAGATCTGCTATTTCGGACACAAAATCGCTACAGAGACATAGCAATCCATCCTGATGGGAAAATTTTCTACATCGTCACAGACAGCGAGGGACTGACCAAAGCGATCAAAGGAGGGAGTTCGAAAGACCTTCATCATCCCGGAACGATTCTTCAGTTTAGTTACCAAGATACACATTAAAAAAACAGTCTTGATCCCTCCAGAAAACAAAAAACTGAAAGTAAATTTAGCTTTTGACTAACTGGCCCCCACCATTCAGAAAAATCTTTAATTCCTGAAAATAGGGTTTTGTGATGCTTAGGGAGTACTTACTACACCAACATGCAGATTTACAGGCAGGAATATTCAGTGCATGCCCCCAAAAATAAAATTACTTCCATCTAATCGCAAAATCTGGGGGGATATGCGAAAATTTCTCACTGCAACTACGCTTTTGATAATTTTTGCGCTGATCAGTTCAAGCACTATATTTGCCTGTCATCTGGGAATCTGGGCTGGAGCTTGGACTGTTGGACACAAACAGAATCGAGTCGGTGTCAATTCCACTCCGCCTACTACGATTTTCGAAATTTCAACTGAATTAACAAAAACCTCTTCCGCCCATTCGACAGCCTCTTCCTACGCCACCGCGGACTTTACCATCATCACCACGAACTGTGACTGGAAAAGTGCGAACATCGAGAAGTTTTTTAACGAAAGCTATAAGGAAATTGCGGAGGAAAGCGCCCAAGGATCAGGTTTTCATCTTGAAGCTCTGGCCTCACTGACTGGATGTCCTCGGGATCAATATTCAACTTTCGAACAAGTGATGCACCGAAACCATCGGTATGTCTTTGCAAAAAATGGCTATGATGGCTCCGTTGAGAATTTGTTCAAGGTCCTAAATTCAGAAGATCAACTCCAGACCTGCCTCGAGAATTCTTAACTACTACGCCCTAGCAACAGTATCCACCAGCTAATCAAGTGCCGCTTGCAATGCTACCATTTCTCGGCTACGAAAGTATCTTGTAATAGATTTAACTCCACAATTAGACCTTAGTTTAGATCACTTCCCTAAGAGTATCCTCAGTATCCCATCTGTCTAGAATCGTAACAAGTTAGTGTAAATTTCGTAATAACCACACGATTGAAACCTCTAATGCAGTCGATTGATTTTGGCAAAGAGCATTTCGATCTGGGTAGATTCAAAATTTATCGAGCGAAGTGTACAAGATACGATAACCAGAAAGGATAAGGTTAGTTTATACAGAAAATACGTGGCTCCAAAGCTTCGAGGAAATTGAGCCATTTTTGCCACCAAAAGGATGACTATTCAAGCGATTCGAAGAGGTACTTACATACCAAAGTTTGATCACTTGAGTGATCAAACTTTGGTAATCTATATTCGAAACTCTTTTGGAAAAAAGATTTGTATTTTTGATGTTGAGGAAGACTACAAACTCCGCCAGTAAAACTTCCAATTTATTCGACTCACTTCCTGATCATTTTCTTCGTATTAGGATACAGAATTCATATTCTTTGTATTGCCAAGTCGAGCATTAGCCACCATACTTAGTCCCCTGATTTAGAGTAAAGGCTTCGGGTAGGTCATTGCAATCAACCTTTCAAAGTCTATTATGATAATCCGTCACTTTTTCCAAAACATGAGGTAAAAAATGAGCAGTCATCAGTCGCTGAGAATATCCAGACGTACATTTGTCAAAGGCACAGCCAGTGCGCTTGTGCTTGCACCGAGTCTCGGAATAATGCCTTTGGCCTCGGCAAAAGACCCCATCAAGACCGCAGGCATCTACACTGTCCCCGTAGAGCAACAGTGGGTTAGCAGAATCCACAAAGCAGCATTAGAAGCTCAGTCGCGAGGTGACATCGCCTACACGTTCACAGAAAACACCGCCAACACAGACTACCCAAGAGTGATGAGGGAATACGCTGAGCAAGGGAATACGCTGATCATCGGAGAAATTTTTGGCGCCGAAGCAGAAGCTAGAGAAGTAGTTGTGGAATATCCCGAAGTTGCTTTTCTGATGGGATCTTCTTTTAAAGAAGACTCAAGTCTTCCTAATTTAGCCGTCTTTGATAACTACATCCAAGATGCATCTTATCTATCAGGTATCATCGCTGGAGCAATGACGAAGTCTGGCAATATCGGAATGGTTGGTGGATTCCCAATCCCAGAGGTAAATCGATTGATGCATGCCTTCATGGCTGGAGCGCGAGAAATGAACCCCATGATCCGCTTTCAAGTCTCTTTCATTGGCTCATGGTTTGACCCACCAAAAGCCAAAGAGACTGCGTTTGCCATGATTGAAGGTGGTGCTGATCTTTTATATGCAGAGCGCTTTGGTGTCTCGGATGCTGCTAAAGAAAGAGGTATTTTGGCAATCGGCAACGTTATTGACACACAAGATCAGTACCCAAACACCGTGGTTGCATCAGCCATTTGGCACTTTGAACCAACAATGGATGCTGCTATCACTGCAATTCAAGCCGGGAAATTCAAAGCTGCTGATTATGGTATTTATTCTTTCATGAAGCATGGAGGATGTACACTCGCGCCTTATGGAACTTTTGCAGGCAAAATACCACAGAAGGCTGTTGATATGGTGGCAAAGCGTACAGCAGAGGTTAAAAACGGCAGCTATACCGTCACGATCAATGACAACGAACCAAAATCCAGCTGACTAACTTAGAAGCTCTCTAACGTGGGAGAGGTCGTTCTTCGTCTTGAGGGAATCACCAAGAATTTTGGAGCCCTCAAGGCGAATGAAAATGTAAGCTTGAATTTAGCAAAGGGTGAGGTAATTGCCCTGCTTGGTGAGAATGGTGCTGGCAAAACCACCTTGATGAACATCCTTTTTGGTCAATATACTGCCGATTCTGGAAGGGTGGAGGTTTTTGGCAAAACTCTTCAACCAGGGATGCCTAGGGCAGCTTTGGATGCTGGAGTTGGGATGGTTCACCAACATTTTACCCTAGCGCACAATCTATCTGTGATTGAGAATGTCATTCTTGGGACTGGGTCTCTCTGGTCCTGGAAGCTACGAAACAAGCAAGCCCGTCAACAACTTCTTGAACTTGCCAATCGTTATCACCTGAAGATCAATCCTGATGCGAAAGTTTCTACCCTAAGTGTGGGGGAGCGTCAACGGGTAGAGATTATTAAAGCCTTATTCCGACAAGCCAAGATCCTGATCCTGGATGAACCAACTGCCGTCCTAACTCCTCAAGAAACTGAAGCACTTTTCAAGACCTTAAAGGAAGCTACAGAACAGGGACTATCAGTCATCTTTATCAGCCACAAACTTCGTGAAGTGATGATAATTGCTCAGAAAGTGGCTATTCTTCGTCATGGGAAAATCGTAGCGACAAAAGAAACCAAAGAAACCAGTGCAAATGAGCTAGCTGCTCTGATGGTTGGGAACCCCACAAGCCCTCCAGCAGTTGTTAAAAGAAAATCTGGACCCGTAGTAATGGAGTTTTTGAATGTATCCACTGAGACTCAACATCACTCAAAGGGCCTGAAGAATGTTTCGATGAGACTTTGCTCCGGTGAAATTGTTGGCTTAGCCGGGGTTTCCGGTAACGGCCAAACATCAATCGCGAATTTATTTGCAGGACTGATCACTCCCTCTGAAGGGGAACTCTACTTGGATGGGAAACCGATAGAAAGGTGGTCTCCGCGCCAATCAGTGCTCAGAGGTATCGCCAGGATTCCTGAAGACCGACATCACGCTGGGACTGTCGCCGATTTTTCCTTGACCGAAAATTCTATTATTGAGAGATATCGTGACCAGCCATTTGCTCATCATGGGTGGGTTAATTGGCAAGCCGCAGCAAGTTTTACAAAGGAACTCATCAAGCAATATGACGTTCGTTGTCCTGGTCCAAATACCAGAATCCGATTGCTTTCGGGGGGAAACATGCAAAAACTTATTTTGGGGCGTGTACTTCAGAACAACCCTCGAGTGATCCTTGCACACCAACCATCAAGAGGTTTGGATATCGGAGCAGTACACTACGTCCACAAGCAATTATTGGAAGCACGTCAAAAAGGTGCGGCCATTATACTAATCTCTGAAGATTTAGATGAGATTCTTCAATTATCAGACATCATTTATGTATCTTCGGAAGGTAGACTTAGTCCTGCTTTTCAACGAGGTAAAGTAACACCTTCTCAGCTGGGTGGTTGGATGTCTGGGGCTTCTTTTGCCGAGCAAGAGACTATGCATGCGTCTTGAGGCGATCCCACACCCAAGCCTATCAAGAAGATTTCTACCACCGATCTTAGCCCTAGCCTCTACGGTCTTCATCGCATCGCTCCTAGCCATGGTTGCTGGGGGAAATCCTTTTGCTGTCCTAGGGTTGATCATTAAAGGGGCGGTAGGTTCCAAGTTTGCCCTATTAGAAACTTTGAATCGTGCCACGCCATTGATTTTCACGGGGCTCTCAGTAGCTGTGGCATTCCGCGCCAAATTATGGAACATCGGAGCAGAAGCCCAGCTATATTCAGGAGCCGTTGTTGCTGTAATAATGGGTACGGGCGCTCTTGCCTGGTCCCCCTCAGTGCTAATCCCAGCAATGATTATCTGTTCTATGTCTGCTGGTGCATTGCTGCTTTTGATCCCGACTCTCCTCAAAACTAGATTGGGTGTGGATGAAGTCGTCACCACTCTCTTGTTGAACTTTATTTTCCTCTTACTCGTTTCCCTCCTTCTTGAAGGCCCTCTCAAAGATCCAATGGGAATGGGTTGGCCCAAGTCAGCTCGGTTGATAGCAGAGGCCCGTTTACCGAGAATTGTAGATGGATTACGATTGCATTGGGGATTTGGGATTGCGTTAATTGCGGCTGTCATCATCTGGATCGTGAACACCAAAACTACTTTTGGCTATGCGATGAGAGCTGTTGGCTTCAACGCTGAGGCGGCACGTTATGCGGGAATGCCTATAAATTTAATCATGATGCAAACAGCACTGCTATCGGGTGGGCTAGCTGCCCTGGCGGGGTTCTCAGAAGTGGCTGGACTCAAGGGCACCCTGACTCTTGATCTATCGCCAGGGTTTGGTTATTCAGGAATCATAGTAGCTATGCTTGCCCTACTTCATCCTCTAGGGGTTGTAGGGGCAGCACTGTTTGTTGCTGGTATTTTTGTGGGTGCTGACAGTATGAGTCGAGCAGCCGGAGTCCCCACCTATCTTGCAGACATCATGCTCGCTACTGCCCTTCTGCTAATGGTAGTTGCTGTGTTACTGACAAAGTTCAGGTTCAAGAGGGAATAACTCGTGGAAATATTAGAAATTTTTCTGACTGCGAGCTTCTGGACTGCAGCAATTCGTATTGCTAGCCCGTTAATTCTGGCGACAATGGGTGAGTTGATTTGTGAACGGGCCGGGGTTCTCAACCTTGGTATTGAAGGAATAATGGTCGCTGGGGCATTTGTTGGTTGGTTTGGGGCTTACATTGGTATGGGCCTTTGGGGTGGGGTGCTCCTAGCTTGCTTCGTTGGGATGTTATTAGGGTTACTCCACGCAAGTATGACTGTCAGCTTGGGATTATCTCAGCATGTGGTAGGCCTTGGAATTACACTGCTGGCAACATCTCTTACCTATTACGCCTACCGAGTGGCTTTGCCTGAGGTGACTTCTCCACCAAAGATCGAGGCGTTCCAGCCTATCTCTATCGCTATTTTAGCTTATATTCCAATCCTTGGGCCAGCCTTGGCTGAGCAGACTCCCCTGACTTATTTGGCTATTTCAACGGTACTAATCACTTCGTTTGTTTTGTATAGGACTCCATTGGGTCTTGCTCTAAGGGCTGTAGGAGAAAACCCATTTTCTGTTGCAGCTCAGGGGCTATCCGTTCTTGGGTTACGGGTGGGGGCTGTAGTCGTTGGATCTGGTCTGATGGCATTGGGAGGTGCATTTTTGACTCTTTCAGCCTTTGATAGTTTCTTTTTTGGGATGGTCAACGGTCGCGGTTGGGTCTGCATTGCCCTCGTAGTTTTTGGTGCATGGAAACCCCACAAAGCTTTCTTGGGAGCGATTCTATTTGCAGCTTTCGATGCCTTTCAGATTCGGCTTCAGCAGAGCAGCATCGGCGCAGAAATCCCCTACCAGATTTTCCTTATGATGCCATACTTCTTGTCTATCACTGCTTTGGTGGTTATATCTCGCAAAGCAGAGGTTCCAGCTGCTTTGATGGCACCTTTCTACAAAGGAGAGCGCTAATGTTTGACATCATTGTGAAGGAGGGAACTTTGCCGGATGGTAGAGTTCTGGATATCGGCATCCAAGAGACAAGAATTGTGGCGATGGAGAAAAATCTTAACGGCCCAGCTCAAATACTTATTGAAGCTCAGGGCGATCTAGTGTCTCCTCCCTTCGTGGATCCGCATTTTCACATGGATGCCACCTTGTCCTATGGAACTCTGCGCTTGAACAAATCTGGAACATTGTTGGAAGGCATTTCTCTCTGGGGAGAATTGCTTGAGAAAGCAACAGTTGAAGAAATGATAGCTCGTGGTTTGGATTATTGTGATTGGGCGGTTTCCATGGGTCTACTGGCTATCCGAAGTCATGTAGACACCACAGCTGATCACCTGAGAACTGTTGAAGCAATGCTCGAAGTCCGTGAGCAAGTGAAAGGATATTTGGATCTACAACTCGTAGCATTCCCACAAGACGGATTTTTGCGAGCACCCAATGGACGAGAAAATTTACTCCGAGCTTTAGATATGGGCCTCGATGTGGTTGGAGGAATTCCTCATTTTGAGCGTACTATGGAGAATGGTCGTAGGTCAGTCCAGGAGTTGTGTCGTATCGCTGCAGAACGTGGTTTGCTAGTGGACATGCACTGTGATGAGAGCGATGATCCGATGTCTCGCCACGTTGAGTCACTTGCAGCGGAAACCATATCACTTGGCATGCAGGGCAGAGTAGTCGGTAGCCACCTAACTTCAATGCATTCGATGGATAATTATTATGTATCCAAACTGCTACCCTTGATGGCTGAAGCAGAAATACAGGCTATCGCGAATCCACTGATCAACATTACACTTCAGGGCCGACATGACAGTTTTCCCAAAAGACGCGGTTTAACCCGTGTCTGTGAAATGCAAGCGCAGGGTATTGATGTGGGTTGGGGGCAAGACTGTGTGCGTGACCCATGGTACGCACTGGGCACTGCAGATATGCTCGATGTGGCCTTTATGGGCATGCATGTTGCCCAGATGACTAGTCCGCAAGAAATGGCGAACTGTTACACTATGGTCACTGAAACGAACGCCAAGATTATGCATCTTAAGGACTATGGTCTTGAAGTAGGCAAACGAGCTTCACTGGTGGTTTTAGATGCTGATGATCCAATTGATGCACTACGCTTGCGACCAGCACGTTTAGCTGTCGTTTCGAATGGAAAACTTGTGAGTACTCAGCCAAGGGCTGATGCAATCATGAATTTATCTGGACGACCCACTAAGAAGAATCGTCGACATCCTATTCCTCGCCTTGGATAAAAGAGCAGATTCACCGAATTTAGAATTGAGAAATTACCTTAGCTTTTTTGTCTATATTCAACGATTGAGTTCTACTTGATTACAAGAATTGGCAGCAAGATCTAAAAAATCGTCATTTTTCACAATCTCTATTTGTTACATCCCCATCAGGCATTACCGTATTGCAGATTCTCGTAGTTGATTCACCCTGAATAAATGCAGCAGCCTCTTCATCCAGCGAAGTACCTGTCAAATCCGCGCCGTTTAAGTTAGATTGGTAGAAGGTTGCGCCGATAAGCTTTGCATCTTTCAAATTGGTGCCTACTAGGTTAGACTCATAAATTTCTGCACCCTTAAGATTGGCTCTGCCGAGATCACCATTTTCAAAATTTGCATACCAGATTTTTGCTCC
>AGAU01000251.1 GCA_000224765.2 SAR324 cluster bacterium JCVI-SC AAA005 | reverse complement strand
GGGGGGGCAATCAGAGGTCATGGAAGGGCAGATATTTTCTGGGGGAGAGGCGCTCCTGCTGAAGAGATAGCAGGACCAATGAAAGAAAATGGCAGGATTTTCCTGCTTGTAGCACGTAAGGAAGTATTGAACGCAGAGAGTGAGATATCAACTACAGTGGCAAAAAGGTGATCGCAAAGGGGCAGTTATGGAAACTCAATCAAAAATTGATGAGGTGATGTTAATCAATCTAGTTGAAAGATTGCTTGGATAGATGAGAACCAATCTAGATATCTCAAGGCAAGTCTTGGAAGCAGTAAGTAGTGAGCAGAGTGTTCAATTGAGTAACACCATGCAGGAAAATCAGAACAAGCCTATGTAATCGCTGTCTGCGACTAGTCCACCAAAGATGATTTGGACGGAACTTATTCAATAATTTAGAGAAATTTTCAGAGCGTTTCTGGAATTTCAGCGTCACACTTATGTCATGACAGAGTTGTCCTAGAGTCTACCAATGTTTTGCATGCTATCTCCAGAGGACTTCATTCGAGAAGTCTGCAAAATTTTTCTTTACCAGGAAGAGCAACTCATCTAAGTTTTGCAGGAGTTAGAAAATCGATTGGACAGCGTACCGAAGAGCTAGCTATCAACTCATTAGTCATTGGTGAGTTGCCAGAGAGTCAGATTGCGATCAGAGTGCCGCATTCGATGTTGCAGCACAGTTGAGAGGTATTTGTTGCAGGTAGAAAGGTAAGCGGGATCCGCAGCAAGATTGGTGGTTTCATACGGATCATTTTTCAAATCGAACAGTAGCGGAGGATGTTTGGCAAAATGAACATATTTGAAATCATTATCTCTCCAGAGACAAAGCTGTTGATTTTCGAACCGCCTATCTTCGTCACGCTGTACATGCCTTTGGGGCAGTGAACGCCAATCAAATTCACAAAATATCCCGGTTTTCCAGTCCTTAGGTATTTCAGACTGCAAAATAGGCAGTAAACTTCTACCATCCATTGCCAATGGAATCTCTTGGTCTAACCATGCTAAAATGGTTGGTGTAATGTCAACATGTTCACTGAAGGCCGAAACGGTGATGCCATGACTGGCAGGGTTTTTAGGATTTCGCAGAATTAGTGGAATATGCCATGACTGGTCGAAACAGCCTCCCTTTCCCCACAAATGATGGTCGCCTAACTGTTCTCCGTGATCACTTGTAAAAATGATCAAAGTTTCGTCCCACTGCCCCGTTTCCTTCAGTAAATCAAAGACCTTCCCAAGATTTTTATCAACCTCTGTGATCAACCCTAAATAAACTGCTTTGGCACGGAGGATATCTTCATCACAAAGCCGAAGCATATTTGCTTGGCTCCCAAAGTAATCCAATGTATCAATTTTTTGCTGCCAAAGTTCTAACAAAGGATGCAATGCCGCATCGCTCTCAAGTGAGTTGCCTCTTTCTGGAAGAGATAGCTCTCTCCAATTGTAGAGATGATTGTAGGGGGCAGGTGCGATCAAGGGAGGATGTGGTCTCAACAGGGAAATATGAATGAACCAATCCTCGTTACGATAATTGCGGATCGTATGGCAGGCATGATGGGTTAGGTACGCAGTATCGGAATGCTCTGCAGCATAAAATGCAGATTCGTCACAGAAACGGCCTTCTGTAATTTTCTCTGGAGAATGATGAAAGACCGATTCTGATGGATCAGGTCTGTCGTAGCCTTGATCCTCAAGCCAATCTAGCCAGCCAACCAAATACCCGAGGTTGAAATCAATAACCGATTTGAATCCGGGTAAAATACTTTCAAATGTGTCTAAACTGGGGTCCTTGGAATTAACGTGTCTGGGATCCACTGAGGTATCACTGTACCCGTAGAGTAAAGCTTCAATTCCAGCTTTGCGCACTTCCAAAGCGAGGTTGGTATGCCTGCGGTCAAGGGGTGTTCCATTGGTCACCGATCGGTGATTACAAGCATATAGTCCAGTGTGAAGCGACGCTCTTGAAGGGCCACAAGGGATTGAATTCGTGAAGTGTTTGAGAAAGAGAGAACTCTCTGCTGCCAGACGGTCTAGATTTGGAGTTGGTTTGAGGGAATGCCCCGTACATCCAAGATGGTCGAACCGGAATTGATCAGCTGTAATTAGCAGAACCTTACGAGGCATTGATTCCTCCCAAGTTATCGAGAGTGGGAATGGCAGACATCAGATTCCACGTGTAGTCTTCTTTCGGTTCGAGAAAAATTTGCTCCACAGGCCCTTGCTCCACAATTTTGCCATGCTGCATGACGATGACTTGTTCGCAAAGATTGGTGATTACACTAAGATCATGGGAAATGGAAAGAATTGTCAGGCCCAGTTCTTTCTGTAGTTCCTTAATGAAGTCAAGAGTTTTAGCCTGGATTGATACGTCCAGTGCGCCAACAGCTTCATCTGCGACAATGAAGGACGGATGACAAATCAGCGCTCTGGCAATAGCGATCCATTGTCTCTGCCCTCCTGAGAAAGCGTGGGGAAAACGTCTGAGATGCTCTAGATCCAGTCGGCAACGTATTGCAATTTCACGAACTCGCAAATCAATTTCATTACGATTTTTCGTCAGTTGCATTGCCTCCAAAGGTTCTGCGATAATGTCCCTATCGGTCAAGCGTAGATTCAAAGAACCATACGGGTCTTGAAAAACCATCTGAGCATGTTGACGAAAAGCCTTTAGAGATGAGCCATTCAGGTCATTCAGATCAAATTTT
>AGAU01000252.1 GCA_000224765.2 SAR324 cluster bacterium JCVI-SC AAA005 | reverse complement strand
CAAATTGGGGAGCACAAGAATTAATAGAAGGTATGGTTAGAGGTGATTTTTCCATAATAAGTACACCTGAGAATGTAATGGTTCAAATAGATTCAGCTTGGAAAGCAAGGAATCCAGGGAAGCCTAATCCATTTGCATCAACTATACATCCGAAAAAATCTGTTACTTTTGTTGGTGGACGTCAACTTGGTATCAATGCAAATACAGAGCACCCCGAGGCATCTTTCAAATTAATAAAATATCTAACTGATGAACCAGTATATTCAAAATATTATGCTGGAATGTGGCCTGCACAAAAGAAATTAATTAAACAATTACCACAAGTTGCTTCACATGTGGGATATAAAAATCAACTAATATTGGCTAGAAGTTGGGGCCCATATTCAACAGGTCCAATCCCAATTCCAACAATGTGGAATTGGGTTGGTCGTGGAGCAGGTTCAGTTTTCATTGGAGAAAAGACATCTATGGAAGTAGCTAATGAAATTTACAGTAAAATTGAAAGTGAACTTAAATAATAGATAAACAATTCAACGAGGTCATACCATTTGACCTCGTTGAAAAACTGTTCAATGTATTCCTAAACTAGGAAATGAAGGATAATAAATTTGTATTTTATTTACTAATTCCAACTCTTTTCTTTATTACATTTTTTTACGTATATCCAACAGTATATAATATATTTAACAGCTTTACAGATCTAAATTTATTTAAACTGAGAAAGGGTGGCAATTGGGTTGGACTAGATAATTACATTGATCTTGTAACAGACCCTGAATTTGCAAGAGTTTTTTTTAATACTACTTTCTGGCTAACAATAGTTGGGGTTTTCGTTAGAATAACTCTTGGTCTACTTTTGGCGTTTTTACTCAACTCTGATACTTTAAAGAAATACCGCTTAACGAATATATTTCAATTATTACTTTTAATTCCATGGGCAACCCCATCTATTGTAGCTGTAGTAGTTTGGAGAATGATATTAGATCCACAAGTTGGCATCATCAATCAAATAATTATTAAATATGGAATCGGAAAAGAACCCATAGCTTTTCTGGCTGATACAAGTTTCGTTTGGCCCTCAATTATTACAATAATTACATGGAATACACTTCCCTTAGTAACATTGACATTTCTAGCAAGCTTAAAATCAGTACCATCAGAGATTATAGATGCAGCAAGAGTGGATGGCGCGAACAAACTTCAACAAGCTATATATGTAAAATTGCCACATATGGTGCCCTCCATAATAATTATGGTTTTGATGTCAACGTTTTGGACATTTAACAACTTTGTCTTTGTATGGCTATCAACTGGAGCTGGGCCAGGGACTTTCACTAATGTAATGGCTACCGAAGTCTACTTGAAGGCTTTCGTAGATGGAAGAATGGGTTACAGCTCAGCTTTAGGTATTGTGATGGCCACAATCATGACAGTATTTGGCATTATCTATTTAAGACTAATTATCAAAAGAAATTTGAAAGAGTTGTTTTAATATAATACATTCAAATTTACACTTATTTTTTTATTTTAATATAATAGTGTACTAATTTAATCCTTATTATGGTTTATGAAATTGCTATACTTCTATTGGCTTTTATTGTCTTTCTTATAATTATTTATCCAACATTGTGGATATTCATTGCATCATTTAAAACTGAAGAGACACTTTTTTCAAATGATCATTCCATTTACACCTTAGATAATTATTTTGAATTATTTGAATCTGGATTTGGCCTGTTTATATTTAACAGTTTCTATATTTGCCTGGTTTCTGTATTAATAACTATTTTTTCATCTGTAATAGCGGCCTATGCGTTTTCAAGAAGAAGATTTAGATTTAAAATCTTTTCTTTTGGTTCAATAATGCTTGGTCAAACTTTTCCGTGGATTATACTTGTCACCCCTATGTTTATTCTTTTTGCTAAACTTGGATTTTTAAATAACCACATTAGTATGATTTTTTGTTACGTGGCTGTAAGTCTACCATTTTCAATTTATTTACTGGTAGGTTACTTAGAGAGCATACCCAGGGAATTAGATGAAGCTGCAACTATGGATGGATGCCCACAATTTCAAATTATATGGAAAATAATTGCACCGATCATGTTGCCGGGTATCATTGTTACGGCAGCTTATGCATTTTTGCTTATGTGGTCGGAATACCTTTTCGCTTTGGCCTTTCTAACAAAAACTAATTTAAAGACAATGCCGCTAGAGTTGTACGCTTTTTTTGGCGAACACACCACTCAATGGGGTCAAGTTATGGCAGCGTCTGCATTAACAACAATACCTACTCTTGTACTTTTTCTCCCATTACAGAAATTTATCTCTGAAGGCTTAACGACTGGATCTGTGAAAAACTAATCAAAAAAATCGCTGATAAAAACTGTTATGAATTTTACCTCCATTAGTAATTTTAACAGAAAACTATAATTGATCTAATTCTTCTCGCGGCTTTTGTTATCAATTTTTAAGAGATTTGGCTTTTTATGGATAACTTACCCGTACGAAAAGTTGGTCAGAGTCTTTTAGAACTTCCGATTCTGGGTTTCGGTGGCGCGCCCTTAGGTGAATTGTTTGAACTAATCCCCGAAGACCAATCACGCCATACCCTCAAATCAGCATGGTCTGCAGGTATTCGCTTCTACGATACGGCTCCTTGGTACGGTCATGGCCTCAGTGAGCACAGGATTGGTGGCCTGCTTCGACAACAGAATCCAGAAGAATTTATTTGTTCCACCAAGGTAGGCAGAGTCTATTCACGTTTTAGGGGTAAAGCCAAAGATTTCTATGGTCCGCCATGGGCAGGGGGGCTGCCTTTTACTTTGAGGTTCGACTACACTTATGATGGGATATTACGCTCTTATGAAGACAGTCTGTTACGTTTGGGGCTTAATCGAGTGGATGTCCTCATAATTCATGATATTGATCTCAACTACCATCGAACAGAAAGTCACATAAACCAGAGATTCCGTGAATTGGAATCTGGCTGGAAAGCGCTTGATGAATTGAAACGTACTGGAGAAATTCAGGCTTTTGGAGCTGGAATCAATAAAGAGGCTCTCATACCTCGATTTTTGGAAGAATGTCCGCTAGATTTCTTTCTTGTGGCCCATCCCTATACTCTGCTGGATCAAGGAGTCTTGGACACAATTTTTCCCAAGTGCGAGCGCCTTGGTGTGGGAGTCGTGGTAGGAGCCCCTTATGCATCAGGCATTTTGGCTACTGGAGCAGTTCAAGGAGCTAAATATAGATATTCAGAGGCCACTCCCGATGTAATGGCAAAAGTTCAGTTGATTGAAAGATTATGCAAGGATCATCAGATCCCACTAAAAGCTGCCGCTTTACAATTTCCTCTAGGCCATCCTCTGGTTGCCTCTATCATCCCCGGAGCTTTCCGTCCAGAACAGGTAACGGAAAACCGAAAGCTATTCGAGCATCCTATTGAATCTTCCTTTTGGGATGCTTGTAAGACTGCGAATCTGATACGAATGGACGCCCCAGTTCCTTCACATGATTTCTAATAATGATAGGATATCAACTCACCCACAGCGCTAATCAAGTATTTTGAAATCTTTCGGACACTGTAATCTCCCTATTTCATGTACCGAGCACGGACATCCTGAGCTTTTTAGTCAAGGCCCCTGACCTCCTCTTCTTCCAGTCAACTATCTCACACCCCAGAAATTTTTGTATTTTCCAACATCTTTGATTGATCAGAGTCACTACCAATTAATGAATCTGAGCCTTGGCTGCCTGAAGGGGTTCAAAACTCTTAGAAAAAAGGTGGTTATAGACTAAATTGGGTTGGCGAATCCGCTAGTTGTCTTTGCAAAAGAGAAAATTGAATTGGTATGGTTCAATTGATATTGTAAGTATGTCTTACGACGAATTTGGACTAAAAAAGTTGAACGTCAGATATTTAGTCCAAGTCTCGTATATTGTTCTTCAGGGGCATCTGTTGCTTTCATCATTGAGATCAACTTTTCAATAAGATAGTTTTCTGTTGTTTGGTCTTTTATCTGATTTTTTTGCCCCGGATCTGTTTCTAAGTCAAAAAGCTTAGTTTCAAGGTCTTCAAAATTCCTTAAACCCTTTCCACCCTTTGAGGGAATTTTCATAACGGGGCAACCTTTTGTGAAATTAAATCCCTGATGCCACTGCATCTTTCTCAATTCATCAGTACTGAAGAGGCTATTCATATGTGTTGGCATATGAGTGTAGTGGAATAGCGGTTCATTTTCTTTATTTGGGGCCCTCATGTAAACATATCTGCCATCTGTAAGATTCACATGTCCGCCGAAGATTCCGTACAAAGCTACTTCTCTTACTGGTTCATCTACTTCAATCACGGATCTTAGCGAATGACCCTGCATGTCATCTGGTTTTTTAATGTTGAAAAAGTCTAACAAGGTTGGCCCAACATCGATTGTTTGGGTTAAACTTGATCGTCTTTCCCCTGCTTTTTTGCTTCTTGGATCCCAGATGAATAGTGGGATATTTGCAATTTCATTATAAAATGGCATTCTACATTTTGCCCACCAGTCATGCTCTCCAAGCAAGAAACCATGATCAGTATTTACGATAAGCATGGTGTCTTCCCACAAGCTATACTCATCCATTAAATCCATTACTAAACCAAGATAATGATCACACTTTGTCAGTAGTGATGCATATTCGTATTTTAAATGACTGACTGCTTCCTGACTTTCTTCGACTCTCTGATTTTTAGGCCAGTCAAAATGAGGGCCATCCCATTTGTGGGGATAGTGTCCTTTCCATTTGTTTAAGGTGAAGTAGGGTTCGTGTGGATCAAAAGTTTCAATTTGCAATGACCAATTATCTGCTCTCCTGTTCTTTTTGATAAATTCAATTCCTCTTGCGAAGGTCTGTGCTTGGGGAGTTGACTCCTCATTTTGCAAGTATTTTCTATTGATCCAGTCTTGTCTTTCAACACGTCCCAGATGTTCTGGAAGAATAGGATCAGTAATTTCTCCCTTCCATTTATCCCCCTCTTGTCCCCTAACATTCTCCCAAGATGAATAG
Source organism: SAR324 cluster bacterium JCVI-SC AAA005 (assembly GCA_000224765.2). Lineage (GTDB taxonomy): Bacteria > SAR324 > SAR324 > SAR324 > NAC60-12 > JCVI-SCAAA005. The sequence continues at coordinate 5,652 of AGAU01000252.1, read as the reverse complement.
CGGTGATGATATGTTGCACCACCATCTTCCCAATAATGATAGTGGTCACTCACTAGATGGGTGTATATTCCAGAATTCTGAAGTATCTCAGGTGTTGAATCATCAAAAGGTTCGAATGGGCCCCAAGATCTATGCAGAAAATTATAGCGTCCAGTGTGCAGTTCTCTTCTTGCTGGCATACAAGGCATACTTCCGACATACATATTTTCAAAAGTTATGCTTTTCTTACTTAATCTCTGAAAGTTAGGGGTTTTCGTCCAATCGCATCCATAAGCTGAAAGCATGTGTTTATTCAGCGAGTCATACATGATCATTATAGATTTCATCAGAACCTTTAGTCTGTGACTCTAATGCCTAGAGTAAAGTGTATAATCCCTGTTTTCTAAATTCTTTTTCGTAGACGTTTTTTTACAGCCATCTTACGGTACATTTCAACTTTTTTAGTACTAGGGACTAGTTGGGAACGGATAGTTTTTTTGAGCAAATTTGGTGAAGATAGAACGAGTGTAGATGGCTTTAAACATAGAAAAATCATTTGGAGGAGAAAAGAATAAGGTCGTTGAGATTCATACTACTTCGGTAGTTTTAAAATACTGTCAGGTCTTATTGTCATTCATAACATCTGGCTAAAATGCCCTAAAATCAGTAGGTTTGTCAAACAGAGTTGCGCGCTTTTCTATCGTTGACAGTTGGATATGGAATTAGGGCAGAGGAAAACACTGACAATGCGGCTTTTTGAAAGTTTTGTTTTTGTAACCAACAGATACCTAAAGTAGCAGCTGGGTAAGTAGAGTGGCCTAACAAAGGATTCCAGTCTTTTAGGTTATTTTAGCCGGCTGTTCTTTTTCGGAAAAGGAGGTTTCAAATGACGTGAAAAGACTTTTCCTTCCGGACATCTCACCTACGCTAAATTCATAACAAAACAACCTGCTTGTCATTCTCCATTCTCCAAAACTGTCAAAGTTCGCCTCAAGATTCGAAGTTAATTTAAAAATAAGTAATAAATTGTTGGGCAAGAAAGGATCAGATTGAGAAAGAAAATCCAGCAAAATGGTTGGGTAAACTAGAATCTGGGTGAGAACCAGAAAAGTAGTGTGCTAGTTTAAATACTGATTTTGCTGAGGAAAGTATAGTAGCGAGGGCAGGATTTGAACCTGCGAAATTCGGGTTATGAGCACGATGAAGAAGATGACGATGAGCAACTAATACCGGATGGGTACAGTATTGTGGAATTTTTCTGAGACTCTGGAAGAAATCCAATACGAGTTCAACGAAGCAAAGCTCCTCGTTCTCTTTACAGACGCTACGGACGAAATGGAAAAGAAATACAGGAGCAGATTATTGAGTATGACCGACGTATCGATCTCTTGAAATAAATACTCAATAACTTTTAGAACCCTGTTAGTACTGCCATAGAAGTGAAATATTTTTAAACCAAAGCTAGTAAAAAAAGTTCAAGACAACACTAAGCTTTTTTGGAAAATCACCTCTCCCAGTAATGCTTATTAAGCCAACTGAGTGAAATAGATTCTTCAACAGTATCTATCTAGGTTTATTGATTTAACTAAATAACACTAGCTTCCTGAAAAATTGCTATAAATTCTTTTAATGAGACCACCAGAAGGAATGGTCTGACTCAATGAATCAGCTGGCAGAGAAAAAATTTATCAACGCAGATCCAGTCGCTCTTCCGCCTGCTTGGCCTTCTCTTCTTCTTTAAACTGACGCTTCCGTTTTTCAACAATACTTTTAAATGCCACTAGGTGTTGATCCTGAATATTGGCCTCATAATGAGTAATGTTGCCGATCAGTTCCTCAGAGAGCACGTTCGGATGGAAACGACTGGCGATCCCTCTGCGGCCATCGATAGCAACCCCGGGTCACGTCAGGTCGCATTTCTCCATTCTCTACCTTAAGCACCAACCGCTCGATTATATTGGTGAGATGTAATCCTAGCTCTTGCAAAGCTGCAGGTAAGCCTGCCGATGTTATTCGTTCTTGTAAAGGAACCTCCGGATCACATTGTGACTGCGATCAATCTTGTCTTCAATCTGGGCCAAGCTACAACCATCGGCAACTATTCCGAAGACCTCATCCAGATCCAGTTTGGTGATCTGTTGGATTTCGCCGTTTAAAATGCGTAATACTAAAAACCACTCAATAATTGGCACCCAATTCACCAAGCAATTTGGAACATTTAATGCTTACCAAAGCTTCCCTCTGTGCCATGGAAGGTTGCATTCATTTTGATACATTATGGATTTAATATAACCTTTCGTACACAAGAGCGTAATGGGAAAAACAAAAGATTTCTGCAAACTATTTACAATTACTATTCTATTCTATTTTATTTTATCCGGTCATTCTTTTGCAATAGGTATTGGCTCAACTAAAAATTTTTTAGCTATAGGAGTACATCAACTAGCCGCCCAAAAAGTAGCTAGATTCAATACTTTGGACAATGGTAATAACTATGAAAATATGAAACCTGGTTTAACCCAAATTTACACACAATTTAATAAAACATTGGGAAACACTATTACTGATACACTGTACCTTCACTTAGGATATACAAGTTTTGATGTCTTTAAAAAAAGTGGTAGTAGCACGTTCGACTTAGATGGTCTCGGTGCTTTCGGGGGGTTACATTATGGGAAACCATTAGTGCTTGCATTAGGTTATGAAGCAGGAATGATGAAGGGTGCTTTGACATCGGGACAATCGGATACTTCAAATCAATTTTTTGAAAGGTTCGATGGAACTTATAACAGTTATTATTATCAGATAGGTTTCGAAATTGGTGGCGATCTTACCAAAACTTATCTTTACTTCTTACAGAAATTAATTACTTTCAACACTTCTGATGTAGATCTTGATTCGATCAATTCCACCTATGATGGTGGTGGAGTTTCGTTTATGACGAGCTTTTAAATCGAAAGCTTAATTAGGAATTAACAAAGAAAATTAATAGATAATTTAAATATTAGATCTTCTGAAAAATAATTTAGGATGCAATTAGGGACTCGCTAGAGCTAATTCTAGATGTGACAAGTGAGCTTAATCCTCAGTAATTGATCCAATTAGACGATAAATCCCAACTGTGGAAGAAACTTAACCACTGGATTCATCAGAGGTGAGACAATCTGAGAATTTTGGCAGTGAGTTTGGTTGAAGATTTGTGGTTCCAATAGACCAGATTTTACTCAAAAAAATATTTATAACCAGAACAAATATGACTGAAATATTTTTCAAATGATTTAGCTGTAAACCCTTTTATCAAACGCAAGATACATCGTGAAAGTTTTGTTATCGGCAAATGAGAAGTCTTGTGTAGCGCAAACACCTGTCTCAAAATTCTAATGGCGTACTAAAGGTGTGGTTTTCGCTGAAGTACTTCCTACCAATCTTCTCCTCATCCCAATCCCAATGATTCAATCGTAGACAAATCCAAAAGTATATACAGTTGTTTTGGAAATGTTGCTGGGAACAATTCGAGCGATGATTTGAACAGCAACAAGTCCCTTCAAAATCTTTCTTTCAATACAACTATTTCATGGGAGATAAACAAGATCCGTAATCCGCATAGTTTTCTGTTAAATTATTTTCACTGGCTCCTAGGTGGCTCTTGCACTTCTCATAATTCAAGGAATCCCAAACACTTCCCAGTAAATAAGTGGAATTATTGAAATAGTATGGCGGATTGCTTGTCCGTTTATCAGAATTTGTGAGTTTGAAGGTCACTCAATGCATGAATACAGTTACCTTTTAATTGATATTAAAGTTTACACTACCTACAAAAGAACAATTCTTCGTTCTTAACTTTATAATCAAATCTAATTAATCAAAGTGTTCAAATGAAAAAGTTTCATCTATCTACCCTAACTATACTTTGCTTCAGCTTTATTTTTCTATTAAACGGGTGTGCAGCTGCAGGTGGAGGTAACTCATCTAGTCCAGATTATGAAAGAACTTGAGTAGCCCAATGTAAAGAAAGCGGAGATATCTCAGGATTGTATATAAGGAATATTTTTTCTTTAAGCGTTACGAAATACAATGATGAAACACTTACTTATTCTGATGCTGAGTGTACTCGAATATCTAGCGGACTCAACTTTCGAGCCAACGGTACATTTACAATTGAAACATGAGGAGTTATTAGCGGTAAGCAATTTATAAAATAAACTACGTTGCAATAAACACATACATAGAAGGGCCATTATCTGCTTTTTATCCAGTTGGCTCCACTCACATCTTGTTTTATGAAATCACATAGATGGGAATAAATTTTATTCCACTAATGGTGAAATCAATCCATTAGATGGGAAGTATGTAGATGCTACCCAGATAAAGTATGAAAAGTATTGGGTGAAGCATTAGTGTTAAGGAGGTTCAGAATAACCTAAACTAACCTAATTACGAACACGGTGATCTGCATTTTTCCCTTTCATGCTATTTGCCATTCCTAAATCCCAACGTAATCTCATCCATCTGATTCTGCCATGTGAACCCCCTGAAAGAGGAAGCTGATTCACCACCACAAATTCCCACATGCGAGAAGGTATTAAAATGGTACGAAATACATAGGATAATTCAAGAATGGCAAAAGGCATGATAATGAGACTAGGACTTATTCATCCGGTATGAAATACGTAGGAGATTGGAAGGATGGTTGTGAGCACGGACATGGGACTAGGACTTATTCAGATGGAAACGAGATTAAAGGATGTTTGGAAGATGGAGAATTAGTAGGTCAGCAGTTTGAATTAAATGAGGGTAGTCATCCATAAAAGGTGTTAAATTAACGAAATTATTTGCCTAAGGAAGGTAAAATTATAAAAATTTATTTGCGATTGGATACATTAAATTATTAAATTACTATTCTTAATTTCCCTTTGAATAAATATCTATGCAGTTTTGGCTCAGACTGGCTTGGCGAGAAATTCAAAATAATAGAAAGTTCAGTATCTTTTTTGTGCTGAACTTAGCGATTGGATTGATCGGATTTTTAGCTCTCAATTCCTTTAACGCTTCAGTTCAGAATCAATTGGGAAGAGACGCTAAAGGTATCTTGACAGCTGATATTGCTGTTAATTCAACACGTCCTTTCAAAGAAAAAGAATTAAGACAGATTTTTGACAGCCTCCAACCCATAGAACAAACTCAGCAGATTTCTTTTGTGTCGATGTCAGCTAATGATTTTAACTCCCGTTTGTCTCAAATCATTGCAGTGGACTCTGGCTTTCCACTTTATGGGGAATTGGAATTACAGGAAAGAGGTATTATTGGACCCCTTGAGGTTGCTCAAGTCCTAAAAAAGCCTGTTATCTGGGTTTATCCTGATCTTTTGACTGCGCTCAATCTGGAACTTGGAGATTCACTGCAGATTGGAACCAAGACTTTCCAAATTGACGATGTTGTACTCCAGGATCCTGGCACAACTTTCTCGACATTTGGAGTAACTTCAAGAATTTACATGGGTTATGAGCATGTACAAAAAACAGGGCTAACAGAATTAGGCAGAAGCCGGGTTGTCTATCGTCAATATTATAAATTAAATCCAGAGACCGATGAGGAGTTTGCTGCTGAGAAGCTAGAGAATGATCTTGATCAGTTGGGTGAAGAATCTTACGCACTCCGTGTACAAACACCAAT
>AGAU01000253.1 GCA_000224765.2 SAR324 cluster bacterium JCVI-SC AAA005 | reverse complement strand
CTTGATGACAGCTGTTGTCTTGGCTGATACCAACTGCCCCAAATACGACCGCAAGAGCTACCGGCATTGGATTGATGAAGACAAGGATTGCCAGAATGCTCGTTATGAAGTGCTGATTGAGGAGTCCCTCTCTACGGTTGGATTCAAATCTTCAAAGGGTTGTCGAGTGCTTTCAGGAAGCTGGAATGACCCATATTCTGGCAGAACCATTACCGATGCTACCAAGCTGGATATTGATCACATGGTGCCTCTCAAGGAGGCCCATGAGTCTGGTGCTGCCAACTGGTCAAGAGAGCGCAAAAGAGCCTATGCCAATGATTTGGATGATCCAGAAACATTAATAGCTGTTGATCGTCGTCTGAACCGTCAGAAGGGAGCCAAGGACCCAGCAGAGTGGTACCA
>AGAU01000254.1 GCA_000224765.2 SAR324 cluster bacterium JCVI-SC AAA005 | reverse complement strand
GAAAAAAAACATCGTCGTAGTTCTTCTTGCAAATTCTAATGCATGACTTTGATCTGCTGTATCAGCTGCAAAAGTTTTATCTCCGCAAATAACATTAAATTCACTGCTGCCAAGTTCTGTCTTCAGCTGCAGAAAAAATTTTATACGATAAAAAGGGATTAAGATATTTTCAACAACTATCTTCATTTATTTATTAAATAATAATGATATTGGAAATCTATATAAAAAACTTGAGAAAGAAATTAAAAACCAAATATTATCAGGTTTTTTTAGATTTATATTTAAACTTTTTAGTCTGTTCCAGTTTAATGATTTCAATATTTTAGCACAATCCATGTAACCATATTGCTGAGCAAACCAAATTTTGGTCAACAAATAACTTAATTTTATATCAAAAAGTTTTTCATTCTTGGCAACAATTGAAGCTGAATTTTCATGTATACGAAAAAAAA
>AGAU01000255.1 GCA_000224765.2 SAR324 cluster bacterium JCVI-SC AAA005 | reverse complement strand
TTTTTTTTCAATAGAAACTTTTACTATCTGAAAGGTTTTATTACCGAAATTTTCAGATCTGATATTATGGTTGTTACATTTTCATTGAGAAATCTTAACATGTTGCTGCAATTGCAGCTAAAATATTTTTTTCTCAAAAAAAATTGATTATGTGGGGCCATATCGAAGGTAGCCATGTCTCTCTTAATATTATTCGTAAATTAGTAATGAGGTTGAATGATGGTTTTATTTGTTATACAGAATCTGATGCGATGACGCTAAAGGAGCCCTTTTATGGTTTAACAACAAAGACATGTTCACTTGGAAACAGTCTGTACTCCGTGAGTGATTTTTTAAGTATTAGAAAAATTACAAACTATAAAAAAAAATTTGATGTGCTTAATCTGGTCTACTCTGGTCGTATTATTGGTTCCAAGATGGTCGAGGAATTGATTGACACTTTTGTCGTCCTGCTTAATGCTGAGAATTCGGTCGTAGATAAATTACACATCATAGGTGAAGGTGGTCTTAAAAATAAGATGATTGAAAAGGTTCAGAAACTTAATTTAGAAGAAAAAATAATTTTTCATGGTTATGTTGATAAGATAGAGGATTTAGCTCTTATCTACAATCAATGTCATATTTCTGTTAGTTATGGTTATCTCGGTTTAAATGTTATTCAATCTTTCGCTTTCGGCTTGCCAATGATTTACAATGAGTCAGTCAATAATAGTCCGGAAGTTGAAGCATGCATTGATGGTATAAATTCTTTTTCATTCTGTACATCTGCTGATTTTATCCAAAAATTTAGTCTTGTGAGGAAGATTCTTCCTCTTGATAATCTGTCAACCTTTTCCGTTCAAGACTATGTTTGTCAAAATTATAATGTTGATCAAATGGCTTTAAATTTTTACAATTTCATAACTAACAATCTTAAATCATAAAATTTTCCCCCC
>AGAU01000256.1 GCA_000224765.2 SAR324 cluster bacterium JCVI-SC AAA005 | reverse complement strand
TGTTATAACTGCGTTAGCCAAAGGACTTCCTAAAAAATATGTGTTGAGAAAACATGTTTTGAGGGCGGGACTAATACCATTAGTGACAATGATGGGGATGCAATTCGCTTTTATGATGGGTGGCGCGATTGTGGTTGAAAATATATTTTCTTGGAATGGAGTGGGAAGAATGGCAGTTGAGGCAATTTTTCAAAGAGATTACCCGATAATTCAAGGTTTTATACTAACTTTTTCAATAATCGTAGTGTTTGTTACAATCTCCCTAGACATTATTTATGCTTTCATTGACCCAAGGATAAGACGAAGTTGAAAAAAAAAATTTGGAATGGATAATCTTTTTAGAGGAATATTATGGAAGGATCAAAAAATTTTCTGAAAAAGTTTTTTACTAAACCTAGTGGGCTAATTGGTAGTGCAATCGTATCAATTCTTGTTTTATCCGCAATTATGGCTGAAATCATATCCCCGCATTCACCAACCAAAATGGGTGCAGGAAAAAGATTTTCCAAGCCAAGCAGTAATTATGTCCTCGGTACTGACGAATTCGGTAGAGATATGTTTTCACGAATTCTTCATGGCAGTAGACTAACTCTTATGATTGGAGCGACAGCAGTTGGCATCTCTTTGAGTACAGGCATGCTCGTAGGATTAATTGCTGCTTACAGGAAAGGAATTATAGAACAAATGCTTATGCGCGGCACGGACGTCCTTTTTTCATTTACAGAAACACTAATTGCACTTTCTTGTGTAGCAGTACTGGGTCCAAGCCTTGAGAATGCTGTCATTGCTGTAGGAATTGCCGGCATACCATACTATGCAAGGATATGTTATTCCGCTGCCTTAGTAGAATCTTCAAAGCCATATTATGAAGCAAGCATTGCCTGTGGTGCAGGGCATTATAGGTTAATCGTATATCATCTACTCCCTAATGTTCTACCAACAATGATCGTTGTTTCTACACTAGGTGTTTCAACAGCTATACTAGCTGCTGCTGGATTAAGTTTCCTTGGACTAGGTGCACAACCACCGCTTCCTGAATGGGGTTACATGCTTGCAGGCTCACGAGATTATATTAATAGGGCCCCATGGTTAATGACTATTCCTGGGATTGCAATAGCTCTAACTGTATTAGGTTTTAATCTCTTGGGAGATGGTTTAAGGAGTGCTTTAGATCCAACCGAGAAAAGTTAATGGACCTATCTCCTTTATTAGCAGTTAAAAA
>AGAU01000257.1 GCA_000224765.2 SAR324 cluster bacterium JCVI-SC AAA005 | reverse complement strand
AGTGAGAGACTGAGTGAGGCTATCCAGTTTCTATCAAGATATTGGATGGAAAAAACTAGGCTCGATAAAAAGATTGGCTTGCTAAATGTTGCAGTTAGGCGTGAGTTAATAAGTAGTTATCAAGAAAGAGAACTCTTCCAAGAGACATACGATCTGCCAAGTAGAGATAGTAAGGAATATTTATCTATTTTTTAAGGAAGAGGAAAAAGAAGAATTAACAAAGTTATCAGGTGAAAATCAATTTCTAGTAAATGTGGAGTGGCAAGTTGGCGAAAAGATGGATCTAAATTTCCATGCTAGTCTGCCAAAAAATCCACGTAGCATGACTAGCGAAAGAAAAGGATTTTTTATACATTAGATGGTTAAAAACATCGACGGTGAAATCACTGTAGATTATCCAGATATAGATGCCGAAGGGATTGATGATCAAAGTGTAAAAATATTAAAAGATATGGTTACGCTGTATCGAGCTTCGTAAATTTGCTAGACAATCAATTGATATTAATCGAGATATGGTAGGACCATCGTAACACAAAAGACCTTTTGAATAATTCCAGCCCATACAAAAAATTACTTTGAAAACAAATTAAAAATTACTTCCACAATCGCGCTAACACGATTCACACAGTGCAACTCCACTGCTGGTCATAACTCTTAGTCGTGCAATTCAATAGAATTTCCCACAGTCAGTGTACTCAAATCTGCTATCTGTCCATGAACCCACTACGTCCTTGCCATTTAATTCTTGGATTCATGCAAACACCAGAAACCAGAAAGGAAAATTTGATTTAGGAGAATTAAAGACATTTGTGATAACAGCATCAACCAAATTGAGCGCGTCTACTACTATCAACAAAACACTATAAGTCTCACCAATGCGGTGGCTAACTACAGGCTGGATGTGGATGAGCAGATTCAGCTGATTTGGAAGGGGGGATAATAAACCATGTTAGATTTATTACAAATCTACTAGCTGTATGTTAATAGAAAGAAATTTACTATTATTTATTTAAATTCAACATGACAATCTCAATAGATCAAAATTAAATTTTTTCTATTACAATATATTTGAATCACTTAAGTTTTAGATTTTTTAATTTCTTATTGCTAGAGCACTTTTATATTTACTAAAGATTGAAACGAATCAAATCAATTTGATTCAAAAAAATTCTCTTTTTTCTGCAAAATAAAATGTTTTTATAATAATTTTCATACTACCTATAGTAGTTCCTAAAGACATCTTATTTGCTAATAGTTTTTCAAATAATTTCTCAGTTACAGCATTAGGCAGTTTGAGGCAGCTACTGGGTGTGGTGAGATGGATGAGATGATAGCTGCACAGTTGGTAAATAGAAAACGCGTTGACACATAAAAGCAGCGAAGTTGAACTAGTTTGGCGTTGAGTGTGTGTGCTGCTAGTGGTAGCAGTTGCACACTGAAAAAATTTAACAGGAAGGTTCTCGTAGAATCAGTTTATAGCTCACTTAAGGGCAGTGCTGTTTAACTGATTTGATGCACATCTGTTATACACTGGAAAATATTAGCTATAAACACCTGAAATAAAATATGAAAAAACCAGAGCTTTGTATTAGAAACGCTAATGTTGTTTTACCCGATCAACTGCAAGAGACCGATGTGCTGGTAGAAGATGGGATCATCAGCGCCATTGGTCGTGGATTGCCAGACGGAAAAGAAACTCTTGATGCTGCTAGTCTGATCCTCTTCCCAGGCTTGATTGATCCACAGGTGCATTTTAGAGAGCCAGGAAATACTCACAAAGAAGATTTACACACTGGATCTAAAGCTGCTGCTGCTGGAGGAATTACAAGTTTCCTGGATATGCCGAACAATAATCCAGCTGTGATCAATGCAGAACGAATGGCCGCCAAGAAACAACGTGCTGCCGAGCAGTGTGTGGTCAACTATGGCTTCTTTGTTGGCGCTACTCCCAAAAACCTGGCTGAAATCAACTCGGTTCCAAATGTTTGCGGAATCAAGGTCTTCATGGGCTCTTCTACTGGAGACTTGCTTGTTCATCGTGAAGAAGACCTGGAGCGAATTTTTGCCAATGGTAGTCGCCTAATTGCTGTACACGCAGAGAGTGAAAATCAAATTCGGGACAACACTGCCCTGCTCCAAGGATGTAAGGATGTCAAGGTACATCCCAAAATTCGAGACGAGGCCACTGCACTAGAAGCAACAGAATTGGCAGTTCGTCTATCTCTCCAATATAAAAGACGGCTTCATGTTCTCCATCTGACTACAGAAGAGGAAACCCTATTGCTGCGCCGCTTGCCTAGAGATCACAGGATCTCCACGGAAGTCTGCCCACAGCACTTTATGCTAGCAGCCCCAGACTGCTATGAGAAACTAGGAACTCTAGCCCAGATGAACCCTCCCCTACGTAGCCCACGTCATGGCAAGGCGCTCTGGCAGGCGCTTAAAGATGATATCATCAACTGCGTTGCCACTGATCACGCCCCACACACTCTTGAAGAGAAGGATGCTCCTTATGGTAAGGCTCCATCGGGGATGCCCGGAGTAGAGACTTCCCTACCATTACTCCTGACAAGGCATAGTCAAGGAGACTGTAGCTTGGTGGAAATAGCAAAGTGGATGAGTGAAGCGCCAGCTCGACTTTACAGGATGAAAAACAAAGGAAGGATTCAGGTAGGGTACGATGCCGACCTGACCTTGGTTGATACACAGTTGAAGCGAACCGTGGAAAATGGGAAACTATTTACGAAGGTTAACTGGTCTCCCTATGCAGGCATGGAATTAACAGGATGGCCGATTCGCACCATTGTTCATGGTCAGACCGTTTTTGTGGATGGCCAAATCCAGCCAGACGTTCGTGGTAGAGAGATACAGTTCATGGAAAACTAATTCTTTCATTCCTGCTCACTCATTTTTCCTTTAAATTTCCTCATTCAGTTCCTAATCGAGATTTGCGTAGAGCTTCAGTAAAGGGATGTCCGTCATTTTCCTCAAGAGTCGCAGCCTGCAAACGATTCTCATACACTTTCAAGAGCGTATAAGTGTACTCTTCGACCCGCTTCAGTCGACGAGGAAGTTCATCTTCTTCATAGTGACGACCAGAAGGAATCGGAGCCAACAATCGGTAAAAAATAAATCGTAGAGAAGCTTGAGGGTAGTGGATCATGTAAAGTAAGTAGGGGACTACTTGCTTGTCTTGCTCACGCTCCTCATAAATGCGTAAAAACAATAAAACTAAGTGGTAATAGTTTATCCCTCGGTAGACTTGGCGTTCTACAAAATGTCTGATTGAATCCATATAGCGTTCTTTATTGAAACGCTGTTGACCTGTGTGTGATTCGTAATAGCGTGTAATCAAAATCGAAGAAATGAAATAGCTCCACGCCTTGCGAAACTCTCCTAGCGGAAATCGTTGACGCTGATCATTGTGCAAGAATTTTTCAGCACAATTGATCAAAACTCCTGTGGTTGAGCGTGTTTGTTGAATCGATGGTATCCGAAATTGAAAATTCCTAAGTAGCTGACGAAGACGCTGGACGTGCCCATCTTCTAGGGGGTTTTTTCCTGAATGTTGTTGATTCAAACTGATCCAACGATGTAGCCCTCGAAGCGCCTCCCAAAGCTTTAAGTAAATAGAGTTTTCATACTGTCCCTGCAGTTCCTTGACAAAGGCAGACCAATCTTTGACAGGTAAGCTTCTGGGCAATTGTTTAAGCAATTGCATCGGAAGTTGTTGGCGCTCTCGTTGAAATGCTAGTGAAATCGGTTGATTCGGTAAAAGAAAAACCAAGGCTTTGCGTTCTTGCTGAAGCTGCCTCATCCGATTCGCCAACTGTATCAGCATTTCTTCGGGTTCCCAGTCTTCCTGACCCTCTTCCAGATTGGCTGCCAACTCTGAAATAAAACCAATTAGCCCATCAAGTTCTTCCAGCTTATTGGAAGCGGCTCGGAGATAATGTGCAGGATCTTCACGTTCAAACCGTGAATACGCTCGATGCTCATGTGGAAGTAGAAAATGAATTTGGCGATCTAACTTCTTAACCTCCAGCAAACTCTTCTGCAAAACATCCGTTGGATTGCGGCGAAAGGTTTCCAGAAAGTCTTCAAAGGCTTGTTCAATCACCTGGTTGATTTGTTTTGGTAGTGCCTGGGCTTCCCAAAGTTGTTTCCAGTGAGTCGTAAGTTGGGCCCGGATTTTCTCTCCATCTTTTTTAAGTGAATATCGGCCCTGCTGAGCAAAACTTTGATACTGCTGATCCAAGCCAGCGCTTGAAAATTCCTGAGTACGAAGGAGATCCAGCTTTTCAAGCATCCCTGCACTCACGCTCGACTGCTCACTATCAGCACCCTGCTGATAGAATTCCAGTGGCAGTACGCTCTCATTCAGATAAATTTCTCCAATCAGCTTGGAAAATAAAGTGCGGGTGATGTTGATGATCTGTTCACTGGTCTTAATCTCTTCTGGTAGAATAATAGTGATTGTGTAGACTCGTGAAATCTCATTGAAATCGAGTCTGGAAGCTGGTAACGGAACCTTTCCTTGCAACTGCAAACCAGACTCAGACTCAAATTCATGAACAGGTAGAAAGCGGATCTGATGATTCGGATCGCGAAGCCTCAAGTCCAGGCTTGCAGAAAATTCGAGGATGGAAGGAATAAGGTGTTTAAGCAGAGTGACTGCCTTCTCCGGAAGTTTTGCTGAAAAGTGCAGATTTTTGAGAACAAACTCCTTATCAAAAGTTTGCTCCATTTTCTGAAGATCATAATCGCGGAGCTGTTGTTCAAGGACATCAAGATTCCCAGGACGACGAAAACGCTCTGCAAAAAACTCTTCGCTGAAGCCTGAAACAGCCATGCATTAAGCTCACAGGAATAATTAGCGCTTGCGAACGGTGGCAATATCACTGCTCCAGTGGCGCAATTCTCGGGGACCTTCCAGAGCCATCTTCAATTGAATCAATTCTATGAAGGGCTTGCTCTCAATATCAATATCCGGGTAACGCCGGCTAAGGTAACTCCACAAATTCAGAAAGTTTTCATCTTTCTTCTTCTCATTTTCCCGGTTTCGATCTTCTGGAAGGAGATCCTCCCGATGGTACTGTGCATGCTTACTCATAACAGATTCCCTTGTCAACCGTGATCGCACCCGGAGATGCCCAGTTATCCAACTGTATTAGTCATTGTTAGGATGGTAAGCTGCAATCTGCTTGCCTCGCCTCCAAGCACTTCTTCTTTTCATTGCATGAAACTGTTTTTGTTGAATTTTATAAACCGTTTTTCACTCCTCTATTCTTCTCACTTTCCAATATTTTTCTTCGATGCCGACGTCCTCCCAACAAACCATTGTCCTCAAAGTGGGGACTTATGTTCTTCAGCAACTCAATGGCAAATTGGATTATAACCTGATCCAAGAACTAGCGAAAACGATTGCTGAATTACGCCAGAGAGGCCATGAAGTCTTACTCGTCAGTTCAGGCGCAATTGGAGCTGGTCGGGAACGCTGCACGGTCCTCCCAAACCCTCCTCAAGCAGCCACACCCGGTAAGGGCCGTAAAGAATTGGGTATTCAACAAATGTTGGCGGCTGTTGGACAAGTTCGCCTGATGCAAATCTACTCAGAATTTTTTCAGGAACACCAACTCCTCGTTGCTCAGGTGTTAGTCACTCGAGCTGACTTTGCCAAACGACAATCGTATCTGAATATCCGCAATACCATCCAACAACTACTGTACTTTGGAATCTTACCGATCATCAATGAAAACGATGTGGTCTCCACGGAAGAGTTACCCTTCTTTGGTGACAACGACCAACTCGCTGTTTCTTTTGCTGCATTGGCAGGTGCCAGTCATTTGTTCTTCCTAACAAGTGCACCAGGGTTGTTGGTTCGTGAGAAACAACCTGATGGCTCTATAAAAGAAGTGGTGCTTTCTGAAGTCAAACAAGTGAATAAGGAGTTGCTTCAGCATTGCCAACGCCCAGGTACCAACGTAGGTCGTGGAGGAATGGAGAGCAAAGTACAGGCAGCTGGAAAATCCATCTCCTTTGGCATTAATGCCTACATCACTTCCGGAAAAGAGCCCAATACCGTTCTCAAAATCTTAGATGGCACGCAAGTGGGCACTCATTTCTTAGCTCATGGATCAAAACTTAGAGGTTATCGCCAGTGGCTCGCAGCAGGAGCGCTGAGTCAAGGTGAAATACATGTGGACTCAGGTGCTGAACAAGCTTTACGAGTTCATAAAAAGAGTCTCTTGCTCTCCGGCGTTTGTGAGGTCCAAGGAAATTTTAGTGCCAAGGATCCGGTCAATATCTTCAATCTCCAGCACGAGCTTATCGGGGTTGGACTCGCAGCTCAACCCGCCCAAGCTTTGAGAGTCTTACTCCAGCAGAGTGAAGCTAACAGACATACACGAGCTGTAATTCATCGGGATGACTTGTTTCTGGCAGACGGACATCTCTAGTGTCTCTTTTCCAATGCCAAGTTGAAAAACTTGTCTTCGGTGGGGCGGGACTGGGGCACTTAAAGGGGCAGGTTGTTTTCATTCCGGGTGCCTTACCTGGAGAGGTCGTAGAAATTGAATTACAGAAGCAGCGTGGCGATTTTTCAGAAGCCCGGCTTGTCCGAATTCTGGAGGAAGCCCCAGAACGAATCGCACCACAAGAAAACCACTTCCACTGCTGTAGCCCTTGGCAAATTCTTGCTCCAGAGAAAGAGGCATACTGGAAACGTCAGATCGTCCTTGATAACCTGCAACGACAAACTGTGCTCTGTCATAGTGATTTACAAGTTAGAGAGACAGGGCCACGCTTAGGTTACCGCAATCGTTTGGAATTCCATTTTACCCAAGTGAAGAACCGACTGCGATTAGCACTTCATGAACCAGCAAGCCAAAATCCAATTCCTGTAGAAACCTGCCAACTTGGTCTACCCACACTGCAACGGGCTTCTCAGGAATTGATCCTCCTGCTTGATGATGCTCAACTCCGACCAAAGGAGATGGGCCGATTGGTTTTACGAGGGAATCGAAACGGGCAAGCTGTTGCTTTACTTCAGATAAATACTGCTGCAAAGCAACGTTTAACCTCTCACCAGCGCAACTGGCCGCAACTGGATTTCCAGTTCATTGCTTATTCTGAGAGCTTTCCAAAAGAAGCTGTATCTCAAAGTGAATTGTTCGAACCTGTTACGAATACGAGAATCTATTTCGGCGGACTGGGTTTCTTTCAAATCAACCCATTCTGCCTGGAACCGCTTGTGTCCGTAGTCGGTGAATGGATCAAGGGAGAGGAGGTCTTAGACCTATATGGTGGGGTGGGAACCCTCAGTTTGCCACACGCCAAGCAGATACAAAGCTGCGTGATTGTTGAAGAACATCCTGACGCAATCCATTTCGCCCAGAAGAACACCAAAGCAATTCCTCACTTTCAGGTCACTTTCTCAAAAGTACAACAAGCCTTGAAACAAATTGGTGTTCAGCACACTGTTCTGCTAAACCCACCTCGGGCTGGAATTGCCAATCAAGTCCGTCAGCAACTCCTCAAGGTGGGACCCAAGAGATTGATCTATCTCTCCTGCAATATAAGTACTTGTGCGCGGGATCTCAAAGATCTTCAGAGCTGCTACGAGCTAAAGTGTCAGCAGGCATTCAATTTTTTTCCAGCCACACCACACATCGAATTGTTAACAATTCTAGAAAGGAAGAAATGAAAAAGAAGAGGAGGAGAGGACTGAATCGGTAACATCTTAGATTGTAGTAAGCTATATCGATTGGTTGCAAGTGGACCGCAAGCAATACTTGTGAGGGGGGACTCACCCGAAATTTCTAAAAACCAAATCCAATTCGATTAAGAGTGCCAAACCACTTGCGAGTGTTTGACTTCTCGACTTTGGTAACACTCCTGATAAGCAAGTACGCTATCTTTACCCATGAAACGCTTGGCCAAGGCTAGCGGAATAGAAGGCAAGTGGAAGACAATCAGTCTATCCAATACATTTAAAAAGTCTCGATCCACGTTGAAGCAGAGGAACCGAGCTCCTAAGCAAAGGTATTGACGCACTAGCACAGGAACACCTTTGATAACCTACTCAATCTCAGAAATTAGATTGCTGATTTCTTTGAGATCATTGGAGATGTTGCGTAAACTGTTTTTTATGGGGACAAACGGATGACGGTATGGAGGGCTTGGGCAAACTTCCTAAGACAGGTGATGTTCGAAATGTTGTACTTTGAGGAAACGAAGTAATAGTTTCTTTGATGCCCTTGAGTAGCTCTGGCTAATGCTGACAGGCCCAAAGAGATCCTGTTTGCAGGTGTGCTGGAAGATGAATTCACTGATCCTTCACTAAAGCAAAGACAGTGGCGTTGCCTGTCTTTGCTTTAGTGAAGGTGAATGAAAGAGTTCCTCATTTTGATTGCAGGATTCAACTCCGTGACAAACCTTGAACTCAGTTCAAACGCTGAATGGGTGTAGAGTCCATTTACCCCAGCAACCCTCGTAATTCTATCGACCAAACCGAGCCGATATACACCAGCCAACCTACTCTCTCGCTTACTCCAGAGAAAAAATGCAGATAACTTAGGCATCGGCATCTAAATCCAAAGACTCCCCCGACCCTTCTTCAACTGCAAGGAAGGCAATTTCTCGCAACCTACCAATCTCGTGCATCAACTCATCGACCTGAGTATGAGTTGCATATCCTACAAGAAAATACTCTGTTCCCAACAGTAGCTATTCTTGTGGCAGGCCTTCAACTTCCAAACTCAACTGATTTCGGGCTGGTGCCTCGGTGATTAGTCTTCGAAATAATCAAAACTAGCGTAATAATTTGTGCAGGAGAATCCACTGCTTATGTTGTCGAATCAGAAGGAAATAGGTCTTGAACCGAAGGTATTCAGTCAGTTTTTCGTTAGAACCAAATTCCTGCAACCGCTTGTAAGGAACACCTTTCCCAACAAAAATCCTCAACAGAGGATCATTGCTTGTTGAAAAGTTCTCTGATCAACAACCTTGTCCGTACTGAATCAATGGTGCGCAATGACTTCAAGTGAAGACAAGAAACCTCTCCAGCTGGAAAAATGACTGGCGCTTTCCCTGCCTGCGCAACGCGCACTACTTCACTCAATGTTTTGCTGTTGACTGAACTGAAAGATAGATTTCCAAAGGGATCGGCTGGAAAAAATTAAGGCTAGATTTCCAGTATCTTGTTGAGCAGGCAATTGCCCATCATCCGGAAGTGTGAGTGGACTTACTTTAACAAATTGCCGAGGACAACAGCTTCAAGCCCACCAAAGGGATGATCAGCAACAATAACAAGGGGACTCTTCGAAGGGATGTGTTGAAGATCCTCCTCTGAAATTTGAGGTTCAACCTTTCGTGCACCGGTACAGGTTTCCTAAAAATTAGCAGATGTTAGATTGACTGGTAGTTGCTCATATTCACGATTCAAATGACTTATTCCAGTCAGAATTCTAATTCGGGAGCTCGTCTATTGAGTGGATTAGGGAGGATCTCACCCAAGCTGATCAAGGGATCTTCAATGTTGGTTTGCGTTAGCTTACGAGCCGTCCTTGTTCCTCATCAATGGCAAAAATTATTTACGAAAATCGCCTGATAAGTGTTAGCCCCGAATGAGATTTATGTCAGAGAAAAGTCAGCTAAAGATTTTGTTTGATCAACTGAATGGCCTGATTAACTTCTACTTAGTTTAGCTGCCCATCCTTGAAAAAACAACTTTGCCAGCTCTATTGAGAATGATCACTGCAGAGCTCTCTGAAGCTAGACCTCATGCATTGCGAATCGCCCCCTCCTTGTCCAGTACAAAGCTTGGTACTACATATTTTCTCTTTCGGTCTTCCACAGTGCGCTGTACAATACCGGAGGTGCCAAACATGGCATCTTCTAAATTGATAATATTGAATGTCTGATGGAGATTACCTGGAAGTAGGTCGAACTGTTCCCTCAAAAGTCGATCAATGAAGGTATCATTCAGGGATGCAGCTGAACGGTTACCCGCTAAATGGTAAATTGTGAATATCTTCCCACGAAGTTCCCTGCTGTTTCACGGAACATAGCTGATTTGCTCTCCCTCCAAATTGAGTTTTCCAAATTCGGTTAAGTTCACTTCTGGTACAACTTCTCCAAGCTTGATCTGAGAGGCAGAGCTAATTCTAAGTGAAAAAGCTATCAAGAAAATAACGGGGGGAAATTTAAGTTTCGGGTGCATCTGTATTCTCAATTAACTATTTTGAAATTTTGGTAGACGTAGCTATCACAACCTGTAGACGGGATCTATTGAAAAAATTGATATCATAAATATAAAATAGCTTTATCTATAGACCCTCAGAGCAGCAAATCTATTAAAGCCAGGGATAAATCATTTAAAAACTGATACAAGGGTTTCATTTAAATTTGACTTCGAGATATGGTATATTGTTTTTTGGCTAAAATTAATAACTTTCATATCCAATAAAATCGACAGATTTCTCTGAAACCCCAAAAAGATCAGGCTTGCCAAACAGAAAGTATTATTATGCATTTTATAAATCCCGTACTGATGGAATCTTAATCTTTACTGTATGACTGAGAAACTAACGGAGATGCATCCACAGAGAGTTTACATTACCAGCAATTTAAGGGAGCAATGTAGAGAAACGATAATTGTTTTATTAGTTCCCATAACCTCAGAGCATACTGGCAAATGAGCAAGGAACTCTGATGGCAGAGATAATTGTCATTGGCGGGGGCCCAGCAGGTCTGTCAGCCGCATTGATATGTGCGAGAATGGGCCTTGACACAACTGTTCTTGAAAAGCGTACCTTCCCAGTGATCAAAGCCTGTGGAGAAGGGTTAATGCCAAGTGGAGTTAATTGTCTAAAGCGTCTAGTTCCTCAGGAATTAATCAACAAAATAGAATACCAAAAGTTTTTGGGCATTCGATATATTGCTCCGAACGGTGAGTGCACATCAGGCTATTTTGACAATGGTGATGGGTGGGGAATTGAACGCTCTGAACTTTCAAAACTACTAAGTCGGGCCGTTGAACAAGAGCCAGGAATCAAAGTCTTTGAAAACACTATTGCTAAAGTGGAAGGCTCAACTGAGCAGCCTATCGTTCATTTTAATGGCAAAACTCTGAGACCAAACTTATTGATTGCTGCAGACGGATTGCACTCTCCAATTAGAAGATGGGCTGGACTGAATGGGTCAACCTCCAAATTAAAGCGTTGGGGCTTGAGGCAGCATTATGAAATTGCACCATGGACCAATTTGGTAGAGGTCTACTGGTCAAAGGGTATGGAGGCCTATGTCACACCTGTATCCCCGAATACCGTTGGCGTTGCCGTTCTGAGTCACCAAGAATTGATGTCAAGTTGGCAAAAGCCGATTTCTTTAAAAGAAACATTACAAGTATTCAAGGATTTAGGACCAAAACTACTTTTGAGCGAAGCTAAGGATCAACTGATTGGAATAGGTCCGCTTCATCAAAAAGTGAAAAGAACTGGAACTGGGAGAGTGGTATTGATAGGGGATGCGGCAGGATACTTGGATGCAATTACCGGAGAAGGAATCAGCAATGCCATGGAACAAGCTTTGCTGATAGATCAATTACTGAAAAAGCAGAAAGAAAAGCCAAGTCTAGATGAGTTGGTGATGGATTACTCCAACCAACTACCTGCTTTGATGAGAAGATACTATTGGCTCACTAGACTTACTCTGCTTTTGCATTGCCGTCCATCATTAGTCAACAAAGTTGTTAAAGTCTCTCAGAACACCCCTTGGTTGTTCAATTATCTACTAAATTTGAATTCTGCTCGGAATTTTTCCGAAGCGGCTAGCCATTCACTCCAAATTCATGGAAGAAGTCATGGACGTGAGCTACTCAGAACTGTTATTAGAAGAAGTATCGGAAAGATTGGCAAGAAGTCCTGAAAACGGGAATACCAGTACTTGGACCCTAATTGACCATATCGAGGTAAAAAAATTATTAGTAGGAGAAGCGAACGAGGAGTGATGGGAGCCACGTGACTCCCCAAGAAATCAGGCGGCAGCTTTTTGCCGCACTTGTTCTACAAGTTTTGTAAATTCTGCAGGGTTCTCGTAAGCGAGATCGGCAAGTGATTTTCGGTCAAGCTCAATGCCTACACTTTTCAGGCTGTGCATGAACACATTGTAACTTAAGCCATGTTCACGAACAGCTGCGTTGATTCTCATGATCCACAATTGTCTGTAATCACGCTTGCGAACCTTACGGTCGCGGTAAGAATATTCTCTGGACCGTTCTACTGCATCCTTGACGGTTCGCCATAGGCGACTACGACCACCTCGATAGCCTTTAGCGGCTTTAAAATATGAATTTTTTTTCTTGCGCGCGTGTACTGCTCTTTTAATTCGTGCCATTGGTCAAATCCTTTAAGCGTATGGGAGCAATGCAACGACTGCTTGATGATCGCTGCCCTCAACATACCCCTTTTGTCGGAGGCTACGTTTTGCATCGTTGCTTCGCTTCCGCATGCCATGACGCAAGAAGGCTTTTTTCCGTTTAAACTTTCCAGATCCCGTCATCTTGAATCGCTTTGCCCCGCCCTTGTGGGTTTTCATTTTGTAGCCAGCCATATTACTTCTTTTTCGATGGAGCGAGAATCATGAACATGGAGCGTCCTTCGTTACGGACAGGTTGCTCGACAATCCCGTTCTCACCTATCATGTTTTGAAATCGCTCAATAAGAACTAAGCCCAAATCCTTATGGGCCATTTCTCGACCCATGAAGACGACATTGACTTTCACCTTATCGCCTTCTTCAAGGAAGCGAAGAGCGTTTCGCACCTTAAACTGTAGGTCATGATCTTCAATCTTTGGTCGGAGTTTTACCTCTTTGAGATGTATCACCTTTTGATGAACTTTGGCAGCATGTTGTCTTTTACTTTGCTGGTATTTAAACTTTCCGTAGTCCATTAGCCGGCAGACAGGCGGATCCGCTTTAGGAGAAACTTCGACTAAATCAAGTCCATCCGATTGAGCTCTAATGAGGGCATCGGCAACTGTAATCACTCCAACTTGTCCGCCTTCTCCATCGATCAATCTGATCCGCGGTGCGGTAATTTGATCATTGACTCTTATTGAGTCATCTTGCTTGTTCGGAGCTTTCGATCTACGAATGCCTATGGTCGCCTCCAATATCTTTAGTTAGATTGGTAGGCACGGTCGGGATTGAACCGACGACCCCTACCGTGTCGAGGTAGTGCTCTCCCACTGAGCTACGCGCCTGAATAATTCGAAGATGTTGTCCCTCATCCAGTTTTTGAGTTTGGCATCGACCGACTCTCCCACCGAGTAACCCCGGCA
>AGAU01000258.1 GCA_000224765.2 SAR324 cluster bacterium JCVI-SC AAA005 | reverse complement strand
TTTTGCAAACGACCGTCGTATGGTGCTGTTGTTTTGTAGTGAAAGATGAGAATGTAGATGTTGTTCCAGATTGGATGGTAGATGATTGGCCTTGTCCGAGCATTCAATCAAAAGTAACCATTTCAAATCACTTGAATCCACATGATTTTCCACTGGCGAAGAAACAGATTGATCGTAAGCATGTATTCCTCGTTGGCTTCAGCAATTATAAGACTAAATATGCGTACCACCTTCACTCTATTTAGCGTGTTCGTGCTCAGTATTTCCTCGTTAGAAGCCGCACCACCAAAGAAACTGAAACTCCATCATTTTTTCGTCAATCAGGATGTGCCTCAGATGCAGATGTTGCAACCTTGGGCGGATGAAGTGGAGCGGCTTTCTGAGGGTCAGGTCGAAATCTTGATTGTTCCGAAAATGAAACTTGGCGGCAAACCGAAAGATTTGGTGAGTCAGGCTTCTGAAGGGCGTATAACGGATTTGATCTGGACAGTCAACACCTACAGTGGAGGTTTTGAAAGAAGTGAGGTTTTCGAGCTACCTTTTGTACACACAAACAATCCTGCCGCAACGAATCTGGCTATGCGCGAAATGTTTGAGAGTGATCTGAAGCAAGAATATGCAGACAAGAATTTGGAAGTGATGTTTCTGCATGTGCATCAGGGACATGCTATTTTAAGCAAAAGAACCGATGTCTTGACTCCAGCAGATATGCAGGGTAGGCGAGTCCGCATTGCTGGCAGGATCACGGACTGGGTGGCTGAAGAACTAGGAGGCAAAACCATTGCAACCACGGTGCGACAGATACCGCAGATTCTTCAGCGTGCTATCGCAGACACTGTACTGATCACAGCCAATGTCATTGCCCCGCTGAAGCTAGAGCAATACATCAATTCTATGACTGAAGGCTATCAGTCCACCCGATTCGCTAATGCGGTGTTGCAGGTTTCGATGAACCGAGACACTTGGATCTCATTATCACCAGAGGTCAAAGAGGCATTCCTCAAGGCAAGTGACGAAAATTTTTTGCGCCGGATCGGTAAGGTTTGGTCTGATTATGAGCTTGGTGGCATTGAGCGTTTGAAGACTTACAAGAAAAAACACATTGTTCTGGATCAGACGCAAACCGCTGAGTTTGAATCAGCGTTGGAGCCAGTGATTGATCGCTGGATTATGGAGGTGCGCAGTAAGGGAATAGATGGGAAGGACTTAGTCCAAAAGGCCAGAGCCTTGGTTCAAAAGCATTCAAAATGACTTTTTTTCTTCCTATCGGTAAAATACAGGCTCAATATTGCCCAGACCCACTGTATCTACTATCAGCTGACATTGCATGAACTGCATGTTTGATGTAATGTTATTGAAAAAGAATGCAATACCACTATGCGGGCTCATTTAGAACGAGGGTTGGCTAATGGCCGCCGGATGTCTGTGAAAGAAAACACATAGCTCCTGATGCCAGAGTATTAGCAGATTTGATACACTTGCCCTAAACCAGCAAAAAGGTTAAGAAGATCCAAA
>AGAU01000259.1 GCA_000224765.2 SAR324 cluster bacterium JCVI-SC AAA005 | reverse complement strand
TCTCTGCACCTCGGATAGCATTAGATTCTGCTTTGAACTGACGTAGTACGCTTGTCGCAGCCCGTGCGATGGTAGGGCCGAAGCGAAAGGACTGGGTCAGGTAACGCGTGGCATTCACCGGTACTTTAGAGAGCACATCGATAGCCCCCCGAAACTGATAGATGGCCTGATGCGGATCTCCCACCATGATCTTGGCACAAGTCTGTTGAAACAGTAGTTGGGCTGTTACGGGGTTTGTATCCTGGGCCTCATCCAGCAGAATGATGTGATAGGGTAGTTCGGGTTTCGACAGCTGATAGAGCTTGAGGTAACCATCATGCAGCATCGGCATTTCATGCTGTGGATCACTCATCCGTACCCACAACTCACGTGCTTGTTGTACAAAATCTGGCAACTGCTTGGGACCAACGTGAGTCCGAGCGATGGTTGGCACATGGGCGCTATGGAGTCGAGGATCAGCCGAGACAAGAAAATTCTGCAAAGTATCAATCACAAAGCGAGCAACCTCATGCTGGTCCAGATTCAACCAGTCCATCACTTGATTGGCTCGTATCTGATTAACGAGCTTGTGCCGAAATCGAAGCCCTTCACTACGCCAGGCCAACGAGTGGATTGTGCGACAGTGTACGTTTGTAGGAAAACGCTGCTCAGCCTCCTGCTGGACAGACTTGTTAAAGGCCACGTAAAGTAGCCTGAGGCTGGGGCGGGCTCGGGCGAATTGTTCAAGGACAGTAGTTTTGCCGGTTCCCGCAAAGGCGACCACTTTCAGGATCTCTCCGTGGCGTAAGGGAAAATCGACAATGTCCCGCTGTTCGGCGGTGAGTTCCATGCAGATTGAGCTTAGGAAGGCGTGATTGGCAGAGGAAACTTTGAAAAGCCTTATAAGCTAGCAGAAGAGAGCGGAGGTGCGAGTGAAAAAAGACAGGAGCAGATTAGACGGGGTTTACTCCTCGACCGGCAGGATGATCAATTCTACTCGATTGTTGAGAACACGCTGAATTTCAGAGTCGTTGCGGAAGCGCGGACGATTAGCCCCATAGGCCTTAGCCGTCACCTTATCGGCTTCCAAGCCCGTTTCGATCAGAAATCTTGCAACTCGAGCCGCGCGGGCACCGGACAGTTCCCACCCTGAAGACCATTTTGTCAGAGGGGTATTGTCGGTGTGGCCTTCAATCTGGATGGGATTGGGCAGTAGGAAAAGCAATTGGGCAAAGCGCTGAAGTTCTTTACGAGCATCTGCTGTCAATTTGCTGGATTCTGGCTCGAAGAAAGCCTGGGCACTGAAGGAAACAACTACTCCACGAGCTTCTGCCGTTACATTGGTGCTATCGCCCAACTCGGTATTCTCAACATTCTTGGAGATTTGCTCCACCATGGAGTCATTGCCCTCCTCCATGAATGGAGTACCCGCTGGCAAGGGCTTGAAACTCTCAGCAACACTTTTAAATTTCTCAATCTCATACTTGCACATTGAGAAGAGCAGAATGAAGAAACACAGCAGTAAGGTAACCAGATCTCCATACGTAAAGATCCAGCCATCTTTGAACTCCTCACAGACCGGACAATCTTCTTCATCAATTGGAATACCCATGCAGTTCGTATCCGTTGGTTTGGGGAATCAGCGCTGCATGTCTTCAGGCATCAGCAGGATCTCAACGCGACGGTTGAGAGAACGCTTGTAAGCTGTGTCACCGAAGAAGCGTGGGCGGGAATCACCAAAGCCAGCTACTTGAATCCGCTTAGTTGGAATTCCCTTCGATTCCAAATAGGTCGCAATCGCACTGGCTCGGCCTATTGACATTTCCCAGTTGGATGGGAAGCGATCATTGACATCAGTAGGATCTGTGTGTCCTGAAATCAGTATATCGTTAGGCAACGGTCCAATCGTTGGTAGCATCTTATCAATAGTCTCCTTGACCTCCCGGCTCAACTCGATCGACCCCTGAGTAAAAGCAACATTTCGGCTGAAGGAAACCTCAACTCCTTCTTTTCCTGCACTTACGTTCACGCTGTCGGGCATATCCATCTTCTCCAACTCCTGAGCTGCATGCTCCAAGTTAGAAGAACGCCCACTGAAAAGAAACGGACTCCCTGGAGGAAGCGAACGAAAACTATCAGAGATTTGCTTGAGCTTGTGATCGTCGATCTTGCAGAGTGAGAAGAGCAAAATGAAGAAGCACAGCAATAGGGTGACCAGATCTCCGTACGTAAAAATCCAGCCATCCTTGAATTCTTCACATATCGGGCAATCGTCAGAATCGATGATTTGTCCCATGCATTCTCCAACTTGGGGTAGTCAGTGAGATCAGCCTTCGCCGCCACCGCCTTGGTTTTCAAACTTCAGCGCTTCGTACATTGCCTTCTTGTCAGGTGGAAGATAGTTCATCAAGTCAGATTCGATGAAATCTGGTCGCTCACCGCGCTCAATGTACAGCACACCGTCCTTGATCATCTCCATCAACGTCTTGTACTCAGCATTGTAGATATCGAGTTTCCCTTTGGCTGGGTTAAAAATGACGTTGGCGAAGAGTGACCCGTAGAACGTTGTTATCAAAGCAACAGCCATCGCAGGGCCAATCGCAGAGGGATCGTCCAGATTTTGGAGCAGAAGCACCAATCCAACGAGTGTCCCCAACATCCCCCAGGCAGGACAGAGTGAGCCCATCGTTCCAATCACAGCTGACTCACTGTCTTTGCCTGCCATAGTGAATTTCATTTCGTGGGACAGCATGTCGACAATTGCCTGCCGGTCGACTCGATCCACTACTAGTCGCAACCCACTACGTAGAAACAGGTTTTCAATACTGGGCAGAGCGTCTTCGATCGCAAGAATATTTTTTCTAGCAATTTTGGCAACATCGACAATCAAGGTTAGAGTCTCGACCAACTGCACGTCATTAGGCTTCCAAGTTTTCCCAATACTCTTACCGAAAGTCTTTGCTTCATCCATCGGATGTAAGATAAAGGTAGAGGCAATCGTTCCTCCAAAAACGATCATCAAAGAGGGTACATCGACAAAGTAGCCTAGTTTGCCGATGTCCATGCTGAAATTGACAAAGTCAAAGCTCATTGCAACAACTAGCAACAACCAAGCGAGGATGTTACCGATTAGGGTTCCCTGTTCCATGAAGCGATACTCCTACGAGTCAAGGAAGATTGGGTGTGCGGCAGCCCTGAGGGCTTCCAACTCAGTCTCAAAGTTTCCCGAAAGGATCGGGAAGCGACACCATGTTTTCGGATCTAGGTTTTCTTCATCCAAATGAAAGGACGGTGCCAGACGCTCTCGTTTCCATTGGTTCCGACACCAGAGACGGAAAAAGCGTTCTGTATAATGTGCTAGTTGAACCGGCAGCAAATCTGGGAAATGATCCTGCAGATCATGCCAAATTTCTAGCGGCCAGCGATGTTCTCGAATTGCAGCACGCTCGATTGCATCCAACACATGATAGGGCATCAGATCATCTTCGTCGGACTGTGCTGCGGCAAGTGGTCGTAATTCCGCTGTCGGCTCCTGCTCGTTCACACAATGCAAAAAAGGTAGCGGGCCGATCATTGGCAATCCTTCTTTTTCTAGCCAACGCAACCATTCGCGCAGGTAGGCTTTATCTATGCCCCCAAGCGGACTAAGTCCTCCTGCGGTATCCCCATCCATGGTTGCGTAACCCACAGCAGCTTCACTCCGGTTACTAGTGGATAGCAGTAGTGCACTGTGAAGATTCGTCAGGAACCAAGCCCCTGGAGCCCGGACCCGAGCCTGAATGTTCTGCAAGGCCAAATCATCTTGCTGCCAGTCCAGCGGTCGTTCCAGTTGCTGCTCCATCCAGCCACAGTGTTGATCCAGCAAGGGTTGGATATCGTATTCGAAGTGTCGGGCACCAACCGATTCACAAACTGTGCGTGCAGCAGACCGAGTAGTTGCTGAAGAATTCTCACTTGACTGGTAGATGGTTAGCAATAAGCGTGACATCAACTCCGTGAGTGAAATATCGGCCGGTAGGTCCATTGACCAGAGCCTTGTCAGGTATTCGACCAGCTTGGCACGACCCATTTCCTCATCAGCGAGACGCAACATCAAGTAAACCAGTACCACCAGACTGGAGGAATCCGCACCACCGCTGGCTGAAACCACAAAACTACGACTGTGGCTCTTGCGCAGGTAGTCCCACAGTCCAAGGCTCACTGCGTGAGTAAATTCCTCATGCTTACTCAGAGGTGGAGCCAATGATTTCGCTGTAGATTTCAGAGAAATGGGTAAAGATTTCCAGGAAAACGGGCAGAAAATGCAGTGAAGTGAGGATTCTGATGTAGTTCGAGCTGGTAGCTTGCTACGATCCAGACGTGTCAGGCGCAGATCCACAATTGCCGTCGTCATCTGGAATTCTGTAAAGGAAAAGCAACGACCGGATGCTACAATTCCCTGCCGACCATGAGAAATCAAAGTGCTGCCTTCGTAGATGATTCTGCCAGCTTCATTTCCTAGCAGATTGGCATAGAGATAAGTCGTAGCCGTTGAACGGGCAGACTCTGTAACCAGCTGTTGCCGCAACTGGGTCTTGCCAAAACTGAATGGACTGGCGCTTGGATTGAGGATCAGATCCACATCCTGAAAAGCCAAACTTTGAGCCGGACGGGAGGTACCCCAAGCATCTTCGCAGATCTCCATCCCAACTCGCACACCCCCTAGATCAAAGCAGATATCTCCAAACGGAACTTGAAGGCCATTCCGTTCCAGCAGCCCCTGCTTGCCCGGAATCCAAGGCTGGAACCAGCGTGGCTCATAAAACAGGTCGTGCTGAGGCAACGTCTGCTTGCAGACT
This sequence comes from SAR324 cluster bacterium JCVI-SC AAA005, assembly GCA_000224765.2. GTDB lineage: Bacteria > SAR324 > SAR324 > SAR324 > NAC60-12 > JCVI-SCAAA005. The sequence continues at coordinate 65,244 of AGAU01000259.1, read as the reverse complement.
AGTCCCACCAACTGCTGACGCACCAGCAGTGCTGCTGCATTGTAAGTCTGCTTGCGAACACGTAACGGCACCCCAAGGACAACTACCATCTCATTGGTGAGCGGTAGCAGTGACAACAGTTGCTCCCAAGCATAATCATGTAGTTGTTCCGCGTGAAAAACATCTTCGCAGCCATATCCTGTCAAACAAAGCTCTGGCATCAGTAGCAGTTGCACTTCCTGCTGACGTGCCTGTTCAATTGCCTGACGAATACGGCGAAGATTACCAGACCAGTCTAGTGGAGTTTGATTTAGTGTTGCAGCAGCAACTCGGAGTTTCATGACTGCTTCCAAGCGAGAAAATGATAGATGGAAAAAATTAGTAGATCAGATCTCGATTAAGTGAGCAAGTACCACTCTTTCCAAGGCACTGGATCAGACAGGTTGGGATTCAAAGATATCAAGGAGAAACTAGTGAGTTTGGCCATGTCTCACTACACCAGCGAAGCTCTACCGTAGCTTCATCCAATAAGGATTTTACAGGAACTGAGGGCTTGTGCAAACAAACTCGGATGTACTCAAGCTTTGGGAATTCTGCACGGAGACGTTCAACAATCGCATCGGCCAGTGATTCCAGCAACTTGAATCTACGCTGTTCACAAAGCTCACGGATTTGTTCGCAAAGCTCTGCATAAGATACCGTATGCGATAATTCATCAGACCAAGGTTCTAATGGCGGATGGAATGCACACTCCAAATCCAGTACAAAGCGTTGTCCCAAAGTGGCTTCTTCTGGCAATACCCCATGATAGGCATGGAAGCGTAATTGTTGAAGACGAATCCAGAAGCACTTGGTAGCGGTCGGAGATGGCATAGTTACAGGGACGATTCTGGTTGCAGATTTAGACAGGGACGGGTACATTTCATCGATTTACAGACTACAATAATTCTCAGAAAGAAACAGGATGGCGTTACTGGAAGGTCGAAGAGTTGCCCTGGTTCACGATTGGTTGACCGGTATGCGTGGCGGAGAAAAATGCCTAGAAGTGTTCTGCGAACTTTTCCCTCAGGCAGACATCTACACGCTTGTGCATCAGGCAGGCAGTATCTCGCCTACAATTGCGGAGATGCCGATATACACATCTTTTCTGCAGCACATTCCTAGCGGCATCAAGCACTACCGCTACTTTTTGCCACTCTTTCCAACAGCGATTGAAGCTTTTGACCTCAGTGACTACGACATCATCATCAGTTCAAGCCATTGTGCTGCCAAGGGTGTTCGCGTGGGACCCAATACCTACCACTTATCCTATGTACACGCACCCATGCGCTACATGTGGGATTCTTTCGACCTCTACTTCCGGCGACTGCAAACCTCACGGCTACAGCGACTCGGGGGAGAAGCAATGCGGCCTTATCTGCGAGAATGGGACAAATCCAGCGCCAAGCGAGTACACACTTTTCTTTGCAACAGTCGTAACATTCGTCAAAAAATTCTGGAATATTACAACCGCGAGTCTCAAGTCGTCTATCCACCCGTTGATCTAGAAGCCTTTGTACCGCAAGGGCCAGTGAGCAAACAAGATTATTACCTGATGGTTGGGGCCTTCGCACCAAACAAGCGGGTTGACTTAGCAATCGAAGCCTTCAACCGTTTGGGACTACCCTTGAAAATTGTTGGTACGGGTCAGGATCAGGAGTACTGTCAATCGATTGCCGAACCAAATATTGAGTTCCTGGGAGACCGAACCTCTCACGAACTTCCAGCGCTTTATCAGCAGGCTCGGGCCTTTGTTTTTCCAGGAATTGACGACTTTGGCATCACACCTTTGGAAGCCCAGGCAGCCGGTACTCCGGTGCTGGCTTTTGCGGGTGGAGGTGCACTGGAGACCGTTAACGAACAGACTGGTATTTTTTTCAAGGAAACCCGTGTCGATGTCCTCTGTACCGCAATTGAGCAAATGGAGCAGACGTGGGAAGGCTTCGATCCAGTTCAGCTGCGCAAGCAGACCCAACGCTTTGGTCGTGACCGCTTCGCCCGCCAGATTGCCAATGCTGTGCAATATGGCTATCGTCAGTGGCGCATTGACTCTGGCTCTGAATCATCAGGTCCCGTAGACATTCCTGAAGACGAAAAGCTTCCATCAACAGCAGCCGTGCAGGAAGCTGCTTCCTGATTTCATCGCCGTTGTTTCTGAGTACAGGCAACGCTCATGTCCTTTTCAAAAGCTTCTTGGATGATCATCCTGATCCCTCTCGCCATCAGTGCTTGTCAACGGGCTCCTCGTTCCCTACTCTATCCCACCACTCAACAGCAGCAAATTGATTATCTCTGTCGAGTTGTATATGAAAGGGAGTTTCGACGCAATGCTGGCTGGGAAGAAAGTGCTCCAGAGTTTCTCTTCATTTCTGAAGAGCGAGTCACTTATCATTTTACAACAGGACAGTCGACAACCATTGTTCGGCATCCCGAATTGATTGTTCCTCCCGGCACCTATCCTTGCCCATAAAATCTAAATCAACCATGACTGATCCTGCCGCTTCTTCCGAGCTATCTCAACAGTACTATCATGAAGGATTCGAACTGCTGAAGTTAGAGCACTTTGTCGAATCTCTCGAGAGATTTGGTAAATCCGCCGAATTACGCAACAAGACCACACCCGATATGTATCGTAACCAGGGTTGGTGCCTATTTCGCTTAGCTGAACAGGACGCCTTTGTGCTGGAGTGGAAAAGTGCAGAAGAGAAATTTCAACAGGCAAAGCGCTTTTACGAGAGAGCTCTCGCAGGCTTTCTGCAGATGAAACAACAAGACCAGTCGGAATCCTTCAGTCAACGCCTTAAGCTACGCATGTCTGATTGTCGACGTCGGATTGCCCAGATCGGCGGCTATTTAGAATTTTTTACGCGCCGAAAAGCCTGGATTGCCGTCAATGGGGATATTTCTGTCAAGGAATCTTCCATTACGATTGAGGCCAAACGAACTTCGGATCGGCTGGTTGGACAGTCCATGGAGCAAGTCAAGCGAGTCCAAGACGCTATGAATAGCCTGATGGGACGCTTTCTTAAGGAACCAACTCCTAACAAAGCCGCTGCTGGAGAAACCTTGGAAACACCTGGAGAAGCCGACGAGTCAGTTGGAGCAACCGAATCTCAGCGTGCCTGAAATCCCAGACGCCTGGACAATTGAAGCTGTTTTGCATTGGACCACAGACTACTTTCGTGAAAAACAACTAGCTACCGCACGATTGGATGCAGAGTTGCTGCTCGCTCATGTACTAGGGTGCGAGCGCCTGCAACTGTATTTACAAGCCGATCGGCCTCTCACAGAATCAGAACGAGCGGACTATCGACAAATAGTTCGTAAGCGTGGCCAAGGATGCCCTGTCGCCTATATCTTGGGCTACCGAGATTTTTGGTCTCTTCGGCTGCGCGTTGCTCCAGGCATTCTCATCCCGCGTCCTGACACAGAAACGCTGATCGAAGCAGCGCTCAATTACCTTCCCAAACACCCTCTACGACTACTGGAACTTGGCATAGGTACCGGGGCCATCCCGTTGTCACTCTGTGCAGAACGCACACAACTAGATTGGCTCTGTCTGGAACAAAGCACAATCGCCCTCCAAGTGGCTCAGCAAAATTGTAAGGAGCACTCACTGCTCCTTGAACCACGTCAGAATCAGTTACAATTACTCCAGTCCAATGGTTTTGCAACTCTATCTGCGACCCATCAGTTTGATGCGCTCCTAAGTAACCCTCCCTACATTCGAACTACAGCGATTACGAGTTTAAGTCCCGAAGTCAGCCAATTTGAACCACATCTGGCACTAGATGGTGGTGAAGACGGTCTTTTCTGGTATCGGGAATTTTTCAAGCAAGGTCCTCGCCTACTACGATCTAGTGGTTGGCTGATTGTCGAGATTGGGTATGATCAACAACCAGCTTTGACCAGGCTTATTCAAGAAACTGAGGCATGGAGCTTTGTTGAATTTTGTAAGGACTTGCAAGGTCATCCACGGGTTCTCGTGGCACAACGGCGAGTGAAATGAGGGACAGGTAAAATGGAGCCGCATAGTCGCACAGCCCCTGGAGAGATAAAATCAGCGCTGGCTGATCTGTTGATAAGAACGTTGTGTTGGACCTGTATAGATCTGTCGAGGGCGCCCGATCTTGGCATCACTGTTGTGCATTTCGATCCAATGTGCGATCCAACCTGGCATTCGTCCCATCGCAAATAGGACAGTGAACATATCAATCGGGAAGCCAATCGCTTTGTAGATGATCCCGCTGTAGAAATCGACGTTCGGATAGAGTTTGCGCTCAACGAAGTATTCGTCTTGCAACGCGGCCTCCTCCAGCTGCTTGGCAATATCCAGCAAAGGATCCTGTACCCCAACAACTTTGAGGACCTCATCGGCATAGCGCTTGATGATCTTGGCCCGTGGATCAAAATTGCGATAGACTCGGTGGCCAAAGCCCATCAGGCGGAAATTTGAATTCTTGTCCTTGGCAAGATTCACAAACTTCTGCACATCGCCACCATCATTCTGAATCTGCATCAGCATTTCCAGTACAGCCTGATTTGCCCCTCCATGCAGTGGTCCCCAGAGCGCCGCAATCCCTGATGAAATCGAAGCAAACAGGTTCGCTTGGCTACTACCCACCAGGCGTACTGTTGATGTGGAGCAGTTCTGTTCGTGATCGGCGTGTAAAATGAAGAGCACGTTGAGCGCCTTGACGAACACTTCAGGAACTTCATAAGGCCCAGCCGGTACGCTGAACATCATGTTCAGGAAGTTGGCACAGTAATCAAGGTGGTTCTTCGGATAAACAAAGGGCTGACCACTATTTTTCTTATAGGACCAAGCTGCAATCGTGGGCAGTTTGCCAACGAGTCGCCACACCGCGAGATCGACCGCACTCTGGTCGCGGTGGCTGAAGTCATCATAGAACGTGGAGAGAGCGCAAACAATGCACGAGAGAATCGCCATTGGATGGGCGTCCTTTGGAAATGCCTCATAGATGTGGCGCAAGTCCTCGTGGAGCATCGTGTGCATCGTGACGTTACAACGGAACTCTTCCAATTGTTCTACCGTTGGTAAATCACCATAAATTAGGAGGTAGCTCACTTCCAGAAAGTTGGAATGCTCTGCCAACTCCTCTATGGAATAACCTCGATAACGTAGAATTCCTTCTTCGCCGTCTAGAAAGGTAATCGCACTGGTGCACGCACCTGTGTTCACATAGCCTGGATCCAGCGTGATTGCCTTGGACTGCGCACGTAGTTTGCTGATGTTCAGTCCCAATTCACCCTCACTGCCTTCTACAATCGGCAGATCCACTGACTTACCTCTGATATCAATCCGTGCATTGTCACTCATGCGAATCCTTTCATTCGATGAATTCATGTTGAAAATAGGTTTGCAGCACAACCCCGTCAGGAATCGGTTTGTTTCTCGTCCCGCCAGTAGGGCAACCGATGACGCAGTCGATAGAGCAGCAGAAAATAGGCGCAAAGTAATCCAAGAAAGGACCAACCGCTATACCCTGTTGGAAAGATCACCTTAGCCAGTTCACCTAGCGCCAAAGTAGGTACGAATAATACAATCAGAGCGAAAAGCCCACGGTAGATTCCATCAACTAGTTCGTCCAACCAAGCTTTCATAATTATTTCTTGCAGAAAATAACAAGCAACTATTTGAAAAATAGAAAGGAACGTTAAGGAAGATGCCAACAACAGTCAATTCTTCCTCATCAAGCTGGTAGGGATTATTTCGATTTGTTAGAGGGAGACAAGCGACTTGAGAAGGCGAACTTGCGTTGAGAATGTGAAACTCTCCAAGCAGTCAGGAACAGGAAGTCGTGGGAACCATTGGGGCTTCCCTGCAGGACAAACTGACGGCTCACTACCTCAGCAACTTCGGTACTGCCTCTTTCGATGCCAAGCACCTTCAACTGTCGCTCCAACTTGGTCAGTCCAACTGTAGTTAGCCACTGCTTGAGAGCAAACAAATCCTCTGGCTGTACCGTAAAAGTCGCTTGCCCTGCTGAGAAAGGATCTGCCATCTTTCCACCCCAAAACGGAGTCACACACCCCCAGCCAGCCAGTGCTTCAATAGGCAGTTTCTTCAGTAGCCCCAAGTTGAGAAACTGTGAGGTAGGGGTGTCTGAGTTCACTGCTCAGTAGAGGCAGACAAAATGTTGACCCACCTTCCAGCCATGTTGCTGCAGATGCAGGATCAAAGGTCCCTGATCTTGTAGGACAGCCAAAAACATCCACTCATCCTGAGCCAAAATCGGCAGCGGTCGCTTGAGCAGCTCATCAGGGCTTATGGAGGCAAACAATTCTAGTTTGGAAAGTGGCAGGCAAAGACGAATAATTTCTCGCAGATCTCCTTCACTGCACAAGTGAATGCGCTGACAACCTTGCCGCTCGAGTTTAGTGAAATGCTGAAGGATGAGTGTTTTAAGTTCATGAAACGAATTTATTGTCCGCCGCAGGTAATTCATCGTCAAGCGGCTTTTCTCTCGGAAGCCTTCTGGTGTCAGGAAGTAGGCCCAGCGCCGGGCACTGACCTGACGAGCACGGACCCAGCCCTTATGAAGCACTGTTTGTAGAAAGGCGTTGGTCAATCCCAAGGAAAGCCCAAGCTCTTGGGCCAATTGGCGCTGACTGATGCGCTCATTGCCATCAACGGCCTCGAAGAGCGAGAGTGTGCGTTGTTCTTCTTGATTCATTAATCCGTATTTTTATAGCTGGTTCAATCTCTGAACAACGCCGATGCAAGGGTTAGACTAGGGTGCGGGCAGTGTCTGCAAAGTTTTGAATGAATCACCCCGCTCAAGAGGCTCCCAGGTACCATCTCCCAACTGACGCACACAAGCTAGATAGGAGCCGTAAGGACAGGAGTTGCTCCACTCCTCCGGGCCAATCAGGCTGAGGACAAGGCTATTGGATTGGGCAGCTTTGTAGAGATGGTAGGGTTGCAGCAATACCGGTGTGAACCGATACTGCGCCTTGGCGATCTGTTCTGCAAGTTGCACACGTGCTTCAATCTCCTGGGCTTGCCGAAGCAATAATTGGGCTTGTTCCTGAAGTCGATCAATCTGTTCTTTTGCATGATGATTCATCGCTTCCAGTGTTTCACTGCGATCCACAGAAAGAGGATCTGGCCGGAAGGCGGGAGCGTTAGTTTCTGTCGGATGCTCTCGCAGGTTGCGATTCTCGACAAAAGAGAGTGGCTTATCGCTTTCAGATGCAGGCATGCTAGGGTTTTTCCTTCAGGTTGTGGGAGGCGATCATTTGTGCTTGTTGTTGCAGCCAGTCGCGATCTTGCAGTTCATCGCGATCCTGCCATTCCTCAAGCAAGGTACATAGAGCAGTCCAGTGATGTAGTGCCGGACGTTCGTGTAGCATTCTGTGAACATCTCGGATGGTTCCGGGGATGGAATCAAGGAAGTGCCACTTACCTTTGATGGCTGAAAGGTATCCATAAGTACCCAAGGAGCGCAATCGACGTAGCAGAACAAACTGCTCTAGTTCACTAGTAAAGTGCTTCGGATCAATTAGGCGATGCCGTGCACCAAGTTCCTGGTAGTCGTCTCGAAGTTGCTCACGTAGCGCTTCATTTAATCCGGCCTTCGAAGCGTGAAGTAGAGCAGCTAGGTCGTAATGTGGTGCTCCAATGCCACCCGACTGGTAATCAATCATATATAATTGATCATGATGCCACATCAGATTACGGGATTGGAAGTCCCGTGAGACAAACACTGTTCTTGGCAACCTACCCACCGTTTCGGCCAGCGTCAATAGTTCTTCGCTCAGAGCTGCAGTAACAGGACTATCGGGTACAAAAGCTTTCCAGAATCTTTGACGAAAGTATTGGAGATCTGCTTGAAAGAGTGCTGTATTCGATTCAGGAGCAGTGTGACACCAGCTGCGATCAAAACCAACTGTCCCCTTGGTTTGCATTTGGATTAGTACCTCAAGCGCCTCCTGGTAGACCTCTCGGATGCGCGCCGTAGTTTCGGGAACATCCAGATCCAGATCTGTCAGCCAGTCGGCTAGTGTCTGGTTACCCAGATCTTCAAGCAGGTAAACCAGTTGCTGTGGATCTTCCACATAAATTTCAGGAACAGGAATGCTCTGCTTTCGAAAGTGTCGGGACATTGCCAAAAAAGCTCGGTTTTCTTCCCGGACTGGGTTGGTAACACCAATCCATGAGAGGCCGCTTCCTGCAGAGAATCGATAAATCTGTCGATCTGAACCATCACCACGCAGTGCAACAGGTGGAGTAGATAATGCAGGTAAGTGATGGGTTGCCAATTGTTCCAAAAGAGGGAGCAAAGGATCAGTCATAGGGCTTGGTGTAACAAGTTCTGGCTGGTTTTTACTATTTTTCCGATGTTAGCCTTTTTGAATTAAAAGGTAAAATTGCGTCCAATTGACTCTTTCCCATCTTCAACAGAAACTTGATGCAAGCAACGCTTGGACGCTTGGTCCGCACGCTAATTCCCTCCAACACGCTCGGTGAAAGTGGAGGCACTTCAACCGCTTCCGTACTGGACAGCAGCTGGGTGCACAACAAGTACCTCCTACTGGTCCATTACCTCCAACAGCACTGGGTTTCCTACACAATCGGTATCTTTGCCACTTTCCTCACCAATTGGCTGGCAGTCAGCATTCCAGAATATGTTCAACTCAGTATCGATCTGCTTTCAAGCGATCTAAGCGGGCAATACGATCTGCTCAATGAGTACCTCTGGATCATGCTCACACTTGCTGTCAGCATGGTTTTCATTCGCACACTGTCACGCCTACTCTTCTTCAATCCTGGGCGCGCCATTGAGTGTCAGGTGAAAAACGACATGTTCACCAAGCTGATGCAACTGCAACGGGACTACTACGACAAAAATCCCAGCGGTACGATCATTTCCCGAGTCAACAACGATATCCATGGCATTCGGATGATCTGCGGCTTCGGTTTCATGCAGGTCTTCAATATAGCCAGTGCACTCTCACTGACTCCCCTGATGATGTTCCAGCTTTCACCACGACTGACGTTCTACTGCGTCATTCCGATCCTGATTGTCTTTTCCATCGTCCGGATTGGTATGCGCTTTTTGGTCAACAACATGCGAACACGGCAAACAGATCTTCAGAATCTCTCTGGCTTCACAGTAGCTTCTTTGAATGGAATTGATGTGATCCGTAGCAATAATCTTGGAGCTTGGAGCCAGGAGCGCTTTGACAAAGATAATCGAAACCTGACGGAGCGCTCCTTGAACATCGCCTGGATTCGCTCTTTCATCATGCCCGCACTGCTGAACCTGGCCAATATTCTCAAAGTGATGGTTCTGCTCTTTGGGGGAATGATGGTGCTGGAAGAGGAATTCACAGTTGGTGAATTAACCGCATTCATTGCCTACACCGCACTTCTGACATTGCCATTGCTGGGACTGGGTTGGGTTACCACCATGTTCCAGCAAGGAATGGTTGGACTCGCCAGTGTCCAATCTGTGCTTCAGCAGCCAGAACCTTTTGCAGGTCGCCAGTCTCTATCGGAAACTCAGCAAAAAAACCTATTTCAGGACGGACTCGCTGTACGCAATCTCCGATTCCACTATGCCGAGGATCGACCCTGGGTTTTACAGGATATCAACTTCCACCTGAAGCCTGGTCAAACACTTGGTATTCTAGGTCGGATAGGCTCTGGCAAATCAACTCTTATCAACTGCATTAATCGCTATCTAGTCGCTGAAGATGGACAAATTCGTCTCAATGGCATTGACATCAATCGCTTGACCTACCAAGACCTACGTCACAGTATCAGGACAGTGACTCAGGAGCCATTCCTCTTCTCCGATACATTAGAGAACAATATTGCGTTTGCGATTGAGGATCCGCCTGACGACTGGCAGGAACATTTCCCCAGCTTGCTTCAACAGGCCGCACTCCGTGAGGAAGTCGATAAATTCCCGCTGCAGGAGCAGACCATTGTCGGTGAGAAGGGCATCCTGCTCTCTGGTGGACAGAAACAACGAATTAGCTTGGCCCGCGCAATGGCCACACCCTGTGATCTACTGATTCTGGACAATGTCCTCTCGGCGGTGGACTACGAGACTGAGCGCTACCTACTTCAGCAAATCTTTGCTCGCAGGCAAGCAAAGAGTCTCCTGATTGTCTCCCATCGGGTCACTGCAGTGGAAAAAGCAGATTGGATCCTAGTTCTGGATGAGGGGCGGATTGTAGCTCAGGGAACCCATGAGGAATTACGTCAAAAACCTGGCTACTACCAAGAAGTGTGGTCACTGCAGCATGAAATATCCTGAAAAATTAAGCACCCTATATCAATCTGAAATTCTTTCTTCAACCAACGACTTTGCCTAAAGTGCGGAGAATCTTGCAGTGCACGCTTGAAGGAAGTACAAAATCGCTGTAAACTTATTGTCTGATAGTTAAAAAATTTGCTTTGTTGTCAGAAATTGCCGCCCATCTACACTCAGATGCGGCACGCACTACCCTGATAAACAGGTTTCCCCCTAATAATGGAGGCATTTGAGCGACGACAAATTGGAACTGAAGGGCATCGTGGTGGACTCCTCCAACGGCATTTTTCGTGTGCAGTTGGAAAATGAGCATGTGGTGATCGGTCATCTCTCTGGCAAGATGAAGATGCACAAGATCCGAGTCTTGCCGGGGGACGAGGTTACCATTGAGCTGTCTGCCTATGACCTGAGCCGAGGACGTATTGTCCGTCGGGAAAAAATCGTACAAAAATCCAGCTAACCTTCCCTATCCACCTTTCCTGTCCCTGCCACTTCTGCCCCCGACGAGAACCGAATGTTTGGACGGAAAAAGCTCTCAAATTGGTTTGCAGAAGATCTGGCTATTGATCTTGGCACTGCCAATACCTTGGTTTTTTTGCGTGAAGCTGGGATTGTCATTCGTGAACCCTCGGTAGTTGCTGTCAAGCGAGATCAACGAGGGGCTCTCAAGGTATTAGCCGTTGGACGTGAAGCCAAGGAAATGGTTGGTAAGACGCCGGACACGATCATGGCGGTCCGGCCGCTAAAAGACGGGGTAATCTCCGACTTTGATGTGGCCGAGCAGATGCTGCGTCATTTCATTCAACATGTGCAGCAGCGTCAAGGATTCCTGCGCTTCAAACCACGCATTGTTATCGCAGTCCCTTCTGGCATCACCCAAGTCGAAAAACGGGCTGTGCGTGAATCTGCTCTCTCTGCAGGAGCCCGTGAAGTATTCCTAATCGAGGAGCCAATGGCAGCAGCTATCGGTGCCGGACTTCCAATTGCTGAGCCTAGCGGGAACTTCGTTGTTGACATTGGTGGTGGTACTACCGAAGTTGCCGTTCTCTCGATGGCTGGAATTGTTTACAGTAGTTCGCTACGCATGGCTGGCGACAAGATGGACGAGGCTATTGTTCAGTATCTGAAACAGAAGTATAATCTGCTGATTGGCGAACGAACCGCAGAAGAGCTCAAGCTCAACATTGGCTCTGCTGCCCCACGTCCCCAGCCACTACAATTGAAAGTCAAGGGACGGGATCAAGTTGGTGGCAACCCAAAGATTCTGCTGGTCAATGATGAAGAAATCCGCTTCTGTCTCAAAGAAGTCTACGATAGCATCGTCCACGCAATTCGAGTTGCGCTAGAGCAGACACCACCAGAATTGGCGGCCGACATCATCGAAAAAGGCATTGTGCTAGCTGGTGGAGGTTCACTGCTTCATGGCATGGATGTCCTACTCCGCGAACGAACAGGATTGCCCGTCTTCTATGCTGAGGATCCTTTGGATGCAGTGGTCAAGGGAACCGGTGCAATGCTTGATCAGATGGAACTGCTGGCCTCCATCGCTCTCGACTGAATGAATCCTGACGTTGTCCGCTCTTTCTGCAAGGAGATTTTGTGAGCGCACCCGATACCTCCATTTATATCGTCGGTACCAACCGAACCTGGCAGATTCGTGCAAAGACACTCAAGCTAATCCTCACCTCGACCGTCCTATTGCTGATCGGACTGGCGGCAGCTCTGCTCTACCAAAGCATCTGGCATTTGCAGGTCGTTGGAGGCTGGGAGGAACGTTACGCCGCAGAGAATGAGCGCAACGAAAAAATGCGGGGCGTGATTGAAGATCTGCGGGAGCGTGTGGTGGATCGTGGAACTCTGGAGATGAGACAAGCAATTTACAGCAATGGTCCTGATCCCGAAGAACTGCTCCAGAAAAACCAGCGACAGCAGGAAACCATCGAAGCTCAGCAATTTCGCATCGAGCAATTACAGTCAGAAACCAATGATCAGCAGGTCAAGCTGGTTGAGTTAGACGTTCAACTAACAGATGAACTCTCCCGCTATGCTTCACTGCAAGAAAGTCATCATCAGCTGGAAATCCAGCGTGCTATTTCGCAAGATAATCTGACTTCCCTCACCGAAGAGCTAGTGCAGAAACAGGCACAGGGTACTGAACTGCAGAAGCAGATCCTCAGTTTACAAAAGCAATTGGCAGCCATTCCCAAGATTGTTGAAAAAACAACAACCCTGGCCTCAACTCCAGCTACTCGACCACCAGCACTTGCTGGCCCAAGTCCGGTGGCTGTAGAGAAAATACAACTCAACAACCGCAATGGAAAGCTTAGTGTAAGTTTTCAACTGAGCAACCGTGATCGCAAGCGTCAGACCGGGTTCCTACAGACCTTCCTAGTTTCTGCTGATGATGCAGTTACTCCAGTGAAAATCACAGACCATTTTGCTGATCCTTTTGCCATCCAGAATTTCAAGAACGTTCAGGCAGAGTTTAAAAATTGGGACAAGAGTTCCTTACTGCGAGTAGTAGCTTGGAATGCAAAAAAGCAGAGAGTTTACGATAAAACCTTACCTCTAAACAAAGTCAACTGACACCTTCTTAACCAACGCCCCCAAAGTGGAGATGCTACCAGCAGACTTGAGAAATTCCCTTGAAACTCTGGAGCTACTCCAAAGTGGGCACGATTTCCAGGCTACACCATTGGCCGGTGGTGTTTCTTCAGACATCTGGCTCCTGGAAACGGAACAACGACGCTTCTGCGTCAAACGGGCCTTACCCAAACTGAAGGTAGCCCAAGACTGGTTTGCTCCGTTAGATCGCAATCGATACGAACACCACTGGTACCAACTAGCCCATCAGATCGTTCCTGGAAGTGTTCCTCAAGTTTTGGCAACCGACGATGCTGCTCTCCTGTTCGCAATGGAATATCTGGATCCTGAGCAGCACCCCCTTTGGAAAACTGAATTACTGGCAGGGCGTATCAAACCTACTTTTGCAGCCCGAGTAGGAGAAAGGCTTGGAAAAATTCATTCAGCCACAGCTCACCGTTCAGACCTTGCCGATGCTTTTGCAACGGGTTCCAATTTTGAACAACTCCGACTGGAACCCTACCTGCGTGCAACAGCCCTCCGTCATTCCGAATTCACCACGATTCTACAGAGCCTTGCAGACAAAACTACTCATCAAAAACTCGCACTTGTTCATGGAGATGTTAGCCCCAAAAATATTCTGGAGGGACCCCAAGGGCCTGTTTTTCTGGATGCAGAATGTGCTTGGTATGGCGATCCAGCTTTCGACTTGGCGTTCTGTCTGAATCACCTGCTGCTGAAAACCATTGTCCAGCCTGATCGTCTGTCGGTTCTGCAGGAAAGCTTTATGATGTTGCAACAAGCCTATCTAGAGCAAGTGGACTGGGAATCACCAGCAGAGCTTGAGGCCCGAACTGCAGCATTATTACCTGGTCTACTGCTGGCTCGGGTCGATGGTAAATCACCTGTCGAGTATCTACAAACAGAGGCACATCGAGAGCTGGTGCGCAGTGTTGCTTTTCCTCTCCTTCGAAAAGCCCCCAGAAATTTAGCTGACATTTCTAACGCTTGGAGAAACGTATGGGCCTAGACACCACTATCGCCAAATTACACGGTCGACAAGTGTGGGATTCCCGTGGCAGACCAACAGTCGAAGTAGATTTGTGGCTGTCAGACGGTTCTTTAGGTCGAGGTGTTGCTCCAGCTGGTGCATCCAGAGGTTCAGCTGAAGCTGTTGACTTACGTGATGGAGGTTCAGCACTAGGTGGCTTTGGTGTGCGTAGCACACTCAGTCTACTGAACGGGGAAATTGCCAAAAATCTGCAGGGTAAGTCCTTCGCCAACCAGACTGAACTGGATCAACAATTAATTACGCTTGATGGAACCTCCAACAAATCTCGACTTGGTGGAAATAGTCTCATTGCTACCTCCTTAGCATTCGCCCAAGCCCGAGCGGTCCATCAGCAGCAACCACTCTGGCAGTCACTCTGTACAACCACCCCAGCCTATCTACCTATACCTGAAATCCAGCTATTTGGTGGTGGAGCACATGCAGCTGGACGAATTGACATTCAGGATTTCATGCTGGTTGCGGTAGGTGCCCAAACTTTTGGTGAAGCACTGGAATGGACGGCCGAAGTATATCGTACCGCCGGTGAACTGTTGCGTGAAAGCGGACTCTTAGCTGGCGTAGCTGATGAAGGTGGTTGGTGGCCACAGTTCTCTAGCAATGAAGAAGCACTGGAGTGGAGCGTCAGGGCCATTGAGGCGGCAGGCTTCAAACCTTACCGAGACTTGGCAATTTCCCTGGATGTGGCTGCTTCTGAATTTGGACAATCAGGAAGCTATCGTCTCAGCCGAGATCAGCGTGTGCTGAATCGCACAGAGATGCTGGAACTCTTGAAGAACTGGCTGAAACACTACCCAATTATCTCCTTGGAAGATCCTCTCGCTGAAGATGATGACTGGAAAGCGTTACTTCCAGTTCTGGGAAGTTCTGTTCAGGTCATTGGTGATGACTTTCTAGTGACCAATGCCAGCCGAGTTCGGCAAGCAGCAACCCATCAATCCTGCAATGCCTTGCTGGTCAAGCCGAATCAAGCTGGGACCCTGACTGAAACCAAGGCTGCCTTGGACGCTGCACATGCTGCAGGATGGCAGACTATTGTTTCGGCTCGTTCTGGAGAGACCGAAGATGTAGCGATTGTACACTTGGCTGTAGGTTGGGGAGCCGCTCAATTGAAGGTTGGTTCCTTCTCACGCTCAGAACGGATGGCTAAGTGGAACGAGGCTTTGAGGATTGGGGAGGCTTTGGAATCTACTCAACTGCCACCAAAGCATTGGTTTCCTTGGTATCAGCAGAATTCTGAATCGAATGACAATGCGACACTTGGTGAAGCGAACGCACTATAAACTCATTGGGGAGAGGGCAGAAAATCTTCTTTCTTTTCAAGTTCAGTAATCAGCTTGCTCAGTGAAACGACTAATTCTCGCATAATCGCTGCTTGATCCTGATCGCTGCTGGGCGTTCCAGAGTTGGTGATCTGTCTGCTCAACTGTTGAATTTCCTCGTTTCTTTTACTCATCTCAGACTGTAGTTGCCTAACTTTTGACAAATAGTAGTTGTTCAGTTCCTTGTACTTGTCATTGTAGAGTTCGTAGGCATCCAGAGAGTTATCCAGATCCGCTCTCGTACGTTCTAACTCTTCTTCCCGATTTTGAATCTCTTCCTCGCGCTGCACCAGACGATTTTCCACCTCATGGATTTCATGCTGATGAGCATCCAGCTCTTGCTGCTGCTGCTGCAGCCGCTCCGCCCAGGTTCTCAGGTCTTCCATACTGAGTTTCAACAAGCTCTCAATTTGTCCCTTGCCTTCACAAACCTGGCATTCTCGATCATCCAATGTTGCGCCGTCACAGACGAAGCATTTAATCTGAACAACCATTTCTACCTCTCGTTGGTCCTGTTGTTTTGGAACGTCTCCTGATCTTTGATTCCATTTCTTTCATAGAAATCTCTCAACCAACTCAATCCCCGTTGCCTTGCATGGTGATATTGGATTACTTAGTTGCCACCATGAACAGCCGGCGGAAGTGCATGATAGTCGTTCCGTCAGAGCGCCTAGGGTAGTGGGGCCCAACTCGTTCTGCATATTCCCTGAGGAAGGCTTCAGCTTCCTTCGCGTTCAATATGTTGAGAATAGGACGCAAGAAGCTACCCTTTGTGAATTCAACTATGGGATTCTCACCTTCCATCACAAAATAGTACTGTGTCTCCCAGAGGTCCAAATTCTGAACCATTGGCTTTACAAGGTTGAAGTAGAAAGAAGGTGGCTGGATGGGTGTCTCACGGAGCAGTGTTAGCAGGCGATCTTTCCAGTCGCGGGCGCGGATGTTTTCGAATATAGTAGTGTGGGTCTTTTCACCAAAATTCTGAGGCATCTGCACTGCCAGCATGCCTCCCTGAGGTAGCATGTTAATGAGACGTGGGAATAAAGATGCGTGGTTGTCAAGCCAATGAAGAGCCGCGTTAGAATATAGCACGTCCGGAGTTTCGCTTGGGATCCACGTTGTGAGGTCGGCAGCTTGCCATTTGATTTCAGAATGCTCCTGCTGGGCACGCTCAAGCATATCAGGCGGCCCATCGATCCCGACTACCTTGGCATTAGGCCATCTGGCCTTCAGATGAACAGTGGCAGAGCCTGGTCCGCAGCCTAGATCATATGCAACTTGCGGTTTGTCCGCAGGAATACTCCTCAAGAGGTCAATAGCGGGTCGGAGGCGCTGACTCCCGAAGTGCAGGTATTGTGTTGGGCTCCAGTTCCAGATGGTCATGTGTAAATCCTCTCAGAGAGGGTACTCGTGGCTACTTGGTCGCTCACGAGTGGTATTGCTCCGGCATAGAAGCTGCGCACCGTAAACCTAAGAAGACCGAGCGCAACATTAGACGTAAATACCAATTCTACACTGCTTTGTGACTGGATTGTTAGCATATGTTCGAGGCGCATTGAGTGCAACTTGCGTGAAGCATTTTCAGAGTAATATTTTTGTTTCAAAATACTTGTACGAACTCAATCTTGAAACATTGGGAAGCTACATCCTCTGCTTTGGTCACCAGGGAATTGCGAGACCCGAAACCTTTTCCCCTCGACGAGTTACAACATTTGGCAGTTTTCACATAAGCTGACTGCATTGGCCAGGAACAGCATTGCTCCCGACCAAAGCTAAAATCCACAAGGAGTTGGGCTCAGTACACCTCTGGTACATGGAATTGCTCTTCTCTCGGAGGACGATGATAGTCCTTCGGTAGCGGAGGTCGGTCCGGAACCTTGATCACAGATGGCAGGACATCTTTGTAATCAACTTTGCTGAGGACGTGGTGCATGCAGTTGAGTCGTGCACGGCGTTTATCATCACCCTCCACTCCAAACCAGGGTGCTTCTGGAATATTTGAGAAGTTGAGCATCGTATCCTTGGCCTTGGAGTACTCGACCCAGCGAGAGATTGACTCCATATCCATTGGGCTGAGTTTCCAGCGCTTGGCTGGATCTTTGGCACGATCATGAAATCGTCGTTCTTGTTCTTCATCGCTGACGGAGAACCAGTACTTGAGCAGAATAATTCCGGAGCGTACCAGCATTCTCTCAAATTCTGGACAGCTACGCTGGAATTCTTCGTACTGCTCATCAGTACAGAAACCCATCACTCGCTCAACACCAGCTCGGTTGTACCAACTGCGGTCGAAGATCACGATCTCTCCTGCAGCAGGTAGCTCGCTTACATAGCGCTGGAAATACCACTGTGTCTTTTCCTTTTCTGTCGGTGTTCCCAACGCTACTACTCGACAGCCTCTTGGATTCAGCGGCTCAGTAATGCGCTTGATCGAACCCCCTTTACCAGCGGCGTCGCGTCCCTCAAAGATCATAACGACTTTAAAACCTTTTTGCTTGATCCAGGTCTGCCACTTGACCAGTTCCAGTTGTAGACGTTCCAACTCTGATTCATAGAAAGACTTGTTCAATCTCTCATGCTTAATATGGATGTCTCCATGAGGAACTTCTTCTATCGGAGTCAACTTTTCTGCCTTTTTGGCCGTCTTCACAACTTCCTGTTGTACACGTTGCTCCTTTTTCTTGTCAGTTTTTCTGCCCATTGCTGATCTCCCTCAGTAAACAGGTTGTGGGTCATATGCTGGACGCTTGCGCCAACGACGATGCATCCAGAAGTACTGCTCTGGATGACGACAAATTGCCGCCTCCATTGCGGTAGTGAAGGCCTGCGACATATGCTGCAGATCTCTTTCTTTGTCACCGCTGTGCGGACATTCCAACGGTTGGAATTCCAACAAACAGCGATCGCCTTGATAAGTACAGGTCGTGAAAAGAACCGGACTTTGTTTGAGATAGTGGAAGCTTCCGAGCCCTTTACTCATCGAAGCTGCCTTACCAAAAAAATTAACAAATAGATCAGACTTATTGTCATTCTGGTCAACAATAATGGTGACAGCTCGATTTTTCTCCAGTGCACGGCGAATGCGCAATGGTGCCTGACGGCTACGACCAATTGTCTCCACTCCAAAGCTAGCTCGTAACGTGTTCTGGTTGTCATCAGAGCGTGGATTGGTTTGAGCACCAACATAAAGGGACATTGGGAATCCCACCTCAGCCAACCGCGGACAAATGATTTCCCAGTTTCCGAAGTGGCCTGACGCTAGAAGTACACCTCGTTCCTCTGTCAAAGCCTCGCGTAAGATCTCTGGATTGCGCACCTCACAGAGGCTGTTCGTTCTTCCAAACCAATCTGACATACGCAATAAGTCTAGTGTAAATCGCGCAAACCAGCGGTAATTATTGTAAGCAAGTTGAGTGCGATCCTCCTCACTCCAATTTGCAAAGGCAACGCTCAGATTTGGCTCAACCACCTTCCGATAAATCTTCAGTCTTTGGTAGGCTAGTTTCGCAAAACCGTGTTCCCACCATTCCAATTGAGGTTTTCGGGTCAGCACAGCCAGTCTTTGGGCAAGAACAAGGGCGCCATACTCTACGCGCTGTCGGATCTCCCGTTTAGAAGGCATCAACTCGCTCATTGGGTCCAGCCTACTCCAACAAGAACTTGGCTAACTCCTGGCGCTCATGAGGTGCATGAGTTGGATTCTTCAACAATAACAAACCACTATAAGGCGAGGTCAATTCTTGCTTACCTTGTCGAGTATATAGTGTAGCCAGTGACTCTCCTTGTTGGATGTATTCTCCAGCTCGCCGATGCCAGGTCAGTACACCCCCACTCGGTGACAGCCAGCGCTTGAGGTGTCCACGAATCGACCAGACTCGAGCTGCTGGAGCCTTGGGCAACATGCCAAAGTATCGCTGCAAGACCTGAATTCCACGCTCTACATCTTCACCAGTAATCACACGGCTTGCAGATAATTCCAAGGTGAGTGCAACTTTGCCAAGTTGCTGACAGGTATCACAGAAGCTGGTGGAATTTTGTTCCCAAGCCAAAACATGCGGCAATCCCAAGCACTGAGCTTGCTCGACCTGGCTTACATGAGCATAAACATGTGGCGCTGTCTCAGCACCCGCAGTGTGCAGATCCAGAATAGTGTCTGCTGGCTCAGTCAGGTTCAGCAACAGTTCTATCCATTCTCCTTCCTGGCTACCATCACCTCGTAATTGCCCAATTCGGTTCCAGTTCCAACAGTTTTGCTGGTTGGTATGCAGGTTATTATAACCTGTCTGTACTCCCATGATCTGGCTATCCAGTCCCATTGGATTCGACTGCGGTACACAGATGATCTGATGAGGCAACTGAGCCTCTTCAACCAGCTTCATGAACTCGTAAAGAACAGGGATACCCGTCAGTTCGATACCATGCAAGCCCCCTTGCAGATATACAGTCTCTGTAGAGTTGGGGGGCTCGTAGCGATATACATCGATTTCATAGCGTGCGCCACTTGCGGTTTGGTGAACCGGTAGGGTCTCCTTCTCAAAACGAACCATCACTTGCCTCCCAACAGCTTCGTACGTAATCCTTCCACCCGACGGCGGTTTGCTCCCAAATCAGAACTACCCAAGCGTGAAGCCGAACGTACATGAATCACCTGTTCCTCTGCAATTGAAAAGAACTCCACATCGTCAACAAATCTCATGATAAGGCTCGTGAATTCCGCATGCAGATAGTTTTCATGATCTGTTACGATTTCGACACTCTCCTCGTTCTGAAGCAGTTCTCGTAATTCCGCAAGCGAAACACCACGAAAGGGTTCGATTCGGTGTACTTCATCTTCATTAACCATGCTGTTGACGCAGTTCGGAGAGGAGGGGCACGGGCGTAGATAGCCATCTTTCAAACCTAAATCAACAGGCCGGTTCCCTGTACAACCAATGATCGAAAAACCTAGTAGCAAAGAGAAAGAAGCATACATAATTGGTCCTAAGAACCACATGGAGAATCCTGAAATTGGACAAGCTTTTCAGCAATCCGCTAGCTCCTGTCCAGAGAGTCCAAGGAAGTAGAGTAGTGCATCCAGATTGGGCTGATTGAGTTGGCCACTTGCACGTTCCTGCAATACTGGCTTAGCGTTGAAGGCAATTCCTAGACCGGCTATCGCCAACATCTGCACATCATTCGCACCGTCACCGATCGCTACAACCTGCTCAGGAACAATGCTTTCACGCGCAGCAATTTTCTGTAGCAACTGCGCCTTGCGCTGACCATCAACAATCTCCCCAAGCAGCTCTCCGGTCAACCGACTATCCTGCCACTCCAATGAGTTGGCGAAACCATAATCGAGGTCGAATTCCTCGCAAATATGGTCAACAAACAGTTGGAATCCTCCACTGAGCAGCGCTAGCTTATAGCCAAGTTGCTTCAGTACACGTACTAGGCGCCGTACGCCTGGGGTATAGGGCAGCTGGCGAAGCAAGGACTGTAGATCATCGCGGTGGAGTCCTTTCAGCAAGCGCACCCGAGCCCGCAAAGCCTCTTCAAAATCCAACTCACCACGCATGGCCGCCTCGGTCAGCACTTTGACTTCTGCCTCACAGCCAACTAGCTGACTCATCTCATTGATAATCTCACACTGGATGAACGTCATATCTGCATCAAATACGATCAGCCGCTTATGCCGCCGAAACAGGGATTCTGGTTGTAGGGCAAAGTCCACATGATGTTGCTGATGCAACGGCAGTAAATCCCGGAGCAAGCGTGGTCGGTCCAGTTGCTGATGTGTACGCAATTGTAGTTCCAAGACTCGCAGGTGCTGACTCTCCAGCGGCTGAAGCCCATGGACAAGCAACTCTTCCTGCTGAAGGCGTTGTAGCAGTTGCGCCAACAGGCTCGTACTCAGGTGATCACCAAGCAGAGTTAGGATGAATCTCTGTTCTCTTTTAGGCTGAGTCTTACTGTGGCTGAGCTGGAACTGCATGTCAAATTCCTGCATCAGGGAGCACAAGCTCTTTTCCATCAATTGTGGATCCTGTTCACTGATCCACTCCAGTTGCCATAAGCCAGAGAAAATCTGATCCTGTTCCAGACCATGCAGATCCAGCAACCGCACAGGCCAGCTATCAAGCAGTGTACCCAGACGCGACAGAATTTTAGGGTGATGAGGTCCTTGAAAACTCAACAGTAGTTGTTGATTCATGCTTTTTCAGCTAACCGGGATGTTTTGATCTTTGGGAAAATGTACAATCACATCAGCCAGACCAGCAAAATTGTGAGAAGTAGCAGTCACATCTGCTGACAGAAACAGTTCGTCGATAGCCGCTGAAGTCGATGGGCCGATGCAAGCAATTTTTGGACGTTGCGTCAACTGTAACCACTCGTTCGGGGGTAGCCGATCGAACCAGTGTTCTACTGCAGAAGGGCTGGTGAAGGTGATCCAATCAACACCCTTTTCAAGGGTCTCTCTCCAAGCTCGTACAACTGCAGAGGAAGCTGGCAGAATCTGATATGTTGGCGTTGCTAGTACCTTGCTACCAGCTGCTCGGAGAAGTACCCCGAGGGCTTCACGAGCCTGCAGTGCCTGCGGTAACCAACAGCAATGATCAGAGGTTATGCCTGTTTTCAGCATTGCTGCTCCCAGGGCTTCTGCGTGGAAAACCTCTGGAACCAACGGTGTCTGACCTCCCAAAGCTAACCAAACATCTGCTGTTGAGGGTCCTATACAAGCAATTCGGCAATGAGACAGCTCACCTAAATTCCCACCAAGTGTTGCCAAACGTTGATAAAACCCTCGAACAGCCCGCTGGCTGGTGAAACCAATCCAATCCACTTGCTGCCGCTGAAGCCAAGCAGCATCAAATGCTTGCCAAGAAGGAGGGGACCTTGTAACCAAGACTGGGTGATGGCAAACTCGAATTCCTACTGATTGCAGAGCCTGAGACAATGGGCCATCCACAGGTTCTTCGCGGGTAATCAGAGCTAGGGCTGATCGAAAATGAGACTCAGTTGTAGTGGATGCTATCAATCTTGGTGATCGTGGCAGGAGGACGTTCTGGCTGCTGGGCAGCTACTTCAGCTTCCCGCTGCCGTCGTCGCTTTAGGAGTATGGAGTAAACCACATAGAAAAGGAGCCCAACGACAAAGGGGGTGTAGATGATGACCAATAGTCGCACCAGGGCAACATGTACCCTCAAGATTTTAGCTACGTCTGCGCATACCCCAACAAACCAACGTTTGGGAATGTACTCTTTGTCTTCCGAGTCATTGCGCATTATTGCAAACACCCCGAGGAAACCAACGAAGAGTGAGAACCCTCCGATGATCACTAGAAGCAAATTCATGGGCACAGCGCTCTCCAACTCAAAATTTCAAACACCCTCCACCAACTGGCGATATGCTCTGCGAAAGCCATGACGAAGTAACTCCTCTTCAGTAGAATTCAACTGTTCCTGAAGTTCCTTAAGTAGGTAACGGAAATCACATTTCTCCAATGGTCGGCACTCAAATTCATTCGTCAACCAAGCCAGGATTTGGTCATAGTGTGGTCGTTTACCATCTCGTTTCAAGTAGCCTATTCTAGATTCAGCTTTCCAGCAGAACCTCAGCGATTTGAATTGCGTTCAAGGCTGCTCCTTTGTAGAGTTGGTCCGCCACACACCAGAAAGTCAACCCACGTGGATGTGACAGATCTTCTCGAACTCGGCCAACGTAAGTGTCAAATGTTTCGCTGGCTTCCCACGGCACAGGGTACCCCGCGGGCTTTCGTTCGTCTACTAACTGGATCCCTGGCGCTTGGACAAATAGTTCTCTTGCCCGTACCTCTGAAATCTTGGTCTCTGTCTCAACCCAAATGGCTTCGGAGTGAGCTCGCAGTACCGGAACCCGAACACAGGTCGCTGAAACCGGGAGCTCAGAGATTGACATGATCTTGCGTGTCTCCAATACCATCTTCATCTCTTCCCTGGTGTAACCATTTTCCTGGAAGATATCGATATGTGGGATCAAGTTGAAGAGGATTTGCTTGGGAAAGGCTTGGGGCGTAATAGGTTTTCCTTGAGTATAGTCGCAGACTTGGTCCAACAGTTCCTGCATGCCGCTGGCACCGGCTCCAGAGACAGCTTGATAGGTGGAGACTACAACTCGCTGTAAAGGTGATTCCTGATGCAAGGGGTTCAAAGCTACCACCATCTGGATCGTCGAACAGTTTGGATTAGCAATCAACCCCTTGTGTCGCCGAGCTGCCTCCGCATTGATCTCTGGCACAACCAGAGGTACCCCTTCCTCCATACGAAAGGCACTGCTGTTATCAATGACCAGCGCCCCAGCTTCGACCGCTACTGGGGCAAATTCTTTGCTGCGGTCACCACCTGCTGAAAAGAATGCGACATCAACGTCTTGAAAAGCCTCTGGTCGCAGCTCTTCAACCGTCAGAGTCTGGCCCCGAAAGCGCAATTGCTTACCCACTGAGCGTGCTGATGCCAGCAATTTGAGTTTCTGAAGCGGATAATTGCGCTGTTCTAGCAGCTTTATGAACTCTGTACCTACGGCGCCGGTTGCACCAGCAATTGCCACGACCTGCGACATCGAACCTTTTCTGATATATTGGGGGAAAGCAACCCTGCTAACCTCGAAGCGAAGATCACAAAAACATTTAATACTATCGAAAAGAGGTCAGAAGCTCAAACCGAAAGCGAGGAAGAAATCAAGGGTAATCAGTTGGTATGTTGTAAAACGCAAAATTACCAGAGTGTTTTACGAACTGGACCCGTGGGTGATCCTTGCGTAGGCTATCCTCCATGCGGCGCTCTGTGATAATCGCCAGCTCTTTGAAATTGGGGAGATTGAGAATCTCCGGATCATTTGGAAATTTGTAGGTGTGCAACATCTCAATGGGTTTTCCTCCATAGAAAAGAGCAGCAAAGGAGACAACACGATATAGCACGACCTTGGCCTGCTGCTGATGGGCTTCCCGCACGAGTTCGACCAACGGAGTTTGGATATAACTCTGGATCATTGGTACCTGATAGCGCCAGAGACCTTGAACACAGAAGATCATACTTATTCCAACTACCCCGAGCCCATACCAGAAGCGTTGGCGACAGAGTAGTAGGGTCCCTAAGAACATGGTCAGCAGCATTCCACCACTGGTCCAATAAATACCGCCAGACCATTCCAGTTTAAACTCAGGGCTGACCTCAGCCAAGTATCTCTCTGCCAAAAAAGGCACCGCACAAAGACCCGCAGCCAGCAACACTCCCCAGAGTCCAAGAACAAGGCAAGACCAGCGAGGCAATTCAAACTTGCGATCATGCAACTGCAGGGAAATTAAGAGCGTCAGAGGAAGATACATTGAGGCTGAGTAGTGAGGTAGCTTCGTACTGACTAGAGAAAACAGCACTAGCACAAAGAGAATCCAGACCACGGAAAGACGTACTAGGGGTCGCACATGTACTTCTTCTGATTTCCACAAACGTTTTGGCTGCAGAAACAGGAAGGGCGTCCAGGGGAATAGTCCAATCAGAGCAACCAGCCAATGATAGAAGAATGGCCCCTCGTGGCCTTCCAACGGACGACTGAAGAGGCTGAACTGGAACCAAATGAAGCCCTGAAGGAACTCTGTTCCGTAAACGATCCAGTTGAGCAAATACCAGGAGAGAGCGACTCCCAGCGAGGTGATCCCACAACTGAAGAAATGTGTGAGTGGAACTGTCTGACGAGAAGCCACTAGAAGCTTGTAGCCTGCAAAAGCAATCAACGGAATGGCTCCCCCCAAAGGCCCCTTAGTCAGTACCGCAATCCCCATGCAGAGACTGGCAATCAATAGAGAAAGTCGATGCTGTGGAGTCCTTGTTCCAGACTGCTGACGCCACGCTTCATATTGACAGTCGTAGCGATAGAGAAAAAAGGCTGCGATTGCAATAAAGGCGTTGAAGGTATGGTCGATGACTGCACTACGAGCGAAGACTCCCGGGAGTAGTGACGTTAGATAGACCATTGACCAGATGGTCCCAAGATACTGATCCCGAATCCGTCGGCCCACTTCAAAGCAGAAAATCACCATCGCCAGACCAGCCAATACCGATGGGAAACGAGCCGCAAACTCGTTGATTCCCCAAAGATGATAGGAGGCCGCCTGCTCCCAGAAAAAGAAAGGAGGCTTTTCTGCGAAGGGATAGTCGTTGATGTAGATATTCAGATAGTTGTCTCGCTCCACCATCTGTCGGCTGGCTTCTGCGTAGATGTTCTCATCCCAGTCCACCAATGGAGTGTCACCGAGTCCGGGCAGGAGCAGGACAATCCCAAAATAGAGCAGGACCAGTTTGAGTCGGATCGGGTTTTGTAGAAAGCGCGGCAGGGCGTCCATGCCTCCATTCAAATGCGGGGGAAAGACCACACTCAGGTGGCCTTTTCAGGGATAAGTAAGTGATATTCTTCGAGGCACCTTCATTCAAGTCCTATACCCTCTACTAACTAGAGAGAAAAGGCGTTCACTAGTCACCATTGGGTAATTGGAAGTAGAGTTCGCGCACTTGGCGTAGGTGCTCACCCATGATAGCTTTCGCTAGCGGTGCGTCACACTACTCCAAGGCCGAAAGTAGACGACGATGATCATTTAGATTGGTTCGAGTCGTCAAAGTTTTGTATCGTGAGAAGCTGACTTGCCTGGCAAGAGGAGCTGGCTCCGGTCTTTCCAGAGGAGTTGTGCCTCAAAAATACACTGTAATCATCGAAATGGATCGGTTCAAAAAAATACACGACATCGACTATATCAACTGAACTATTACAGTAGGGCCAGGCGTAGTCAACCTGCGCATCTCTGAGAAGGTACGCCCAAACGGTTATCATTTTGTTCCAGATCCATTAGTCAATAACCTACCCGGAGTGAAACTCGTGCTATTAACGGAGTCCAGCTGGTATTGTGGTTCTGCAGGCATCTACAATTTACTCCAGCCTGAGTTGGTTGGAGATGTCGGTGACAACCACCAATAAGAGATCAGCCGTATTGAGGTAAGGAAAAACCACGGATGGCCGATTTTGGAGGGCGACCAGTGTTATCCTCCAGGGACAGAAAATTGTGACAAGGAAAGTACTGTGTTACCGATTGCTTCTTTCGAACACACCTTTATTCGTTCTGTAATTGGAGGTTATGTCTACCGAGGAGAAGACATTCCCTAGCTCCGTGGTCAGTATGTTTACGGTGACTACTTTCGTAGACTCTTCCAACTGGATCCTGCCGAACCAGGCATTCAGCATTTCCCTCAGGTCCTAGTCTACAAACCTAGAATCCAGCATGGTGAAGAACTAGGAGAGGTGACGTTCTTCTCGTCACTGACGGAAAATGCAGTTGGTGAGTTGTACGCAACTAGTCTGAGTGGTGCTGTCTACAAACTCCAGCGCTTGTCCCCCAGCAAAGAATTGAAGGGATTTTTCAGAGCTCTTGGAGACTTCTGTTAGCTCTGCCACGAGTAGTAATTGATGCTTATACTGATTGCAAAAGTGTGGTCTTGGGTAATTAGAGATTCTTTCTTACTGACCTTGCTTTTGGGGGCGGGCCTGCTTTATATCAGGCTATTGGATGAAGACACGATCGGCAGGTACTAGATTGACACAACTGCAGGAGCTGCTCTCTATCTGCAATACAATTGTCAGACTTGTCATGGTACAGACGGTCTAAATTCCCCCGTGGAAGGCTACCCGCACCTTGCTAGCCAACCAGCCTCCTACTTGATCAATCAAATGCTCGACATCAAGTACAAACGTCGCAGCAACGGCATGACCACCATCATGTGGCCTACTATCAATCGGGTCAGTGATTCTGAAATTCATCAGATTGGACAATACTTGTCAAGGATTCAATAAAGATAAGAGAATAACACTGAGGGGAAATTTTTGGAATCAACAAGATAAAGAATAGACCTAGCGGCCACTTCGTACAGAGTTCTTAAACTGACTGATGATTTGATTTCGCTTGTGCAGCATCTGCTTGAGTTGGAGATTCTCTTGCTCCAGCATGACAACCCTTGACTTCAGTTGACCGACCTCACTCTCGTCATACCCCACTTTTGTAACTGGATTCTCATACTGACGATCTATCGGAAACAATTCGCCCTGCTCTTTCTCCTCAGGCTCCAACTGAAAAAAGGAAACCTCTTTGTCCAGATCATATATTTCTTGAGAATCATCATCTTTTTCAAGATCGTAATAGCGTAGATGATCGACAACCTGATCCTCCCTTCGATCCAACAGCAGCCAAATGAGCAGAGCAGGCATAGCTATGATCAAATAAAGCAGAAGCCCTGCGAAGATAGCGACAATTACATTAATTTCGAGGTCTTCTCCGCCAATCCCAGAAACAACCTTCTCCGACGATTCAGAAAACTCGGTAAAGCCGAAATAAACACCGATCAAACACAATATGGACCAAACGATCAGTAGCCATTTGGCGAAATTTCTCATGCCTTCGTTTCCAGATTTTTGAAGGAAGAGCGGTAGGGTTTTGAGAAATTTAACATATCAAGATGGAAGCATCGGTTCAAATGATTTCTATCTTGAACCAAACTTCTGTTGAGTGGTTTTTAGTGAAAATCTTGGTGTGCGATAAAGAGATTTGCATTAGGAGAAACCTCCCCCTGTGGTTGGCCTCAGTTCAGGTTACGATTGGTTCCAAGCTCGGGCTCACTGTCATCAACGACTGTGCAGATGACCCACTCAAGAGTTGTGATTCGCTGTTCTAGCTGCTTGATCTTGTGGTCCTGCACTTCTAGCAATGCTTGCAGTTCCCGGTTAGTTTTACCTTCCATTTACTCCCTTAGTAGTCAGCGCTCTTATGAAGCACTATGGCACATCCATCTACATAAATTATGTTTTGTCTATCTTATATGCGGCACAATCTGGGCCACCAATCACTCAAAACAAAAGATTTAAAAAAATTTGAATCTCACAACGCCCTAACTAAGAAACTCCAAACTGTTTCTTTCCAGAAAAAACTCAACAACGCTGGCCTTCTTGAAATTTTTTTCTAGTTGTCTCTTCGCAAACTGAAGTTCATTCTGGAGAGTCATCTTTTCACAGCAGATTTCGCTACTCTTTCCGCAAAGTTCCAAATCATCTGAGCTAATAACAGTCTCGAAAACTCTGCAAACTATAACAACCCAACACCTCTTGCTCGCTCATGTTTTCTTGGTTTGAAGACCGCCTGAACCCATTTCCCAATGAAGATCCAACCCAACCACCCCAAGGACTGGTGGCTTTCTGTTGGCACTACGCTAAGCCTGCGGGTCCCTGGCTATTCCTAATGTCAGCCATCACCGCGCTGATTTCTATCGGAGAGGTATACCTATTTGGATTTCTGGGCAATATCGTGGATTGGCTGGCAGTAAGCGGACAGGAAGGATTTCTGGAACGTGAGGGAAGCAAGCTGATCTGGATGGGAGCTGTCCTGCTAATCGGCCTGCCAACGATCGTCCTGTTGCAATCTCTGCTTGTTCACCAGACGTTGCTCGGTAACTTCCCAATGATCGCCCGTTGGCAAATGCACCGCTACCTGCTCCGACAAAGTGTGGGCTTCTTCGCCAACGAATTTGCCGGTCGAGTCGCCACCAAGGTGATGCAGACCTCGCTTTCCGTTCGTGAAAGTGTAATGAAGTTGCTCGACGTCTTTGTCTATGTGAGTGTCAACTTCATCTCAATGATGGTGCTTATCGCTTTAGCAGACTGGGTACTAGCGCTACCGCTATTGCTGTGGGTGATTGTCTACATCATACTCATTCGCTATTTCGTACCTAGACTCAAGAAAGTCTCCAGTGACCAAGCTGATGCTCGTTCATCAATGACCGGACGGGTTGTTGATAGCTACACAAACATCACCACGGTCAAGCTGTTCTCCCATGCAGGCGGGGAAGCCGCTTATGCCAAAGAGAGTATGGAAGGTTTTCTAATGACCGTTCACCAACAGATGCGGATGTTCACCCAGTTCCAATTCGCAGTCTACTTCAATAACGTCTGCCTGGTGTTTGCCGTATCCGCATTGGCTATTTGGCTCTGGCTTGGATCGGTGGTGTCAGTCGGTTCAATCGCCATCTCGATTGCGCTGTGCCTACGCATCAACGGGATGTCACAGTGGATCATGTGGGAAGTCTCTAGCCTGTTTGAGAACATTGGGGTTGTGCATGACGGCATGACGATGATGGTCAAACCTCATGAAATCGTAGATCAGCCAAAGGCCCAACCGCTGGACGTGCCACAAGGGCAGATTGAGTTCGAACATATCGGCTTTCACTATGGGAAGGCCAGTGGTGTGATTGATGACTTATCTCTGAAGATCACAGCTGGCGAAAAAATTGGTCTGGTAGGACGCTCCGGAGCTGGCAAGACTACACTGATGAATCTACTCCTACGCTTCTATGACCTGGAACAAGGACGAGTTCTGATTGATGAACAAGACATCGCCCAAATGACGCAGGAGAGTCTCCGTAGCTGCATCGGTGTAGTCACCCAGGACACTTCGCTGCTGCACCGCTCCATTCGCGAAAATATCGCCTACTCCGCTCCAGAGGCAACTGACGAGCAAGTGATCGAGGCCGCTCGCAAGGCTAGTGCCTGGGACTTTATTCAGGAACTGGAAGATTCAGTAGGTCGGAAAGGTCTGGATGCCCATGTCGGTGAGAGAGGTGTGAAACTCTCCGGAGGACAGCGTCAACGGATTGCGATCGCTAGAGTCTTTCTAAAAGATGCCCCAATTCTTGTACTGGATGAAGCAACCTCTGCACTGGATTCAGAGGTAGAGGCAGCCATCCAGGAAAACTTATTTCAATTGATGGAGGGCAAGACCGTGATTGCCATCGCACATCGACTCTCCACGATCGCCCAGCTGGACCGTTTAGTTGTGATTGATGCAGGCAACCTGATCGAGTCCGGTAGCCATGACGAGCTGGTCCAGAACTCCCGTATATACGGTGATCTTTGGGCTCGTCAATCTGGTGGGTTTCTAGCTCCGGAAGAATACGAAGAGAAAACCCAGGCAGCTTGAGGCATTTTATCTGGCTCTTCCAGTTAGTTTATGGACCCACTCACTTGCTAATTCTTCACTTCTCCGTTGATATTGGTTGAATGTCTCCGTGCTGTAAATCGGGGATCTCAACAAGCTTAGCACATTCAATCCACAACGGCTTTCAAACGAGGTAGTGAGGAAATGACAGCAAAGAAACAAACCGATCTGTACGTCTCGTGGGACGAATACCACAAAAAAATCGAAGAGTTGGCCATCAAGGTCTATCAAGACGGATATGACTTCAGTCAGATCGTTTGTATTGCGAAGGGTGGATTGCGGGTAGGGGATATTTTCGCACGGTTATTCGACAAACCCCTCGCCATTCTTTCTGTGGAATCATATCGGGGAGATGGTGTGAAGAACGAGCAGGGCTCAATGACATTCTCCAGGGATCTGGCTCAAACCACTCCAAACCTTGGAAACAGGGTGATTCTTGTGGATGATCTGGCAGACTCTGGCATCACTCTGGAGAAAAGTCTGAAGTGGTTGAATCATTTCTACGGATTCTATCTAGACGAGGTCCGCACCGCTGTGCTCTGGATGAAAGGGGTTTCGCAGTACAAGCCGAATTATTATGTAGACTATCTTGAGGGTTCTCCCTGGATTCATCAGCCAATGGAAAAATATGAGTCGATGAGCGTGACAGATTTGATTTAAGTCTTCCATCTCATACACTGGTAGTTCTGATAGACTGAAGCAAGATTGATCGAAAGTGGCTGGAGCCCAATAGAACTGCTGATTAGTATCAAGTTTGCGGTTCCAGCCTCTCTACTGGGCAATGTTATACTGACTCTTAGCATTGCTGCCATTTAATCCCAAAGGCGCTTTATGTTGACAAAAAACATTCGATTACAGTATCAAAATCGTCTAATAAATAACAAATTTGTTACATTTTTAGGATTTGTAACGGGTATTTTCTTGCTGAGCATTGCCTCTGTTTTCGCAAACCAAGATTCACAAGACTTGAAATCCGACACATGCAGTCGGTTGGGGGGCTTTGCAAGGATGGTGATGCAGACGTATCAGACAGGAGGTTCATTAGATGAATTCAGGACTTCCTTGCAGGCAATGAAGGTAGCCAAGAGCGAGGAGGAGGCGCTTTGGGAGTCTCGCACAAAATCGGTGGGCAACTCCGTGGTTGATGCAGCTCCCAACTACTTTCGGAAATGGAAGGATCGCAAAAGAAACTCAGAGATTGCCATTGCCTTTGGACAGTTTATCCATCAAAGCTGCTTGGAGCGGTTTATGGAGTAGGCGTTTTGAAGTCCGGGATAGTTCGCAAACCACTAAGGATTTGGATCGTTGCGATCAATCTAGGCAATTGATTTCTTAGCCAATCACCCTCCTGTTCAGAGCCAAGAATACATCAAAAGAGCTTGCTTCGTTAGCTGGCTCCTCTGTTCTAGAGTAAAGCTTATGGAGGCATCACTGACAGAAGTCTTAATCATATTCATTGATTCACTCTTCAACGAAGATGGTGCTCGTGAAATCACTCTCGGAATTGTAACTGACCTCATTCTAATCATTTTTGCCTTTCGCACCTACACTCCTGCTACCTGGAGAGAGATACGTCAAAGAAAATCCTCGTGCGGTTGCTACACATACCATCTCTATGTCTACGCAGGAAAGATTCTCGGGATCAATATGATCAGTGAATCGTATATCTACAGGAAGTGGTTTGCACAATCTGACTGTACTGATGAAAGCCTTGAGATAACCGCAACTCACTGGAATAACGATGCAAGTATGAAGTTTTCTCTGCTTGGTGTTTTGTTGTGGGAGCAATACACCGTTAGATGGATTTGGAGTAGCCGAGAATCACTGAACTATTCACACTGGGATCATTATCACCAAAATGAGTTTCGATACCTAGCAATCAGAGACTAAATACGAAGGCGAGTATCATCCTCATAAAAACTCAGAATGTTGAGGCAGTGCACAGACTGTTAGAGCTTAAGTCAGTTGCCAATACCTCTTAACATCTTGGAGCAGAGAGTGAAGATACTTTGGAGTTAGCACTGGGAATTCGGATTTGATATTAAGGCCTGTATTCACTGATTGCCTAAAAACTGGTTTTCTCTCCAGAGTCCGCTTTCCACTCGTCCGTCTGGATAAGTCATCATTCCCCGGCCATTTATCTTGCCGTACTCGTATTCCCCAACATATTTCTGACCTGACGGATGGGTCAGAGTACCCTGACCGTGTTCTTTACCGTTCTTTACATCCCCAACGTACTTTACACCACTTGGCAAAGTGAACGTCCCTTTCCCATCTGGTTTGCCTTTTTTGAAACCACCTACGTATTTCAAGCCATCTGGCCGAGTTAATGTACCCTGACCATGCATCCAATCGTCTCGAAATTCCCCAACGTATTTCTGACCTGATGGATGGTTCAATGTACCCTGACCGTTCATCTCACCACTCTTGAATGTACCTGTGTAGACCTGACCGTTTGGAAAGGTCTTTGTACCCTGACCATTGAATTTACCCTTCTTGAAGGAACCCTCGTACTTCAAGCCACCTGGATAAGAATAGCTCCCCACTCCGTCAGGTAATCCATTTTTGAAGGAGCCTACGTATTTTGCTCCACTTGGCAAAGTCAATGTTCCCTCTCCATGCTCTTTGCCATCTTTGAAAGAACCCTCGTACTTCAAGCCGTCCGGTAAGGTCGAGATTCCTTGGCCGCTAAATCTGCCATCTTTGAAAGAACCCTTGTGTTTCAAGCCACCTGGATGAGAATAACTCCCCACTCCGTTCGGCAATCCGTTACG
Organism: SAR324 cluster bacterium JCVI-SC AAA005; assembly: GCA_000224765.2. Taxonomy (GTDB): domain Bacteria; phylum SAR324; class SAR324; order SAR324; family NAC60-12; genus JCVI-SCAAA005. The sequence goes on along the minus strand of AGAU01000259.1, from coordinate 32,149 downwards.
TATTTCTCCAACATACTCATGATCACTTTCTGAATTTCTGCTTGTCTTCCAACTGGCTGGGTCAGACTCCTGTGCATTCTTTGTACTTTCCTCACCAATATAGAGCGTTGCTGATGTGATTTTTGGCTGCTTTTGCTCCAATGGTTCTTTACCAATATACTTTCCATCTCGCCAGAAGCCACTGAACACCCGTCCTTCGGGTAAAGTCATGGTCCCCTGGCCATTCCTTTTGCCGTCCTTGAAAGAACCTATGTATTCAACTCCACTTGGAAATGTCTCGACTCCCTGGCCGCTTGGCAATCCGTTGCTGACTTCTCCAACATACTCATGATCACTCACTAGATTTCTGCTTGTCTTCCAACTGGCTGAATCAGACTCTTGCCCGCTCTTGCTATCATCATCACTGATGTAAAGAGTGACTGTTTCTACCTGAGACTGCAGAGTTGCTTCATTGAAAACCAGCAACACAAGAAGGATGGTCAACAGACTTTTTATTTTTATCATCACAATTCAGTGAAATGGCTTGTCCGCTTCATTCTACTATCATCTCCAATAATCCGAAAAGAATCTGTAACAAGACAATTTTTTATACAAAGGTAGATAATTTATCAGACTTTCTGAAGATCTGTCCCCATCAATCACAAAATAGCAGTGCCATAATGTGATTGTTCCATCACCTCAATCAGTGTTTTGGTCACTGCTGTTAGCCCTATCAGTCTTTTTCTCTCAACTGACCTACTACAGACAGAACTCCTCCAAAACCAAGGCTAGTGTCATCTTCGAGAAGACACAGAACATGAAAACTGTATGCCGGCTGCAGGGCCATCAGCCGGCTGCCAACACTTGTAGATATTTGGGTATGGAGAGCGAAGATGCTTTGGAATCGGCGCAGATGATCAAGTTGTGATAATCATTGACAACCTCTTTACCAAACAGGACTATGCCAAGATTCTATGAGTACCTGGGAATCAATGTCTTCTTCTACTCCAATGAGTATCAGCCTGTCCATGTTCATGGGCGCTATCAGGGTAAAGAGAGCAAGTTTGAAATTCTGATCCAGAATGTTGAGATCATGGGGATTCGTACCAAGATAGTAGAGGGCGAAAGCTTCTTGATAGGGCTCAGCAGCAAATACTTCAGGAATTTGTTGAAACTTATCCTGACCAAATCGTCCAGCGTTGGATTGACTACTTTGTCTACAACAGAGAAATCGCTACAGAGATTATCAACCAGAGAATCAAATGAGTGAAGTTTTTGAACAAGTGATAGACCTGACAGAAGCCCAATATCATCAGGGCTACCAATTGAGGCTTCAGTTCTCGGATGGAACAGAGTGCTTTGTTGATATTTTGAGCCCTTTCTCAGAAGGCCCAAACATTCTCAGATTCAAAGCTATCTCCATCTAGAGCGGTTCCAGCAATTCCAGATTGTGGATAGAAACCTGGACTGGAACGATTTTGAACTTTGCTTTCCTCTGATGGGTTTATATGGGGGTGAGTTATAAATTCAAAACTTTTATAAGAATCTCTTCTAGCTCAGGCAACATCTACTCTGGAAGTACTTGACCTCGTGAAGAGGTGAAGCTTGTATTCTCTAATAATTTAGTCACGAGGTGGTCTAGTCTTTCAAGCTACAGCGTCTTCTTCCAACTCAGGAACATATTCCTCCTCATAATCGGCAACCAACACACCAACCACTTCCATCAATAAATAAACTATAATCAAGATTCTTTGGAGAATAGATTCTTTTGCTCAATTTATTTCGTTTAGATATTTAAATTTTCAAGAGAAGTTAAGCTCTGACACTCTAAGTATTAGATTTTCTCACTCTTGATCTGGTAGATGAAGAATCATATCTGGCAACTTTTTACGAAAGTTTTTAAGTACAGATTAATTTAAATAAATTCTTTCTGAGATATTCCGTAAATAATTTCAAAACTCTGAATTTTCTAGTGTTCAGTTACTACATCAGTATTTTCATATTTCTAATCTTTTCGATGGTATTACCGTTTGGATGTGCGATCCAGGATCATGATGGTAAACAAACTAAATCGAATTCAACATTTCAGATGACTCTATCTAATACAAATTTTCAGAGTTATCGTTTAGATAGATACGCTGGCAACTACGGCGATGTAGAAGGTGTGACCCTTTCATACAAGCGTACCGGCGCAGAAAACTATGACAATGCATCTATGGTAAGGCAAGAAGAACTTTGGATTGCAGAGATCACCGGTATCCAATTTGGAGCAAAATATGATTTCAAAGCAATCGCCTGGAAATTGGAGCAAAATGGAAATCAATTAGTACTTTTCAGCGGAGAACAAACAGCGTTGCCAGTCGACCACAGGAATAACTCACTTACAATTATGATGATCCCCGTTGATCTTTCTCCTGAAAATAAGATCATACTTCCTGCTATTTCGAAGGTCACCAAACCTTCTATCTATGAAATTAATGAAAATATAAATATTTCATATGAATTGTTAGTCGCTAGTAATGATGTAGTAAAATTTGAGTTAACTGCTGAAGATGATAATACGATATTAGATCGAATAAGTGGTTCGACTAGTGACTTAAATGGAGCACAGATTTTGGGTAAGACTCTTTACAAAATCGATTCATCCATCCAGATAGGTTATAAAGCACCAACTGAATTAGTGATTAGAATTACTGTGAAAAATTCTCTGAATTACACCTACCAACTGTCTTTTACAATTCCACTAGCAAATTCTGATTTATCAAAACCTGATCAAATTTCTTCATCAGAACATCACAGCTGTGCTTTGCGAGAAAACAAAACTGTTCAGTGTTGGGGGCGTAACCAAGTAGGACAACTTGGAGATAACACAACGAAAAGACGACTTTTGCCAGTAACTGTGACTGGGATCTCAAACGCCATTGCTATTAGTACCGGGGATCGACACAATTGTGCTCTGCTCGAAGATAAAAGCGTTAAATGTTGGGGGCGCAATCTGGATGGAGAAATTGGGGATGGGACAAATGAAAATCCCCGAAAAATCCCTGCGGATGTCTATGGAGTCTCAAATGCTGTTGCAGTCGATACAGGGAATCGTCATTCATGTGCACTTTTAGACAATCAAAGCATTGTATGCTGGGGACGTAATGACAATGGACAACTTGGAGATGGAACAACCAACAGTAGTTATGTTCCTGTAGTTGTTTCTGGAATCTCAACTGCGATCAAAATTGGTTTAGGTAGTTATCACACATGTGCGGTACTAGACAACAAAAGTGTGCAGTGTTGGGGAAGAAATAATTATGGACAACTCGGAAACGGGGAAGCAACAAGCGCACAAGACAATACATCTATTCCCGTGACTTTAGTCAAAACTCAAGATGTAAAAGATGTCGATGCAAAGGGAATAAGCACCTGCGCAGTATTGAACAACAAAAGTATAAGTTGTTGGGGAAGAAATGAATATGGGCAACTTGGAAATGGAATAACTGGTGGTAGCAATTCTGTTCCTGTGATTGTTTCTGGAATCTCAAATGCCACTGAGATTACTAACGGATACCGCCACGCTTGTGCAGTTCTCGACAATAAAAGTGCTCAGTGCTGGGGGAGAAATAACCAAGGGCAGCTCGGGGATGGGACATTTGTAGACAGAAACATTCCTGTAGCAGTAACAGGAGTGAAAAATGTTGTAGAGATCGCCCCTGGATACCGTCATACCTGCGCACTACTTGATAATGATACTGTTCAATGCTGGGGACAAAATAACCAAGGACAACTTGGAGACGGGACAACCAATAGTAGGACTACTCCAGCAGAAGTTCAGTTTTAATCCATACTTTATAAAATACTTAAATAACCTTCTTTCAATATTAAGATATGGCCACGAACGCTTTCTCTAACTATAATTGCCCGAAGCAAACAGTATATTTTTGTCTTTTAAAAGTTTTCAGAAAAGATTCGATCCAATATTTTTAAACATGAGCGCGACAAAGCACTGAAAAATCAAAAAACTAGTTTTAGACATGATTTCAAATATATCTTTAGACCATTTCAATTTCTAGCACTTACTATCCCTCATTTCTCTTCTTCTCATTGGCATAGTGTCAATCAACGAAAATACTTCCTCCAGTGAGACAGTACTTGTCCTCTTTTTGACTCCTCCATCCTTGCCAAGAAGTAGTAACTGGAATCCCTCACCTGAGACCAAGAACTCTTGACTCATCTCTTCGAATTCTGCCGAACCTTGAATCAAATCGATGTGCACCAAATCTCTGTCTCTGAATCCACAGCGATGTAAATCAATCTGCTCTTTGATGGAAAGGCGTTCGGGATGCTGTTCATCTGACGAGAATGTGATAATGACCCTGTTTTTCCAGAGATAATCTTTTACGGTCATTGACTGAGCAGGCATAGCACTCATTAGAAAAAAGATTACAAACAATCGTCTGGTCAACCATTGAGTTGAATTCATAGGTCACGTGTATTGAACTTGTTCTGCATCAAACGGACTTTAGGAAAACTTGATCGCACCTTCATCAATCCACCTCCAGAGTACCAGACAGGCAGTACTTCGATATGGTCTCCAAGGTTCAATGATTTCCTCAGTTCTCTTCTCGTTTAGATTCTGCTCTTCATACAAAAGTTTGATTGCTTTTTTGATACTCACATCTCCCCAGGCAAAGATATCTGGATGATGCAAATAAAACAGTGCAAAGATACTCGCACTCCAAATTCCAATTCCTTTGAATTTCTGCAGAGTCTGCAAAATCTGCTCTGAATTCATACGGATCAAATCTTCGATGAGATTTGGTTGGTCTTTGAATTCTTGGGCAATTTGAAGAATGTATCTCACCTTGGGTTTGGATAATCCACATTCCAAAATCTCTGCACTGAAAGTGGTAATGATCATTTCTGGTGTGATAGTTTGACCGGTATACCTGCTTTTCAATCTCTGAAAGATTGTTGATGCAGCAGCACTAGAAAGTTGTTGTCCTGCAATGATTCTGATCAATGATTCAAAATTAGGTTCTCTCTGATCTGGTTTTTTTGGTCTGAGGTTACCAATGACTCTTCTAAGAATTTCATCTGACTCCGAAAGGTATTTGAGTCCCTCCTCAAAATTCAGTTCGCTCACTTAGAACCTCTAGTTTCTTCATCACAGACACAATTTATTCAAATTTTATAGTTGAATACATGGAGAGTAGAATAAAATTTACCAGATACCACGGATTAGATGCTTTCCGTTGTTTTGCAATGCTAATGGGACTAGTAATACACGCACCTTTGATTTTTGAGATACCTGAAATTGTTGGATTAGAAAACGCATATAAATACCCACCACTAGCAGGTATAATTCTATCTTGGATACATTCATGGCGAATGCCTGCATTTTTCATCTTATCTGGAATTTTTACTCAATTTATCATTACTAACTGGGGTGCTAAATATTTTTTATTTGATCGATTTATTAGAATTTTAATCCCAATGCTAATAGTTACTACTGTACTCAACTTTTTTTGGGATCAATCTTTTCAGACCCTTTACCATCTCTGGTTTCTTTACTATCTTTTTATAATCAGTACAATTACAGCAATCTTATTCATTATTGCTGAAAAGACAAAAATCAAATTTTCCCAGATTATTACCTCTAATCATTATTTAATGAGTTTAGTGCTTTATCTATTTTTATTTGCCTTACTGGTTTTTCTGACAGACGGTGCAAGAGAAAATGGGTTGAAAACAGACATTCCAAAAGTTTATACAGACATTAACCTAGTTTCTTTTCTGTACCACTGGTTTTGGTTCTTCTCAGGTCAAATACTATACTATAATCGAAAAATACTGGATTTCAAACCTTCCAAGATAAAACTTCTTTTCTACTTCATCCTAGGTTTGATTACACATTTTTCATTGTTGATACTGGTCTTTGAAATATCATTCAGAAGTTTTTCAATTAATATCTTAAGTGTTATATCTACTCTGATATGGATCATCTTTTTTGTTGGATTTTTTAATAAATTTTTCCATAGAGAATCTAAAATACTTAATATTCTATTAGAATTTTCATACCCAATCTACCTCATACATATTGCACCTTCAATTATATTTGGATTCATTATGTACGAAAACGGTTTTGATTCCCTGACTATGATATTACCCAATATTATCTTAAGTGGTTTATCAAGTATTGTTTTCTATTATATTTTTATTAGATATACACCTTTGAATTGGTGCGTTAATGGATACAAAAAATCTTGGTTCAGACCCTTCTAACTTTATACTCAAAAAAGTTCATCAAATATTTCATTCTTAGCAACTAAACTTCTTCGCCAAATTTTCAGTATTTTCCTCTTCAGCACTGAAGATTTTCTAGAACCTCAGTCCTCCACACTCCAAGATTCTCTTTTTCATTTTTTCTGAACGTGTCTTTTGAGATATTGCACATGCTTCACAGTATTTTGCTTTTGATTGATAGTCATGGGGATGAACTGGTGCAGACTATGCTTGGAGACAGTTTCAAATGGTACGGGGTACCAATTTTGAACTGTTCAATGCTATGGAGAGCACCATCATGATGTCACTGAATCAAGCAGCACAGATCCTCCAAATCGGGAAGCCCCGCCTCTACCGTTTGATAAGCGAGAATGAGATAACTCCTACCCCTGACGGAAATCGAAGGATTCTTACCGATGAGCAACTCAAGCAACTGAAGAAATCCCTTGTACGTAGTAAAAAGAAACTGGTTCAACCCCAATTTCCTGAACTGCAAAACCAAAAAGTTCGAACCAGTTCAAAAAATAGTTCGGCAAAGATTTCTCAATCGGTCCGTGAACTGCTCAACGCTAAAGATAGTCAAATTGAGCATCTACAAAAATTATTAGAATCTGAAAGAGCACGATTGGCAGCAGTGAGGGAGAATAAAGAGAACTATCAGGTAATTCTTATGGGCATACAAAAAGTTTTTGGGCAACTCTTGCAGGCATCAGAAGTAGTAAAGAACTTCCTGAACAATTATGTTGAAAAATTCAGCAGGATATCAAATAGAAAATAAAGAATTGATTTCCTCAATTTCATTACGGATGAAATGTATTGAAAAATAATTTTATATTATCTGATTGCTGTTACTTAGAATAGCAATTTTAATCTATAGAGTCCGATGCTATTGATGGTTTTTCAATTTATCTAAAGACTGTTTTTTGTATACTTGTCCACAATTCGTCAAAAATTAAACTTTCTCGCCAAATCTGCTGTAGGACTTCCTCATCATTTCTCCCATAAAATTCTATGCCTAGCAGAGTCTCTGCTTCTGCTTCACAGTCTGAATCTTTACCACCCTGTTCTCCAGTAGATTCTCACTCCACTTCAGTCTGAGATTATGAATCATGACAAAATTCCTTCTCAGTTGCTTGTAGTCCACCGAATCCCGATGAAGTTCGATTTCCTTACTAGAAAAAATTGCCTCCAGAGTCTGATCAATCCTTGATTCGTACTCCTTCAGGTTCTGCCGCAGAGTACTCTTGAGATTCTCTTTTCTGGTGCGTTGATGCCTAAGACTCTCCTGAACTGAATCCTCAGAAAATTCATTTGTGCCCGGATGAACATGATGGGAGTGCAGAATGGATTTCCTGATTTCAATTCTTAGGATCTCCTTGATGTCTGCTATCGTCAGTGAACGCATACCTGACCTGATTTCATTGAAAATGTTTTCCAGAGTGTTGGAGAGACTTCGACAGAGTCTTTTTGATTGTGAAGGAATACCAGACTGCAGAGAAATTCTGAGCCAAGCAATCTGGTATCTACTGAGGTATCTGGCAAAGAGCTCTGTTTTAAAGACTCTCCCCTCAAACACACCAAAATCTTTATCGACTTCTGCGATCAGGTCAGCTTGGATGAACTCCCAGTCCGCTCGAAGTCTCTCAAGCAACGTAAGATCAACTGATGACTTGGAATCCAAGATGGATCTACTTTCCTAACAGGTTTCTGCTCTTGCTGCCTTGACTCTGGTAGGAATTTCTGCCGGAAAAGACGGGCTGTTATCGAAGGGAGGAATTCTCTCAGGATTATTCACTTAGAGCTTAGAGGAAGAGATGGAGTCAAAATTGACTACCACCTCCCCTACTAAATCTGCACCCAGAAATCCAATCTATAGGGATTCGAAGGAACCTGAGAACAATCTCACTCCCTTCATGGATGCTTACGTGGAGAGTATTTGAAGGTTTAAATGAGGTTCCGTGTCTGACTTATCATCACAAGGATTACTCTTTTATCACCCAATTGCCCTCCTGTTTAATGCGAGGAACACATCGAAAGTCGTTGCTTCAACATGAACCTCTGCGTAAGGTCTGACTTTCACTACGGACACTTCAGTAGGGTTTGGGACTTTGGGTCTGAAACCCTTTTTTGCTGGATGTTGAGTAATGCTTGCCACTTCTACCTCCTTTCCATTATGTGGATTTCAAAATTAACGAAACTTCATTGATCATGCCTATTTTTATGCAAAATGAAACACTAATTTTACACCCACGTAAATAGTCCTGCCTGGTGCTGAATACCTCGGGATTATTACCCTTCTTTCCTCACTACTTCACCAATAATTCCTAGGTCTTCTTCACGAAAAGAGATTCTGCGTAAAAATTATCAAAAGATCCTATAAAATATATCTTTCTAGTATCTGATTTAATTGAATAAAATAATTTATTATCTTAGTGTGATTTTAAACAGAACTCAGTGATCTCACTTCTCTCTCTTCCAGTCCATTCTCAGACCTCCAAAGTCCACACTGGGATAATCAACCTTTGAAATCTCCTTCAGTAGTTGCTCTGCATCATAGGGATTTCCTCCATAGTGCTTCATTGTGAATTCCTTTTCATGTCCTACAAGAGTCTTAATCACATTCTCATCCACTCCCTTTCGATAGAGATTGTGAATCAGAGTGTGCCTTGTGCAATAGAGAACCTTCACCGTCTGCTTCCAGACACCTACCTCCTTCAAATACTTCTCATTGAAGAATCTTGAGACCTCTTTTCCATACTTGCCTCTGACCATCTTCAATTCCCAGAAGAATCTCTCTTTCTTTTGATTCCTTAGTCTTTGAATGTAGTCAAGGATTCCCAGTTCAATCAGTTTCGGATGAACAGGAACTCTGCGAACACTGTTTCGGGTCTTCACTCTGGTTTCTTCTGTCTCCTGTACTTGAATCATCCAAACACCATCATCAACCTGCTGAAAGTCCTCCAGTCTCAGTTGCGTCATCTCGTTTGTTCTCAGACCAGAGAAGATACCTAGTAGAAAGATCCAGTAGTATGCTTCTCGATTACTGATTGGTTTCTTGGTAACTGAAGAGATGCCTCGAATGGTTGAACTGAGATAGGTCTGTGGATTAAGGATTTTCTTCAGATCCTGATCATTGAAGTTTTCTCTTTCAACTGCTCCTGCCTTCTTTGCATTCAGTTTCATTCCACTGAAATGGTTCTGCTTGAGAAATCCGTTCTTCTCACTCCAGTTGCCGAATGCAGTCAGAACTGTGAGTTTCTTGTTGATGTTATTAACTCCCTGAACTTCCACATCCTGCATCTCCAAAATTTGCGAAATCGTTTTGTCACGATACCTTGGGTTCTTTTTTCGATTTAGAGGGAGTTTAGACTGAACCGTGATGTAGTTCCTGATAACCTCCTTGGAAACCTGCTCCATCGAGTCTATTCCGGTGACTTCACAGAATTCCTCAAGGACTGCCTTCTTCTCTCCAATCGTTCTCTCTGCGGTCTTCTCCAGTCTCTTTCTCTCCAGATAACCCTCAATCGTTTCTAAAACCCCGTTTACATCAGACACTGTTTGGATTGATTTATTTGGGGTTGAATAAACCGTTTTCTCTCTCTCATAGAGATCCATCTCCACCAGAGTCTCTGCTTCTGCTTCAAAGTCAGAATCCTTCCTGCCTTTGCTCTCCAGTAGGTCTTCAATCCACTTCAGTCTGAGATTGTGAATCCTGACAAAATTCCTTCTCAGTTGCTTGTAGTCCACAGAATTGCGATGAATCTCAATCTCCTTGCTGGAAAGAATTGCCTCCAGAGTCTGATCAATTCTGGATTCATACTCCTTCAGGTTCTGCTGAAGAGTACTCTTGAGATTCTTTTTTCTGCTACGTTGATGGTTAAGACTCTCCTGAACTGACTCTTCAGAAAACTCATTGGTACCCAGATGAACATGACGGGAGTGCAGAATGGACTTCCTGATTTCAATTCTGAGGATTTCCTTGATGTCTGCTATCGTCAGTGAACGCATACCTGACCTGATTTCTAGGAATAGGTTTTCAAGAGTACTGGATAGATTTTGACTGAGTCTTTTTGATTGTGAAGGAATACCAGACTGCAGAGAAATTCTGAATGATTTTTGTCCACCAACTTGCTGGACTAAATCATGGGGAATGTATGCACGAAAATAGTAAGAATTTCCCGAGTTGGGAGTCTTGAGAATACGGTGGGGAATTTTCGAAATTCTGGACACGGAACTCTTTCCGCAACTGCCATGCAGTTACTAAAACAGTTACTAGTTCCGTCTCAAAACAGAAAATCTGAAAAATCGGTTCAGTTTGAGGATTGTGTTACAATCTAAACTGTTGAAATCAATGGGGAAAAATTGAATTTTGGTGCCGACGAGAGGAATCGAACCTCCATGGGGTTGCCCCCACTAGAACCTGAATCTAGCGCGTCTACCAATTCCGCCACGTCGGCATTTGATGCGGAAATAATCGGAAAAAATATCTCCCAGCCTCTGGAACTTGTCAATCCACTTTTTTAACGAGATTACATTTGCTGAGCCTGGTCTACCCGTCTGTGCAGGCGTTGTAGATAGGCCGGTACCTATGGGGTTCCTTCCAAATATCTCTGTAAATACAATGACAGTCCCAGTGCCTCACAGGACCAGGAAGGACTCTTTCAATGGAGAATGTTGGTGTCGATGAGGATAAATGTAGCTATCAGGCTCAATTGCGTTCAGCATCCGGTTAAAAACATCCAGAGATTCATGAAAGTTATGGTTCAAACGTCGTCGTGAATGCTGACAAGCACGTTGGCTCAGATCGCTCAGCAGGTGCTGGTCAATGCGCACGAGGCTAGTCATAGCAAGGTAGTCGGCAAGAATTTGTGGTCTATTTTGTGTAAGTCTCGCACTATTCTTCAAACCTGTCGGCGAAGCAAGTCTATGCGTCTGCGTTTACTCCCGCTCTTCTTCCTGTTTCTGTTGGTCCCTATGTGGTTAGGAGCTCAGGAAGAATCAGCCTCTCCACTGGATAAAGATCCTCTACTCGATCCAGAGACAGAAGAATCGCTGCAATTGGGAGGCTATCGATTTGAGCGTAATTTTGCCCTCCTCTTCGGAATACAGTATGGGCTTAGCCCACTACTGCTGACCTCTCCGGGGATTGTGCTAGGGGCTTATTACGACCCTATTGTCGTGGGTTTTGAGTTGGTAGACTCCAATATTCTCAGTGCTCTAGATGATTTACGAAAAGATGGAATTGGGGATGTCCGAATTACAAATATGTCAGTGTATGCCAAGGTCTTTATTGCGGAGAGTTTCTACATAGCTGGTACCAGTGAGCAACGACGATTAGAGCTTTATAACCGAGGTTACATCAAGTATGGGCAAAGAGTAATAGTCAACGGCAAGTACGAACCAGCACAAGCCTACTATGACATGACCATTGAAACCAGTGCCTACACCGTAGGAGTTGGGTTTCAGAAGATCTCTGAAAACATGTTCACTTCTTTTGATTTCCTGCGCTGGACGATTCCTTCCGAACAGTCCTACTCGGTTAAAAATAAGTACAACAATATCAAATTCACTGATAATCCTGATAAATTCAGAGCCAATCTGGAAGAAGAGCAGAATGAACGTCGGGACCGCTGGTACTCTTCAATGCGGTTACCGGCGGCAATGGTCTTCACAGTTGGTTTTGCATTCTAAGAGCGTCCGCTTGACAAGCATGGGGTGATTTCTACATAATTTCAATTTTTTTGTCGGCCGAAACTATGCACCATACCAAGTGGATTATACGCATCGCCTTGTTGCTGCTCGTAAGTACTATTTCAACCACGGCTTATCTGTTGTTGCACTACGATGATTATCGGCAAGAGCAGGTATATCGTCAGATGCAGTATCTCAATAGCAACTGAGTTCGACCACTTCACCCTTCCTCTTCCAGCAACACACACATGGACATTGTACAGGAACTACTTCCACAGCAAGCACGCAAGACCCCACCAAGTACCCTGACTGGGGTAACCTTTGGCACTGTTTTTTCGGACCACATGCTGTTGATTCGCTGGAGCAGTGATCGCAGTGGGTGGCACTCGGCCAAGATTCAGCCCTTCCAAAACTTGCAGATGTCTCCCTCCACCTTGGTGCTGCACTATGGTCAGTCTGCCTTCGAAGGGATGAAGGCTTATCGAGGAGCTGATCAAAAGGTTCGCCTCTTTCGCCCTCGGCAGAACTTTGAGCGACTCCAACGAACTGCTCAGCGCATCTGTCTACCCGAACTGGATGTTGAAACCGGGCTACAAGCACTCAAACTACTGCTGCGTACCGACCAAAACTGGGTTCCAAATGAACCAGGAACATCTCTCTACATCCGCCCAACTCTGCTTGCTACCGAAGAAGCACTGGGACTGAAGGTTTCGAAGGAATACCTGTTCTTCATCATCCTCTGCCCAGTCGGACCCTACTACCCAGAGGGTTTTAACCCAGTTAAGATCATTGTTGAAGAAGAGTATGTCCGAGCTGCTCCTGGTGGTGTAGGAGAAGCGAAGACAGCAGGTAACTACGCTGCTAGTAATTTGGCTGAAAAGGAAGCCCAGGCCAAGGGCTATACACAGGTCCTCTGGCTGGATGCGGTGGAACGACAATATGTCGAAGAAGTTGGTTCAATGAACATCTTCTTTGTCATGGAAAATGAAATCGTAACGCCCCAACTCAACGGAACCATCCTCCCTGGCATCACCCGTCGGTCTGTTCTGGAACTCGGACGCCACTGGGGACTACCAATGGTGGAGCGGCGTATCCGCATTGATGAGGTACTCAACGGGGTGCGACAAGGGACCATTAAGGAGATCTTTGGTTCTGGAACTGCTGCCATCATTTCTCCAGTTGGTGAACTTAGTTGGAAGGGTGAGAGCTTCCTCGTTGGGGAAGGAAAAACTGGACCTGTCGCCCAACGCTTCTTCCAGAACCTGACTGGTATCCAGTATGGCGAGATGGAAGATCCCTATGGATGGATGGAACTGATCGACGAATGACTCCCGTAGACCAGGATTTTTTTGATCGCGACGCCTGTGAGGTTGCTCGGGATCTATTAGGAAAGGTGCTACGGCATCATCTGGATGGGCAGTGGTTGGCAGCACAACTGATCGAAACAGAAGCCTACTACCTGACTGATAAAGGTAGCCACGCCTCGCTGGGTTGGACCCCCAAACGCAACGCTCTGTTCCGAGCACCCGGTACCATCTATATGTACTATGCGCACGGTGGTGACTCCTTCAACTTTAGTTGTCGAGGAGAAGGCAACGCCGTGCTACTCAAATCAGCAGTGATTTTTCCCTTCTTTTCAGATGATCCAACTTCCCAAGCGATGGTGCAAACCATGCAGCACCGCAATCGTATCGCCGGTCGAATTCGTGACTCGAAGCGACTCTGCTCAGGTCAAACCCTGCTCTGTCGCTCTCTAGGACTACAGGTTCCAGATTGGGATCAACAACAGTTGATAGCAGACCGTCTGGAGCTGATGGACAACGGTTATCGTCCGGAACAAGTCCTGCAAACCCATCGCCTTGGAATTCCAGTGGGGCGGGACGAACAGCTGCCCTACCGCTTCATCGATGCTGGCTTTACCAATTACTGTACCCGCAATCCACTGCGAGTTCGGAAATCGCCGCCAGTGGTACGAATTCTTTTTACTTCTGACCCTATCGCGTGCCCTCATGCGTGAACTGACCCTTCGTGAACAACTACTGCTGGGTTTATTGCTTCTCATTGGCTTGGCCTTTGGAGGAGTGTATGTACAAAAGCAGCTCGCTGGTCAGGAAGCACTGTTGCAACAACAACTGGATAATCGGCGACAACAACTACGCCAGTTGCAGGTGCTGGCTAGTGAGTGGAACCAACTGAAAAATCGGCCACTTGCCCCAGTAATGGAGCAGCCACTTTCTGCTTTTGTCGAAGCTGTTGCTCGAGATTTAAAGATTCAGGACAACCTGCAACTCAATGTGCTCAGCAACCCACCAGAAGGACTGGATGGTGTCCAAGTGCGTCTGGACAAGCTGAATCTGGATGATGCGTTGGAGGTCCTATATAAGCTTGAAAATAACCAACCAGTCCTTCAGATCGAGCAGCTTCTTTTCAGCGTGGCTCCAGGAAGTCGTGTTGTGCGCTTGAACTTTCAGGTCTTCAAACAGAGTCCTCGTTCCTCCAACTCCTGATCTGCAAAGGCCGGCTTGCAACGTCTACCACTGCTAATCCTCAAGGTTCTACTCGCATTCATTGCGTTCCTGGTACTGCTCGTTGTGGCACTGCTCGCTGGCTTTCGCCAGCAATTTCCTGGAGAAGCCATTGCCAACTATATTGAGTCACAAGCTCAACGTCAGGCAGGCCTCCAACTTGAGATCGAACCAATCCAACTCGAATGGACCCACCTCTCTACTCCCTCAGTTACTTTTCCAAGCCCTCCACAGCTTTGGATGCTTCCGTTGAAAATCCTGGCTCAACTGGATCAAGTAACACTGCCTTTCCTACCCATTCTGCGATTTCAGCAATTCTGGGTGCAGTCTCAACTCTATCAGTCTGACCTCAAGCTCACAGTGGATCTCCCTGGAATGAGTAACCTAAATATATCCTTGGATGAATTGATGCTACAACAAGTACCGCTGGCCAATGCTCTTCCCTTTGGCTTTCCAGCAGGAGTGTTGTCGCTTGAGGTTGAGATTAAGAACCTGGCACAGTTGCAAAGAAGACAGCAGCTGCTGCCCATCGGTACCTTGCAGGGTTCCATGACAGACTTCCGATTTCGCCTAAACCAGGAACACCCGTTACTCAACGGACTCTCCATTACTGAATTGAATCTACCAGAGGTGTCGTATGCGATCTCAATGCAACAGCAGTTGATCGAGATCAGTCAACTGACTCTGAATGGCGATCTAGAGGGGAATATCACCGGCAATATCCGTATCAACGAAAGAAATCTCTTGGAATCGAGAATTGATCTGGATCTGAAAGTGCGGCTTTCGCAAAAGCTGCAGGATCAACTAGGACCATTGACAATGATGCTACAAGGGTTTCGCTGTGGGGACTTCTTTGATGTCAAGATACGAGGAACCTTCCGACAGATCTCCCCGCCTTTCCGGAATCGCTGCACATGAAGCGACCGGGAATTTTGTTTGGGGGATTGGCTAGAAAACGTATTGGGCTGCTGTTAGGATTCTTTCTGTTAACTCTCAATCTGATCTGGCTCTGGAACCTTCCAATAGGTCAGGGTGATGAGCCCGTCCGGGTACGAATCGAGCGTGGAAGCAACTTCTCCCAAATTGTTCAGCAACTCCGAGAAGCCAACCTGATTCGACAACCCCTATGGTTTGAATTTCTCGCTCGCCTAAATGGACAGCATCACAGATTACAAGCCGGGGAATTTCAGCTAGATCCCCGCTGGAACCACGCTACACTCCTCAACCACCTGGTTTCTGGCAGCGGTCTACAGATTCGTGTCACCATCCCAGAAGGCCTGAGCTACCAACAAGCCACAGCCCGCCTTGTAGAGCAGGGTCTTGGTCAAGCCGATCAATACGATGAACTATTTACAGACTATACATTGCGCAAGCTATCAGGAATTCAAGGTTTAAAAACCCTGGAGGGGGTTATTTACCCAGAAACATACTTCATAGCACAGGAGAGCAGCGAACGTGAAATCCTGAACCTGATGATTCAAGAATTCAATAATCGTTTTATCCAGTTGCGCTTAGAAACTCCTGCTGAAGGGGGTAAAAAGCTAAGTGACCATCAACTCTTGATCCTTGCGTCAATGATTGAGAAAGAAACTGGGACAGCAGAGGATCGTCCGCTGATTGCCGGAGTTTTTCACAACCGCTTGCGCTTGAAGATGAAGATGCAGAGTGATCCAACAGTAATCTATGGGATTCCAAATTTTGATGGTAATCTCACACGGAAACATTTAGAGACCCCAACACCTTTCAACACTTATACAGAAACGGGCTTACCTCCGACACCCATCAGTAACCCTGGCTGGGACTCCCTTCATAGTGCATTGCAGCCTGCCAGCGTGAAATATCTTTATTTCGTTGCACGGGGAGACGGCAGTAGCGTATTCTCTCGTACCTTGAGGGAGCACCAGCGTGCTGTTTGGAAATACCAGGTTCAACCCCACCGAAACTCCCGTTGAGACTCGACCATGCCACTCTACCAGTACCAAGCTTTTGACCAAGCTGGAGTTCTCCACAAGGGCTCTGAAGATGCTGTTAGTGAAAGTGACCTGCGTCAGCGACTACGCTCTCAGCAGCTCTATCCCAAGGAAATTCGGGTTTCCCGCAATACCAGTCATTCCTTCCTGCCAAAACGTGGAACTAATTACAAGCGGGCGTTGACTCTCTTCACTCGACAGTTCGAAGTGTTGATGGATGCTACAATTCCTTACGACAAGGCCTTACAACTCATCATCGAGCAGACTGAAGACATGGGATTTAAAGAAATCCTGGCCGAAGTCCGAGCGCGTGTTGTTGAAGGAGGATCTTTGGCGGATGCGCTGCAACTGTACCCAAAAATCTTTCCTGAGATGTATATTAGTATGATTCGTTCAGGAGAGAACAGCGGGAATCTGGGCACAATCCTCAAGCGGCTCGCTGATTATTACGAAACTCAAGAACGTCTGCGAGGTAGACTGAAATCAGCAATGATTTACCCAGCTTTCATGCTGGTTTTTTCATTGCTAGTAGTTGTCTTTATGGTCACTTACATCGTGCCCAAGATCACACAAATCTTTGCCAGCAAAGGAACCCTGCTACCCTTACCCACCAGAATTTTAATGGGACTCAGCGATTTCATGGTTCACTCTTGGTACCTTGTTTTGATTGGGTTAGTAATTTTAATTTTCGGTTTCTCAGCTTTTCTGCGTAGTGAGTTTGGCAAGAAAGTCCTCCAGCAACTGCAACTGAAAGCACCACTGATTGGTCCCCTGATGCAGAAGGTACTGATCGCTCGTTTTTGTCAAACTCTCGGAACCTTGCTCGGAAGCGGAGTAGATCTGAAGACCGCTCTGGAAATTTCACGACACGTGGTTGTCAATCAACTGCTGATTGAACAGCTAAACAAGATGATCATTGAAGTCAATAACAAGGGAATCCCACTTTCAGCAGCAATGGGTCGAACTGGTTATTTCCCGGATTATGTCCAACACGTCGTGGCTATTGGAGAAGAAGCAGCCCGTGTCGATGAGTTGTTAGAACGTGTGGCAAACCGTATGCAGGAAGAAGTAAGTAGATTGTTGGAGGGTCTGACGGCTCTGCTGCAACCAACTATGATTGTATTGATGGGTGGAATTGTCGGCTTTATTGCGCTGTCTGTCTTGCTACCGATGCTGAATATGAATCAATTGCTCGGTCGTTAGTCTCGTTATCTTTCAGCATCAGCCACCCCCATCGTTGCTCTTTGTCCGAGGGGGGATCATGAGGTTGTTCCATCTGCTACTTGTCTTATCGCTTTACTTCTTGATCTCTTGTGAACGCAAGAAATCACTATCAGAAAATCCTCCACAGTTACTTCCCGCTGTATCAACAGGTGAAAGCTCGAAAAGTAGACAGAACCAACCCATCTCCGAGCCGGTCTCGGCTCCAGAGTTCAACCAGACACCAAAGCTACTCTCCATCAATTCTCTGGTTCCAGCCCCCAACGCCACGGTCTCTCCAGATACACTGATCCTACTCAATTTTGATCAACCGCTGGACTCCAAAAATCTAATCGCTGAGAGTTTTACGCTGGCTGATTCCGAAGGCACTCAAATTTCACTCCGTCTGAGTATCAGGGGCAATAGTCTCACACTCACTCCCAATTCTGCACTCACTTACGATACTTCCTACACCGTCAGCTTACTCAAGTCTCTACGTGGCCAGAATGGAGAAATACTGAGTGAATTACGTTGGAACTTCCTAACTTCACCACCTCCCTTGATGCGACCTCCCAGTGTTGTACTGGTCAACCCAACTGATGGAGGGACCCAAGTTCAGGCTGACCAATCAATCAATGTTTATCTGAGTCAACCATTGGATCCTCAGACAGTTAGTAAAGAATCAGTAAGGATTCAAGCAACCCAAGGGGCTCGTAATTTTTCAGTAGAAGGTAACTTGCAGGTAGAAGGGACCAGCCTGAAATTCATTCCGAGGCAACCCTGGTTGTATGGAATGACGTATCGGGTAACGCTGCTACCCGAGCTAAAGGATTTGACAGGAAACCGCCTGGAGGCTCGTTACGAATGGTCATTTGAGACACACACTCTTGCACCGGGGATGGTTCCAATCTGGCCAGGCAGCTTTGTGATGGGTAGCCCTAGCAAACCACCAGAGCGTGAAGTGGTGATGAATCAGATCTATTACATTCTCAATCACGAAGTCACCGTAGGTGAATATCGATTGTGTGTGGAGGCTGGTGCTTGTCATTATTCAGAACCAACCGAATCACACTACTGGACAATGAAAAATCCAGATCAGATTGACGCTCCCCTCAATTATATTTCCTGGGATCAGACTCAGGAATACACACGCTGGCTTAGTCTTCAATACCCAGGGAATTATCGGCTCTGCACGGAAGCAGAATGGGAATATGCTGCCCGAGCTGAGGGAAAAGGACGATTTGGTTGCGGGACAGAAGCCAAATGCCTCAACCAACACGCCTGGCACAGCCACAATCTTTCCCAACCGGGTCCCCAACCTATTCAGCGCAAGCAACCGAATACTTGGGGACTCTTTGATATGCAGGGAAATCTTTGGGAATGGGTTCAGGACTATTATGCGCCCCTAGTACTAGAAACAGTCACCCAACCAAGTGGTCCTAAAGAAGGGAGATTGCGAACAGTTCGCGGTGGGAGCTATAGAAATCAACCAGAATCCCTTGAACTTTGGCAAAGAGGTGGTAATCCACCAGAAATTAGGCATGACTATCTGGGTTTTCGTGTGTGTGCCGACCCTTGATAACTTGGGGCACAAAAATTGATACCCATCTATTGTGTCTGTTTCTCTTGCTTCCATTCGATTATGAGGTGTCCATGCACATCTTCCGACAGCGGCTCTTCCGCAAGCTAGTGCTGGGGCTCGTACTGGGGGGTACGGTTCTAGTGAGTACTGGCTGCAGCGGTGAGTACCTGATTCTCCGTCGTTTCTGCGACGGGAGCATTGGCTTTCCCTACAACGACTACTGTCGCGACGCCAAATAAGCTCTTTTGTGCGCCTCTGTGCGCACTTTTTTCTATAACTCACAACTCACTTAACTTAGCTTACTAAAGTTACTCTAGTAAGCTTAATTCTCTACACTTGTCTGTTATCCCACATAGGTTACGCTGAGAAGGTCTGTTATTCTAAACCTTCAAAGTGTCTTGTACATGTTCTTACGTTTCCTGATTGAACTCGTCGAAAATGGTCGTATTCCAGATTTGCTGACTCGTGCTGGCATTCGTCTGCTTTTGCTACAGCGTCTTCGAGAGCAAACATGGGAGAGTCCGGATCAGGAATGGCAAGCAATGATGGCGTTTGTTGAAGAGATGCGACAGAGTCCGATTGCTCTGCACACTCAAGAAGCAAACGAGCAACACTATGAACTACCTCCGAGATTCTTTGAATTAGTCTTAGGGCTACATCTCAAGTACAGTTGCTGTCATTTCCCTGAAGGCGTTACAGAATTAGAGCATGCTGAAGCTTCCATGCTAGCTCTGACTTGTGAGAGAGCGCAGTTGCAGAATGGTCAACAGATTCTCGAACTCGGTTGTGGCTGGGGTTCTCTCTCCTTATGGATAGCAAAGCATTATCCAAACTCCTCAATTTTGGCTGTTTCAAATTCTCGGCCTCAGCGTGAATTTATTGCGTCACGTGCCAAAGAGCTCGGTCTGACGAACCTAAGTGTAGAAACATGCGATATGAACGACTTCACTACAGAACTGCACTTTGATCGTGTTGTCTCAGTAGAAATGTTTGAGCACATGCGTAACTGGCATTCACTGTTGGAGAGAATTTCTTGTTGGCTGAAACCGGAAGGAAAACTCTTCATCCATATCTTCAGCCACCGTCGTTACGCCTACGCTTTTTCCTCTGAAGGAGATTCCAATTGGATGGGGCGTTACTTCTTCACAGGTGGCATCATGCCTTCCAACGATCTGCTACTCTATTTCCAGAAAGACTTGCTATTAGAGCAGCACTGGGTGCTGAGTGGTTTACATTATCAACGGACAGCTGATACATGGTTACATATGATGGATTCACAGAAGGGAGAAATTCTAAAAACCTTTCGTGAAACTTATGGCGAAGATGCCGATGTCTGGTTCCAGCGCTGGCGGATGTTCTTCCTAGCGACTTCAGAAGTATGGGGATTTCGTGGTGGAAATGAATGGCTGATCTCGCACTATCTTTTCAACAATCGGTACTGAAGCAGCTTCCATGCGTCTGGTAGTCACTGATTCAGGCCTGGGAGGGCTGTCTGTCTGCGCTGATCTACTGAAAGCTCCTACTGGTCCTACAGCAAAAAATACAGAATTACTCTACGTCAACGCAGCCCCAGATCCCCAACATAGCTACAACTCAATGGAGTCATTAGCTGAAAAGCAGGAAGTCTTTCAAACTTTCCTAGGACGCCTTGCAGATAGTTACCAACCTGATCATATCTTTGTTGCATGCCATACTCTCTCAGCGTTGCTCTCAGAAATTAAGCTTCCTAAACTACCAATTCAGGGAATGCTTGAGTTGACACGCAAAGCTATCCTTGAAGAAATAAAAGAATTTGGATATTCCAGATTACTTATTTTGGCAACACCGACTACAATTTATTCCGGGGTGTACGATCGACTTTTACCGGATACGCAGTCGATTGCCTGTCCAGGTTTAGCAGATATGATCTCTTCCGATTTAACCGGAACTCGGATAATCGAAAATATCCGACTATTCCTAAGCGGTGCCAATCCACCACTTTCTCCGGGGAAAGTGATTGTTGTGCTTGGCTGCACGCACTACGGCTGGCGAGAAAATCTATTTTTGGAAGCTCTGGATAACATCGGTATTGAACCATCTCTGATCAATCCGAATAAAATAGCTGCACAACAACTGGTCAAGCAATGGTCTCTGGATGAGGCTATTCGTTTCGTTGGTGCCTACTCAACTCCTATGGAAGAACGTAAGACTATGATGCATCTGCTGGAGGATGTTGGTGCATTCCCATTGATCACAGCACTGAACCAAGAAGAAGTATTCTCATTTTTCAAAAAATGAAGTCATTTCAAGCCAGTCGACAGGTTTTCGACAAGCAGGTTACTGAATTTCTTAAATTTTAATATAAAATATATATAATTTCAGTATTTTAGGTTAGTTTTGAACAGGTTTTCGAAAATCTTTTCAAAACCTTTCGATAACTTGTCGAAAACCTGTTCATTGTTCGTTCTTATTGCTACACTCTCCAAGTTTTAGACAAGTTTGAACAAGTTTTAGACAAACCTAAAAAGCTATAAAAGCTGAATCATTTCAATCCAGTCGACAGGTTCTCGACAGGTTCTCGACAGACTACTACTACGACTATAAAAAAATATGGAAATTCTAATTCAACAGGAAGTTCTTCGTAGCGCTCTTCAGAACATCATTTCCATTATTGATAAGAGTGCTTCTAAACCGATTCTCTCAAACTTTTTATTAAGAACTGTTTCAGGGGAAGACGGAAATCATCATGAAGCTGAATTCTCAGCAACTGATTATGAAATTTCCATTATCGAACACTTCCCAGCAGAAGTGATTCAAGCTGGAAGTATTTGTGTGAATGCAAAGAAGGTTTACGACATCTGTCGGGAGTTTCAGGGCAATGATATTCGAATCCGTTCGACAGAGCAGCACTGGGTGCATATCACAAGTGGGGCTTCTGAGATGCGCTTACCTTTGGTGGAGGTAGGTCTTTATCCACAGACCGAGTTGGAACAGTTGCCAGAGTCTCTAACACTACCAGCCCAGGATCTAAAGCAGTGCATTGACATGACACTATTCGCTTCACAAACAAATGAATCCCGCAAAAACTTGATGGGGGTAAACCTCTCTTCGAAGGAAGGAAACCTGACGAGGTGGTTGGCAACAGATGGCCACCGCTTGGCACAAGTGCTCAAGGGCGTAGAGTCTGCGTCCTTTGAGTCTGTTTCTGATGTGATCATTCCTCGCAAGGCGCTAGGAGAGATTCGTAAAGCTCTAGAACTTTTTGGAGAAGAAGTCACGATCAGCTTCGATGACCGCGTGATGCAGTTTGTTGGTAGCCAGGTTTCTTTCAAGACTCGATTGATTGAGGGAAAGTTCCCTAATTGCGATCCGATCATCCCCAAGGATAATCATTTGGTGGCTACTGTCGAACGTGAACGTTTGGTCAGCGCACTGCGAATTGTCTCTTCTATCAGCTATGAAAAGCTCAAGCCGGTCAAATTAACCCTGACCGAGGGGAAGCTACGGTTGGAGAGCGAAAAAGCTGAATATGGGGAAGTGAGTGATGAAATGGAAGCAGATTACAGCGGAGAAGACTTTCAGGTAGGATTCAACTCACGCTATCTGTTGGATGCGCTGGGAGTAATCCAGACCGAGCGAGTCAAGTTAGAGTGCAAGAACCCAATGAGCCCAAGCGTGATTAGGGCCGCTGACTATGAAGAATACCTCGCTGTCATCATGCCATTGCGCATTGAATGGTAATTCGTTCGCTAGAACTTCATCACTTCCGAAATTACCGACAGTTGCAGGTCGAGTTCGGACCCGGTCTCAATTGGCTACATGGTCACAACGGCCAAGGGAAAACTAACCTGGTCGAAGCGATTGCCTATCTCTGCAACCTAGAATCCTTCAGAACTCGCAAGACGCAGCAACTTTGGGACAGTGAGGCTAATGGAGCTCGAATGAGTGCTCTGCTAGAACAACAGCAGGTTTTGCGTCGAGTGCAAATTACCCTTTCAACCCGAGGTCGCCAGGTTTGGCTGGATCATGCCCCGTTCCAGCGCACTTCGGAATATGTACTCTCCTTTCTGGCGCTGAGTTTTACTCCGGAGGACGTGGCGCTATTTCGAGGGCCCCCTCAAGAGCGGCGGCGCTTCTTCAACAGAATCATCTCCATCTTGGATCCAAGCTACTTCCGTCATCTTCAGGACTACACCAAAGTACTGGCTGAAAAAAACGCAGCGTTGCGGCAGCGTCAGGATCGTCAGCTCTCTGCCTGGAATCAAGTCCTGGCACGTACAGGCTGGGAATTGATCCAGCGTCGAGCAGCCTTTGCCGAACAGCTGCTGTCCCACTTGGTAGAACTCTTCAAAATGGCTACTGGTCGACCAGAGCAGCTATCACTATGCTACCACCCTGCTGTCCAGTGTAGTGATGCGGAACAATTGGAGAAAATGATGGAAGAACAGCGTGATCGTGAACTGCAATTAGGTTACGCACTGATTGGTCCTCATCGTGATAATTACCACCTATTTCTAGATGAAAAAATTGATCGAGATTTTTTTTCTCAGGGAGAACTAAGAGTCACGAATTTGTCTTTAAAAATTGCAATAAATCAGCTATTATTCTCCAATTATTCCTTACATCCAATACTGATTTTTGATGATCTTTTCTCCGAGTTAGATGCACAAGTCTCACAACGTCTGCTCGGGCTCTTTGCACAACTGCAGAATCAGATCTTCGTAACTTCAACAACACGCCCAGAAAAATTAGATACGAAGAGTTGCAGTTTTCAAGTGGTGCAAGGGCAATTCGTCTGAGTCTTCCCCCTCTGTTTTGCTTCCTCTCTCCCCAGCAATCGCTGAATGAAGTTGCAGGAACCCGGACCGATCAACGGATCGGTGACTCAGATTTCTTGTGCCCCCCTTTTCAATTCTCTGTAGGTTTTCAGGAGTTTCTATGGAAGAAATAGCGCCAGCTACGACTGCTGCTTCCGGATATGGCGAAGATAACATTACTTTGCTCAAGGGGCTCGAAGCGGTACGCAAGCGGCCTGGAATGTATATCGGTGGCGTGGACTCTGCCGCACTACATCATCTGGTATTCGAAATTGTCGATAATAGTATCGATGAAGCACTAGGGGGCTATTGCAACAAGATTGAGGTAATCCTGCATATTGACGGCAGTATCTCAGTTCATGACAATGGACGTGGGATTCCAGTGGGTATTCACAGGGATGAAGGGATATCTGCAGTTGAACTGATCATGACGAAATTGCACGCTGGTGGAAAGTTTGACAACAGTAACTACAAAGTTTCTGGGGGTTTGAACGGAGTCGGAGCTTCTGTGGTCAATGCCCTTTCCAGTAAATTGGTTGTCGAGGTGGATCGAGATGGCCAACTGTGGCGACAGGAGTATGAGCGAGGAAATGCCAAGCAACCACTGGCTGCGATTCGAACCTCTGACAAAACAGGAACTCGTACCATATTCTGGCCAGACTCACTGATTTTTGAAGAGACCGAATTCAGCTTTGCGATCCTCTCACAGCGTTTGCGCGAATTGGCCTTTCTCAACCGAGGGATCTACATCTCTATTCGAGACAACCGGAATAACGAGTTCGCCGAATTCTGTTACGAAGGTGGAGTGGCTTCCTTCATTGAACATCTCAATCAAAACAAAAATGTTCTCCATGAAAAACCAGTTTATGTTGAGGGCAAACAGGAAGATCTTGAAGTAGAGGTAGCTTTTCAATATAACGAAACTTATGTCGAACGAATATTCTCTTTTGTAAATAATATTAATACTATAGAGGGAGGGACACACCTATCCGGTTTCAAAACAGCGCTAACGAGCACGCTCAATAAGTACGCATCTGCCAACAACCTGACCAAAGATCTGAAAGAAAACCTAAGCGGTGAAGATGTTCGTGAGGGCATTTCTGCGGTAATTAGCATCCGCATAGCAAATCCACAGTTTGAATCGCAGAAGAAAATTAAACTAACTAACACTGAAGCTAGAGGCAAAGTTGAGAGGCTGGTGAGTGAAAGCCTGGCGACTTTTCTAGGAGAAAATCCGCAGGTGGCCAAACGAATCGTTCAGAAGGCTACTGAGGCACAACGAGCTCGCATTGCAGCAGTAAAAGCTCGGGAGTTAACACGACGTAAAAGTGTACTGGAAGTAGGAAGCTTACCTGGAAAACTCGCGGATTGTCAGGAACGAGATCCAGCATTGAGTGAATTGTTCCTAGTAGAGGGTGATTCTGCAGGTGGATCAGCTAAGCAAGGGAGAGATCGACGTAATCAGGCAATTTTGCCGTTGAAAGGCAAGATTCTCAATGTTGAAAAAGCCCGAATGGACAAGATGCTTACCAGCGAGGAGATCCGTACAATGATCACAGCGTTAGGGACTAACATTGAGAAGGATTTTGATATCAGTAAGATTCGCTATCACAAGGTCATCATCATGACCGATGCCGATGTAGATGGGAGCCATATTCTGACGCTGATCTTGACGTTTTTCTATCGACAGATGCCGGAGATTATTAATCGTGGTTATTTATACATTGCTCAGCCACCACTCTATAAGGTAAAGCGCAACAAAGAAGAGTTTTATTTGAGAGATGAAAGAGAGATGGCAGAACGCTTGATGATGCTATCTAGCAATAAACTTCGACTCATTCTGCCAGAACGAGAGTCATTGACTGGAGAAGCTCTGCTAGAGATGGCGCGACGTCTTCAACGCTACTGTGATCAGTATCAGCGTTTCTGTTTGAATCCAGATTTAAAGTTACTGACAGATCAATGGCTGAAGCATCAATTCAGACTGGAAACAGGGGGTACGGATTATCTGCTGCAACGAATGCGGGATCTTCAGGATTTTCACCCAGATTTTGAATTGGAGGTTGATGCAGAACGTGGAGGACATCAGGTAGATTTGCTGATGCAAGGAGAATCACTGCGTTTCACCCTTAACTTTTTAGATAATCTAGATATCCATAATTACAACAATCTACTTGAGCAGCGTGAGGAGTTGCTGCATTTCCTTGGTGGAGAGCGTCTGCAAATAGAAGATGATGATCACAAAATTCATGACCTATCAGATTGGTTTGCCTTGCGGGACTTCATCACCAATTTTGGCAAGAAGGGAATTTATATCCAGCGCTACAAGGGACTCGGCGAGATGAATCCAGACCAACTCTGGGAGACCACCTTGGATCCGGAAGTACGCACTCTCAAACAGGTTCGAGTTGAAGATATTAATGTTTCAGATGACATGTTCACGGTGCTGATGGGAGATCTGGTAGAACCAAGGCGACGTTTCATCGAAGAGAATGCTCTCAAGGTAAAGAATCTGGATGTCTGAAACCCTGGCAGTTGTTGCAATTGTTGGCCGACCAAATGTTGGCAAGTCTACGTTTTTCAATCGGTTGGTGGGTCGTCACACTGCGATTGTTGAAGATATTCCGGGGGTAACGAGAGATCGCAACTATGGCCTAGCCAGTTTTCGTGGCTTTCGCTTTCTGGCGATTGATACAGGTGGATTTGAGCCGATCTCTGAAAATGGCTTGCTCCAGCAGATGCGTCAACAGGCCCAAGTTGCTGTCGAAGAAGCCGACGCTGTCATTTTTCTGACCAGCATTCAGGACGGCCTCAATCCCGGAGACGAGGAGATTTATCGTTACCTCAGCCGTCACAAGAAACCAATCTTTGTAGCTGCAAATAAAACAGACCATCCGAGTCACGATACGCAGATTGCGGAGTTCTATCAGTTGGGTGTGGAGCATGTCTACGGTGTATCTGCAGCCCACACACGTGGTCTAGAGGCGCTGCTGGAGGCTGTTCATGAGCAAGTTCCTCTTGATTACACTGATCTAGAAGCTGGTACTCAGGTGCGAGTGGCTGTGATCGGTAAGCCCAATGCGGGTAAATCCTCGTTGATCAATGCCTTGTTGGGGGAAGAGCGGATGGTTGTGGACTCGCAGGCTGGAACAACGCGTGATCCAGTAGACAGTCTTTGTCGTCATGAGGGCAAGGAGTACCTGCTGGTGGACACGGCAGGCATCCGGCGAAAAGGGAGGGTCACCCAAAAAATTGAGACCTACAGCATTGTCTCCGCGTTGAAGACTATGGAACGCTCAGACATCGTTTTGCTAATAATTGACGCCACCGAGGGAGTTACCGAACAGGTTCTACGAATTGGAGGGTACGCTCTGGACCGTAAGAAGGCGATAGTATTGGTAGTCAACAAATGGGATCTGGCGGTCCAAGGAGAGATTGCCTTACGTAGTGTTCCTCGTCAACTAGAACCACAGCGCTTGCAGGATGCGATGACAACAGAATTGAGAGAACGCCTCGAATTTCTTGGATTCGCCCCACTTGTTTTCGTAAGCGCCAAAACGGGAAAACGAATAACTCAAATTTTTCAGAAAATCGACGAGGTCTACGAGCAGTACATGCGTCGTGTGAGCACTGCAGATCTGAATACAGTGCTGGAAATGATTGTCCGCAAGCATTCACCTCCTGCCAAATCTGGTCGGGCTACTAAGATTTTCTATGGCACCCAGGTCTCTGCGTCCCCACCCACCTTTGTCATGGTCAGTAATCATCCAGAAAAACTGAACTACTCCTACGAACGCTATTTCCTGAACCAACTCCGCTATCATTTTGGTTTTGAGGGCACACCCTTGCACCTAATTTGGCGTGGCCGTGAACGTAAGCAGAATTGAACTGAAGTATCTGACTGACTCTCTGTAGGTTCATACAGAAAAAAAAGAGAGAAATAGGACATAGGGTAAGGTTACTCTAGATTCTTTAGCAGTTGCGAATTAGGTTTTCAGCATTCTGATATCAATTAAATCTTTCCTCCCCAAGTAAGAAATTCGTATGCAGGAAATTCGGCACTACGACATTGCTATCGTCGGTTCTGGCCCAGCGGGCGAAAAAGCAGCAATCCAAGCCAGTAAGCTGAAGAAGCGAGTTTTTCTGATAGACAAACGGGAGAAACTTGGTGGTGCCTCCTTGCACACAGGTACGATTCCATCCAAGTCGTTGCGAGAGACAGTTGTCAATCTGGAGTTGCTGCGCCGTCGAACTCATGGAATTGAAATCTCCATGCGTGAGAACGTCAGCACCGAAGAGTTGATGTATCGCAAGGAAATCGTGATCGGTGAGCAGGAGAGCAAGCTGCGTCGCAACTTAATGAAGAATCGAGTCGCTCTTGAGAGAGGGCGTTGCCAATTCCTCAGTCCAACTGAACTGCGGATTCAACCTGCCCATCCAGACGAGGAACCTTATCAGATTACCACTGACTATACAGTTGTTGCTACAGGTTCTGCTCCACGAAAAGCCGATTGGGCTCAGCTCGACAATGAGTGCGTCTTTGACTCTGATACGATCCTCAAGATTGAGAAACTTCCAAAAAAAATCACGATCATCGGTGCTGGCGTCATTGGTTGTGAGTACGCCTGTATCTTTGCTAAGTTAGGGATTCGCGTCAATCTAATCGCTCGGGATCGGCATGTTATGCCTTTTTTGGATCGAGAAATTGCAGAGGCTCTCGTTTATCGAATGCGCAATCAGCGAATCACGATGCGCCTTGGCGAGAACGTGAAACAGATCGTCAAGATCTCACCGCAGGAAGTTCAAGTGGAGTTGGAGAGTGGTAAGACATTACCATGCTCTACCGTCATGCTGGCAGCTGGTCGCGTTGCGAATTCTGATAAATTGGGATTGGAGGAAATTGGTGTTGAGTTGGGTCATAACGGTTTGATTCATACGAATGAATACTACCAAACAAGTATCCCAAACATCTACGCTGTTGGTGATGTGGTCGGTTTCCCTGCCCTGGCTTCCACGTCTTTGCTGCAAGCGAGGATTGCTACGCTGCACGCATTTGGGCAACTGGAAAATGAGCGCATTCCGAGAGAACTGCCCTACGGTATCTGGACAATTCCAGCGGTTGCTTATGTAGGGAGATCAGAGGAAGAACTGACGGATGCCAGAATTCCTTACGAAGTGGGAATTGCCCATTTCAAGGAAATCTCTCGGGCACATATCATGGGAGAACAGGAAGGAATTCTAAAACTGCTCTTCTGCCCTGAAACCTTGCGTTTACTAGGTGTGCACATTATTGGACCACGTGCACCTGAGTTGATCCACCTAGGCAACTGTGTGTTGCACTTTGAAGGGACTATTAAGTTCTTCATCAACTCAGTTTTCAATGTACCAACTCTCGATGAGGCCTATCGAATTGCTGCTTTCAACGGCATGAATCGCTTAGATTACGACTCACTCTGAGGTTTCTGAAGCTCATTCCCATCCTCAGCGCTCTTCACTTTTCAAAAAAAGCTAGTTTCTGAAGCTCATTGATTGAGTTATCAGGAGTTCTGGGCCTCTGCTCCATCTTCCCCTAGTAATACAACAAATTTCCACCCTCCATAATTCCATCAGAGTTCAGAAAAGTACAAAGCGAGATTCTAACATTAGGAAATTTTTGGCAGGATTGGTACACACAATCGCAAAGCAGACTCATAGCGGCTTGTTAAGTCTCTGCTTGCTAATCGAGAACAGCTAATACGGCTAAATAACCTAATAAAACATCATATATATCAGTTTCTATGATAAGGTTTTTCAAGTATGCCAATGACTCAGAATAAGGATAAGGAATTTATTATAAATGCAAAGATCATGTTTTCCAGTTATTTCTATAAGTGTTTATTTCTATAAATTTAATAAATATATCAGTAATTTTTAAAATTAAAAAATCGATTTATTCCAAATTGAAAAACTGTCAAAACAGCCTGGACTGAAACCCCATTAGTATGGTTTAAAACACTAAAAATAGCTAAAGTATAAAATTAAAAACAAGGCTTGATAAGCCTTGTTTAGTTGAATTAAAAATTAGTGAATTCCCAACAAAAAATAGAGAAGCATAGCAGTTTTGCCAGAAGTGCAGAAACAGCTACCTTTTCAGTTCACAGAAGAATTCACACCTCATAGCCAACCCAGCAACCTACAAAGGCTTTACCAGAGAGCAGGTATAGTCGGTGCCCAGTCACAGCGGTAGGCATGCCTGGCTAACGGAACTTAGGAGCAAGGGAGTTGAGGTACGGGTGCTAGCAGAGATGGCTGGACATGCCAGCATACAGACAACACAGTGCTATGTTGACGTTAACGATGAGCAGATGCGCAGTGCTGCTGAATTGATTTGAAAAACTACCAAAGCGTTGCATCCGATAATGCTTCTACACACGTAAAGTGAAACTCTGTGTTTTCAATTTGCGTAGAACTAAGCATCAATGCCTGCCATCCAAACTCGTATTGAAGTTTGTAAGGTGGTATAAAATGTTTTCCTAATTCAACTTCAAAACCATATTTTCCGTAATAACTTGGATCTCTATATACGAGTAATGCATCTATGCCTTTATCGCTTAAATCTTTTTTTACTTTATTGATTAAATTTATGGTAGTTCCATTTTCTTGATAGGTATTATGCACAGCCAGAGAAGCAAGAATATATGCACTAATTACTGAGGAACTATCAAAAAATGCTGGAGTAAACGCTATAGCTCTAACGATTCTCTTTTCTTGCTCCCAACCTAAGCACAAAGACATTATTTGTGGAATTTTAGTGATAATTTGACTGATTACTGGATAAGTTATTAGTGCTTCCTCTCCAGTAAATGAATTAAAGAATACGTCTTTAACATCTCTCAAGCCATCAACTGTCAAATCTCTTGTCATTTTTTATTCTTCCTAAATTACCTCAATTGTTCCATCTTCCCTCAATCTTTAATCAGCTAGTGCGGCTGTTTTACGCATTTCATCATTTAAGTGCCAATATGTTTTTTCTATCATCGACACACTCGTACCACACATGTCTGCAACCTGTTGCAAACTCAAACCTGCCATAATTCTCTACGTTATCATAAAATGCTGTAAGCTATAAGGTACAATACCTCTTTCTTCGCAGTCTTTCACGTTTGCTATTTCTAGCATTTTCTTAAAATATACTTCTATTACATCCACTCTAATTTTTTATACCATCAGTGCTAAAAATATAGTCATCTTTTTTCTCTCTCCTAATATATCTTTTAATCTTTCCAAGTAATATCCTTTCCTACATAGCAGTTCTCTGCTCTTATCTTTATGCATGCTAGTTTTACTTCCTCCCCATCACTATTTTTAGCTTTTCAATCTTAACGTCATTCCATTTCAACTGTAATTGTTCAACAACCCTTAAACTACTATTAGTAGAGATCAAAATATAATGTTGTGCTATTGACCTAATTTTATATTATTTTTCTGTTAATTCACTAATTAAATTATTTCCCATTCCTATATATTTCAGCATTTCTCTCGTTAATCTTGCATATTCTTCCAACGTAAGCGTGCTACGCCTAACGTTTTCATTTCCTTTATTAATTTTTGGTAATTTTTTAAATTCGAATTCTGCTATATCTATTTCATTTTTCCTGTACAACCATTTCACCAAAGCATTTATTGTCGACTGTTCATTTTTTACCGTGCTAATTTACACCTTATTGTTCGTTTTTTTAATCGATACTTATAATAATTTAGTAAATCATCTGCTCGTAATTATTTTAGTTTCTTATTTTTGCCAACAAATGCTAAGAATTTATCTAAATGCTGCCCTAAAACTTAGTGTCTTCTTTCTACGATTAATCCTGTAATTACATAATGATATCTCTCTTTCAAGTAAGCATCTATACCTTCCTGTGCTGTCTACTAAAAAACTTGTTCCATTCTTGTAATTTTGAATAAATTGTTAGGTATAAATCTTTTGCTTTTTCTCTAGCTATAGTCTTCTTTATTATTTTTAAACTCTTCCTAGTATATTTTTTTCATTTTCTAACCACACTCTAAATTGCCAATAATTTCCTCTCTTGTAAATTACTACTTCATCAAATATCGTCTCCTCATCCTCGCTAAAAATCTTTTTCTTCAGTGTCA
>AGAU01000260.1 GCA_000224765.2 SAR324 cluster bacterium JCVI-SC AAA005 | reverse complement strand
GTTCAAATCCTGCCCCCGCCACCACACTTTTCCTCAGTAAAATCAGTATTTAACCCAGCCCACCACTTTTCTGGTTTTCACCCAGATTTCGATTTACCCAACCATATACCCAACCAATTGGCGGGATTTTCTGTCCCAGTCTGACCCCACTTTTGACTGACAACTGATTGTTTATTTTTAAATTTATCTTCGAAGATCTTTAGCAAACGCAGAAGTTTGTGGAAAGTTGAGGATGAATAGTAGGTTGGCTTGTAATGAGGAAAGATTTTAAGCGGAATTTTGAGAATGCAGATTTTTTCTCATCATTTGAAATCTCTATGTTTGAAAAAGGATAGTCGGATAAAATTACCTAAAAGTCTGAATCTCTTAGTTAGGCCATCATACTTGCCCAACTGTTACTGTATGTATCTGTAGGTTACATTCTGTCTTCTTAAGAAGTGTACAGCCGGGTAATCGTAGAAAAGAATAGCTGATATATTCAGAGGATTGTCACCATTTAATTTAGCGAGTACCCTGATTACCATTCTAAAAACAGTAATACTCAATAACATCAAAACTTCAGAGAAATGATGGCTCAACCTGTTTATCTAGTAGTGGATGTGAAAATCGATGATGTTGGGGCTTATGGAAAA
>AGAU01000261.1 GCA_000224765.2 SAR324 cluster bacterium JCVI-SC AAA005 | reverse complement strand
TGCCAATCCTGCAAATCCTTCTTGCTAAGAAAATTTTCCAGAACGTAAAACCCATATTTTGCGTATCTTTCAAGAATCTCAGAAGCAACATTCCCTTTTCTGTCAAACTGCATCGGGCCTCGATTCGGGAGTGCCATGGCAGCCTTTTCACCTTTTCGAACATATTCTCCAAACTTTTCAGAATAATTATTCACTTTGCATTCATGTAAGTGTCTCTCTCCTCGTGAGATATTTTGTGGGTGTGATGAAAGTTAACAGAGATTATTATCGGTCATTTCTCTAACTACCATTTCTATCCAATCAACTCGAATTTGCGCCAGGCACCACTGCGGAAACGTCCAATCAAAGCAAATAGCAGAAGTGGTGAACTAAAAATGTGGATTCCGAGCACTACACTCGGAGAGAGTTCGAATAGACGAATCATGATAACCACAAGAGCATATTGAAACCACCAGAAAACCGCAGAGATGGTCATCGTCCCATAGGTATCTCCAGCCCCCCTTAGCGCACCGCCCAATATAGCCGACCAAGCCATGATGAATACCATGAAGGCATAGAGTTGAGTCCCCCAGATTGCAAGATCGTTGATTTCTGCAGCAGAGTCGGTTTTTAAGAACATTCCGACCATCTCAGAGGTTGCAAATAGACAAACTGAGGAGATAATCAGAGCGTAGACAGAGGCTAGAGAAAGACCAGAAAAAACAGAGTCTGAGGCATTGCTTGGGTCACGGGCTCCGATGAAGCGCCCTGTCAGGCTCATTGTCCCAATCTCCAGACCAAGTACTGGAATGAAAAGAGTGTGAATCCAAGTGAAAACAATTGTAATGGCGGTAGAAATCTCAACTCCATAGGACTGAAAAGCGAGAATCATCAAATCAATAGCGAAAATCAGCAGAGTGATACGCAACCCACTAGCAAATCCGAAGTGCACAAGCTTTTTGAGAATTCCCAGATCCAACCGAAAACTCTTTGAAAGTTGGTATTCTGGAAGCTGGATCTGTCTGAAGTAGATAACGCACAAAGCGAATAATCCAACGAACCAAGCGAACACAGTACCGTAACCTGCTCCTGCAATACCAAAGGCAGGAAAGCCCAACTCGCCAAAAATCAATACGTAGTTAGCGCCAACGTTAGCGAGACCCATTAATAAGGTCGACAACAGTATAACTCTAGTTTTGCCCAACCCCCCAAAGTAGCTACTTAAGCTTTCTCGAAACAGATTCAGCCCGTAAAAAGACATTAAGATGGTGAGGTAGGTCTGAGCCTGGTGCGTCTCCTCACTAGAGAGCCCAGCTGTTTCCAGCAACCATCTACCCGCAGGGATTAAGGCAAAGATGATAGGTATGCTTAAACAGCTAAATATGATGGTTTGAGTGAGTACCCTAGGGCAGGTGGGAAGTTGTCGGGCACCCAAATGTTGCGCAACTAAAGCGGTACTGAATCCGATGACGCCAATGAAGAAAGACGAAAAGGCCAAGGAGGTAAAGCCTCCACTCAAGCAGGCGTTCATTGCTTCTGCACTGACCTGCTTGAGATAAAGCCGGTCAATAAACATCATCATTGCCACTGTTGATGTGGAGAGCATCAGTGGAAAAGCAATTTCCATCATCGGCTTGATTCCACCGGGACCCTGAAGCCTTTTCAATACTTTATTTATGGGCATTCCTCGCCATGCCGGAAAGCCACTAGATTTACAGTAGCTACCATAAACTTGTGCGCGCTACTGGGACTTCGGGCAAAAGCAGATATCGTTGTAAGGCTTATTAGAGTCAGGCCAACAACAAGTCTTCTTATCAGTATGATTTCTCCATTTATGTTTTGTTAAAGTATTGGTCCGAAGTTCGCCATTTAGTGCCTTTGAGTCTCTCATTTGAGAATAGCTATCTACCAAGTTTACACATACCGAGGCCAACTATTCTTTAGATTACTTACAAACTGCCATGAAAATTCGGAAATCTTATCATTACTAATTGTGATGTTTAGGGAATTTGTACCACAAAATTGAATTTTTAAAAAGTTTGAGAGAAAAAGTAAGAAATAAAAAAATACAAATCTGCTTTTAGGATGGATATATTTTTGAGAAAGCGACAAAAGATTTCTTCATCCACCAAGAGATATCCAAGGCCTGATTCCAAGCACTATTGGAGTGTGGGAGTACCTGTATGCATACTGGGATTGTTTTGCGCTACTGGCTATTTATTTATAAATATTACAAAATATCAAATACTTAAATAAATTTTTAGAAATTTGACATCTAAAATTCAAGAAGCTAAGAGCTTTGCGCAAGTTAGAAGATCAAGGCCTTATAAAGGCAGAACGACGTCCTGGGTCAAATCCCAGAGTGATGGTAGTAGATCCGCCCTCGGTACGAAGTAACTGACCAAGCTCTGCCAATAGCAAGACGGTTATAACTACGGAGACGACAATGGGAAAAGCGATTGGAAGCATTGTAGAGTCTATCCAGCGTCTATGGGACTTGGCCGAAATTGCAACAGACTGGCAGGGGTG
Organism: SAR324 cluster bacterium JCVI-SC AAA005; assembly: GCA_000224765.2. Lineage (GTDB taxonomy): Bacteria > SAR324 > SAR324 > SAR324 > NAC60-12 > JCVI-SCAAA005. Next base: position 9,082 of record AGAU01000261.1, on the reverse strand, counting down.
TGGCCCTTTCCCAGATTTCTCAGCACTATGGAAAGTCCAAGGAAGCTCTCTGGAAATGGCTCAATTCCAATGAAGAACGCAAAGCTGATTACATAGCAGCATTGGAAGGTCGAGGGTTTTTGCACTTGGAGCAAATTGAAAGACTGGTAGCGGATGTGGAAGCTGGCCGGATTGGTGCCCGTGCAGGTGATGTGGCAATCCGAGCAAGAACTTGGCTTGCCGGTAGGCTAAATCCCAAACTGTTGAGTGAAAAGTGGCGTGGTTCTCTGGAGGTTCAACAAACTGATGTCCGACAACTGCATCCGGAAGCGATGAAAAAATTCTGTGAGAAACGTAAGCAGGAATTAAAAGCTCCATACACGGTGATGGTTGAAGCTGCGCGCGCGCGAAATAGGCAAGCCTGTGGTTGAAATCACAGGCTTAGTTTTTTTGATGGAAAGGTGCGTTGCTTATTGGTAGGGTATGGGCCCCTTTGGTGTTGGTTCGATATAAGATGCACCTCCGTCAGAGGGCGTTGAAATCCCGATATCCCCATGCTCTAACGCACGTCCCGATGCCGCCAATTCGGCTGCAGCTTTAGCAGCAATCTCGGGTGCACCATCAGGCGGTCCTGCAAGCAATGGTTGAATAGATGCAGGTGGTGTGGCTTTGATTAGGTCAGCTATGGCCTCAACTAGCTGTTCTGCGCCACCATCTTGCAAAAAATGTCCAACGCCTTTGATCGTGACATGCTCTACGCCGGGGTGTTTTGTGCCCGGGCAGTGTTTTAACCAGATAGCATCGGCACCCGCCATCACTGTATCCTCGTCGCTAAAGGCAAGCAGCACCGGCTTAGTGAATTTTTGGAACACGCCCCAGGCTGCAGCATTGTTTTCAGCCTCAGTCATGGCGGGGCGACCAGTAGGATCGGTGGCAGGTGTTGGCACGAGTTCTGGAAACATCCTTGCGCCTGCTTTGTAAGTCTCTTCCGGGTATGGCGCGTCATAAGCTGCCCTTTCCACCGAATCTAATTCAGGATTACTCGGCCCGATGGCTTTTTGCGCTATGATTTGACTAGGCCAGCGACCACCCCGCTCTCTAGTGAAGATGTCATCTTTCAGCCCTGTGCGGAAGGCAAAGGTCTTCCAGCTATAAAAACCTGGTGAGACTTTGAAAAAGCTGTCATCGCAGGTCGGCAGCATTGTGTTTGCTATAACCAAGCGGCGGAAGGTGCTGGGATGCGCTGCGGCAACGCGCGTTCCGATTAGACCGCCCCAGTCTTGCAGCACAGCGGTCAGGTTTTTGAGGCGCAGGTGATTGATCAGCAGATCGATGTTCCAGCCGATGTGCCGCTCGTAGGTATAATCCTCTTCACGGCTTGGCTTGTCGCTGCGGCCACAGCCCACTTGGTCAAACAAGATAACGCGATGACCGGCGGTTACCAGTGGTGGGATCATCCGTCGGTTTAGATATGACCAAGCCGACATGCCGTGGGTGAGCAGGATTGTTTCTTTGGCATCCCTTTCACCGAGGTCATAATACGCGATACGCACATCCAGACCATACAGTCTGCTGGTGAAATACTCTGGCTCATAGTCCCAAAGTGGCAGATTTTTGAAGCAGACGTCCGGAGTACGCAACACTGAACTTGTCTTTTCAGCTGTTGGATCACCCTTTAGGTTTTCGTTGTAATCATGCATTTTTTGTAATCCCATTTTAGTGATCAGATTAAACTCATCCCTGTGCACCAGAAAGAGCGATTGAAGCTGCGGCTCCATAATTCTACCCAAATAACCAGTACAATATCTGGCTGTAAGCGGTTTGGTGTGAACTATTTATTTACCAAAAGCATCTGCGCCACGAATTTTTGCATATATTACTGAATAGGTAGGTTGAACCATCATTTTTCTGATATTTGACGCTATTTGGCATTAATGTCTTTTTTTAGACTTTTTTCAGAGTTGTAGCTAAAAGAATTAGTGACAATCCTCTAAATTTATGGGTCATTCACCTCCAGCCAATACACACCTTGTTTCTCCCCAAGCAGATGGACTTTAACCTACAAATATCTATACCAGCAAAAGAGTAGGTATGCCATTCTAGGAATCCAGTTCAGGTTTTCTTATGAGTTTTTTGCGTTATTCTTTTTCAAAAACTGGTGTATCAAACGACGTGAGAAAACTCTGCCTTCTGGGAATCGCCTAAACCCATTTCTTCATAACGAAATAATTGCTTGTCATTCTCCATCCTCGACGAACATCTATGATTGCCTACAAAATTTGAAGAGCAATTGAAAAACAATATCGCAGATTATCGGTTGAAAGTGGGGTCAAATTGGGACTGAAAATTAAGGCTAGGTGGCTGGGCAAGAAAATTAGAGGTGCCCAAGAAGGGTGTTTTTCAGTCAGATAAGTTGATGATTTTTGCTAAGGAAAAGTATGATAACTGGGGGTAGGATTTAAACCTGCGACCTTACGGTTATGAAAACGCAGGTCTTTAAGTGCTACTGAGATCAAGGCTCTCTATCAAAAAACCTTACCTCCCATTGTGGAAGATTTAACACTGGACACCTCAACTTCGGGGCGAATCCAACTTCAGTGGAGTGCTGTTCCTGGCAGTACAAGCTATACAATTTATAAAGTTGAGCAGTCTTTGGGAGGCCTCACCGATGTCATCACCTTTGATCAAAATAACTTGAACAGTAGCAGCTCCAGTTTACAGACGATAACGAATGTGGCGTCCGGTTGTGTAAGTGGAACCTGAAGCCATACAGATGCGAGTTTGATTACCAACAAAAAATGGTACTATTACAGAATTGCTGCTGTTAATGGTAGGGGACAGGCAATGTTGCTCCGGCTGCTGAAGTTTCTGCACCCGCAAATTAGATTCAAAAAGATTCAACAATGTCCTACCTGAGCGGTGCTGGTATTCCATTCATTAAGATTCGGACTGTTTTTCCGCCAAGTCCCTGCCCCTCCCCAACAAAACGGTACACAATCTTTTCTAACAAGGTATCCCCTCGTCACTGAGATAAAAAAACATCATTATCAAGAAGTCAATCTGGTGAGAATGCTTGAAGTTGGTTAGTTTGAATGCAGTATCAATGCTCCAAAGCAGTTTTCCACTCAAATGACAGGAGAGATTCAATTCAGAAATGTATTCTGCGGTTCCAACGACTGAAAAATCTACACTGTGTGTCACGGATCTTTTTTAGAACCAGATAGCCTATCAGAAGGAATGTACCTTGGTGGCTGTGAGATCGAATACGGACTGGATAAAGCCAACGATGTAATCACCCCTTTTCAGACAAATCAAACTGAGGCTATTGCTGTCGGTTGAGATGCCAAGGGCCTCAACGTAAAAGATATCCCTAAGTTTGATATGCTGGTGAGAGGGTCACTAGTTTCAACTAAATGAGAACTTGCAGAATCTACTATTCGGGACACACCTACTGCTCGAACAGAAACTACCTTGAATTATTAGGTAAAATTTCAAATCGTTAATATTTTGGTTTATTATTTCACCATGAGTAACTAGTTGTATGATCGTAGTTATTAACTTACTTCTTAAAAGATTTGATCTGTTTAACCATTAAAGGTTCAACTGGAGAATATTTTGAAAAAATTTCAAATCATTGTTTACATTCTTCAATGCTTTTCATTAATTCTATTTTTTTCTTTAATTGTGAATGCTTGTAGCAGAAACACTACCAAGTCCAGTGAGCTTCATGATAACGAAACAAAAAATGAATCTAACGATAATGGTAGTGTACATGTTTATTTCATGGATTCCCCGATCAGAATGAGCCATGAGGAAATTGGAGAAAAAAGATTTGGTACAAGCTACGCAAATCCTACTGATTCTGGAAGTTTCTTGTCCGGGTACTCCGAATATTTAGAATTTTACAACGGGTATACCTATGATCCTTACAGTGACCCCACCAGAGGCGGTGGTCATGGTACAATGATGGCTGGAATAATTACAAATAAAAAATATGGGATTTCACCTAATACTGATATAAAAATTCATTCTGTTTCACGGGAATCAGGAGATTGGTATAAACAATTAAATTGGATAAATAATTATGGTTTACAACCAGGGATTATCAGTATCAGTACTGGCACTGATCTACTTGGTAAGAATAATATTATACTAAATGATATTAAAGAAATAATGATTGAGATGACAAGTAAAGGATTTATATTTGTAATCTCTTCTGGAGGAAATTTTAAAGGCCCAAATTTCCCATATCCAACTGGCTATCCTAATAGCCATTGCGAAAGTGAATTTCCCAGGAATTTTTATAGATATGACAGTATTTCGATTATAATTACGTCTCCAGTTGGTATCAACAATCAGGTTGATCCATACGTCAACACAGGTAGCTGCGTAGATTTTTTTGTTAAGATCGATAATATCTATTATCTCGACAGCAAAAGTGACACTGGTGGCGAACTAAACTTTTCGGGTTTAGCATCTTCGCCTACAGCACCATATATCGCTGGGCTAATCGCAAATATAATGGTTGAGGAAAAGTATAGAAAATTTACTCCAAAACAAATCAAAAATCTGTTGATTGACAATTCAATAAAAAATTCTGTGAAAGACGAAAATGGAAATATGCTTGTAGATCAAGAAGGGCGAGATAATCATCTTATTGACTCAAATTTTTCCATCAATTAATTTTTTTATCTGAGTATAGGGAAAACTATAGGCAATCCTAACAAAAGCTGGGGTACCTTCCAAGCTTTTGCGACCGCTTACAGCCCAGCAAAATATCAAAATTAAGAGAGATTCTCCTACTTTATCGGTCCACTCTAACACAGTTGTAATTTCTCAACAGTATTGAAAAGGCTTTCTAAGTTCATTGTCAAAAATCAATTTTTATATGATGTCGAAATTCATCTCCTTCTTGATCTCATATTTAAAAAACATTCATAACAAATAAAAAATGGAAGAAACAAGTAGTTATCAATCTTTCCTAAAAAGTCCTTATAAGAGTACAAAACATACAACATATTTTCATATTTATGATAATTTATTCGGTAGGTATAAAGGCAAAGATATCACATTTGTTGAGATTGGAGTCCTAGGAGGAGGATCCCTTTTCATGTGGAGGGATTTTTTTGGGAAAGAGGCAAGAATCGTTGGAATTGACCTAAACCCCAGCGCGAAAAAATGGGAGAAAGATGGCTTTGAAATATTCATCGGTAGTCAAAGTGATGTGAATTTTTGGGAAGAATTTACGAAAAAAATTCAAAGAATTGACATTGTCCTTGACGATGGTGGCCATACATACGAGCAGCAAATCCTTACAACAGAGTCTCTTTTGCCCTTCATAAATGATGGAGGGATGCTAGTCGTTGAAGATACGCACACTTCCTATATGAGTAAAAATTTTGGATTGAAGCGATACTCATTTATGGAGTATGTAAGAAGACGGATTGATCGAATAAACTTTCGCTTTGGAGGATTTGATTACCGAACAGCGGAGAATCGAATATGGTCTATCCAAATATACGAATCAATTGTGGCTTTCCACATCAATAAAAAAGCAACTTTTATCTCAGAACAAGTAGAGAATGGAGGGGCTGGTGATAGTGATGATTTTCGCTTGAAAGATAATCCAGCTTCAACTGTATTTGAAAAAGTAGAGCAAAAATATTCATTTATTCGGTTGATTCCTGGGATTAACTCTCTACGCAGAAAATCAATTCGATACACTACAAAATTATCAAACTTTTATAACACAAGAAAATTTTTCTGAGTTCAGAACTGTCTTAGATCAGTTGATCTACCCTCCAGACCACATATACTCGTGCAGCTACAACAGGGATGGCAGGATTCGGCTAGTCCCGAAACCATGCTGGAGTAGAGAAATGCCGAACTATTTGATGATCCTCAGTGTTATTCATTCGGTTTTCCTACCTCTTACTTTAGGCTAGCTTGCATCTACTCATCAACACCCAACAATTTATTTTGTCGAACCAATTTATCGAAAACTAGGGCGAGGCTGTACTCAATAACGTATAGGGGTGGGGTTTCACTTTGTATCTCATCTCCTGTCAAAAAACATCACCCACTTGGATGACTTTAGAGCAATTGCAGGATACTTGGCCTTATCGCCAAATCCTTTCTGTATGCTTTGGCGCCACCACTTTTTCAAGTTGAAGTGTAGGCACATAAACAAGAGCAAAGGCTATTTTTCAGGGCCATATCGAGAAGTAATTACGATATTTTGCTACTATTTTGGAAAATAATCGTATTTATTGGCTAATATCCCAGTATTTTTTTGTATTTTCATTCATTATCCTTCGGATTACATATTCGGTGGTCTAAAATTTTGGTTTTGCAGACAACTTTGCTTGCTGATTTGCCATGATTTTATTGAGATCAAGTAATACAAAATTGCTTTGTCTTTGAGTGCAACTTGCTGAGATCTGACAACGATGAGGAGCTATGGCAAACTTTATGGCTGTCGTCAAACTTAACAAATCTACTTTTGAAGAGTGGAAGCAGGGAATGGACGAAGATGCAGAGATGACTCAGATGTTCATGCGAGATGTGATGATCGGTAAGGTTGATGACTACACTGCAATAGTGTGTGCAGATGTTTTTGATCCGGAACTACAGCAACAATATATGTCTGATCCAGCATTACAGGAAATGGCAGAAATGTATGGAGCCGAGCATTCACTCTATTTAGCTAAACTTGTTGCAACTTCTTAGTTGCACGAGTTGTTCTGTCAGAATTAACTTCTGTTGAAAGAGGGAAATCTTATATGAAATTACTTGTCAGTGTTAAAGTCACCCAAGGATATCAACATTGGAAAAATGAATTTGAAAACGAAGAATCTATAAATCTTCGTGCTTCAGCTGACATTGATGTTATTGGGTATGGTTACTCGTCCGAAATGCGGCGCGTTTACGTTATACTTATTTTGGAGTCGATGGAGATTTTAAAAAAAGTAATGTCAGCAAATCAAAACCTGATTGATGAAGCGGGTGTTGATATGAATTCAATGCAAATGATTCCTCTCGAAGGATGATATCTGCCACAATCTTTAACTAATTGGTGATCCGTTGGTCTGTGTTTTCAGAATCAAGAACTAGTCTAAGACTTACAATTTAGCGAATCTATCGTTCATACAAATAGTACTTGCATTTTAACTATCTTCCAGTTGATATCTTTCGAGTTGTTCTGATTGCTCAACAGCAACTACTTGTACAATAATTACGATCACCCCAACCCAATATGTAAGTGAGAAATTATGCTTGGTGAAAAAATGGGCTCTATGACCGCAAAGTCTGTCAACAAAGTATTACCCACTGAGGGAACACTTCCTAAGTTTGAAGTAACAGCCGAGGGTACTGGCACATTAGCTGGCGTCCAAGTTCAGATGATGTCTACCTACCATGCGGAAATGAGAGCCGATGGAAGTATGTATGGTGAATTACCAAATTCGGGTCTTGTCATGACCTCAGATGGAGTAGCAACTTTCCGTGCCACAGGTTCGGGTGCCATGACTGAAGATGGTGGATCAAAATTTCGTGGGGCCTGTTACTTTGAAACAACTGCTCCTTCTCTGATGAGCCTGAATGGCAAGGCCCTTATATATGAGTGGGATGTTGATGCTAGTGGTAGCGCCACTTGGAATCTTTGGCATTGGGCCTAAAAGTTTACGAACAGATTTTCAAACTACCTACAGACTCCGTAGCACTGATACTGGTTAGGAATGCTATGGAGTCGGGTACACCCAACAAATAATTCAATCAAATTGGAGATGAAATGACACCGAAAGAGTTAGTTCAGAAAGGATATGAAAGTTTTGCCGTTGGCGATATGGCCACCATCAAATCTTTGTTTCACGAGCAAGCAGTCATCAAAGTAAATGGAATGCACAAGTTTTCAGGGACGTATCATGGACCAGATAGCTTTATTAATGATTTCCTCGCTCACATTCCAAGTCATTTTGAAAATTTTAAAGTAGAACCAAAACTTATGGTCGCTGAAGGTGAATATGTTTTTGCTTTAGTTCGCGGTACTGCGGAAGGTATGGAAGGTGATTTTGGTCATCTCTACAAAATTGAAAATGGGAAAACAGTTGAATTCCATATTCTGGATGATTCACAAAAATTAGCTGCTATTATGAAGGCCCTTTAGCCTCAACTAGTTTAGAGTTTGTGGGATCCAATCTTAGGGTCCCATCTACTACTCAACTCAGAAACTGCCTCAAATTATTTGCTAGTACGTTAGATTACTAATTTGTTGATCTTAGATTTTACTCCCAACAGCTCCTCATAAACCATCAGAAATTTTCATATTGCTGCTAAAATAATAAATATATTATATGCTTGCACTTAATAGGGGGTTTGTGCCACTTCTGCAAATAATTAGCGTATTAGCTATCAATTCACTTTTCTTAATTGCATTGCCTAATCTAAGTCCTTGCAACACAGGAGGAAACTAAAGCACTTACCATAAACAGATGGACCAAACTTTACACCAAGGAAAATAAAAGGCCCACTGGGAAACCTATTGAAAAAAATCTTCCTTTTTTGGGTGGGCTGCTATTGGGCTTTTAGAAAACGAAGTTAGCAAAGCAATTGGCAACTCTGCAAAGAGTGTTTAATTGGTCACGAGCCAAACATTCAAACTTTTACCTGACGGTTAAAGAACAATTGGTTCACAATTCCGCCGACTGGTCCAAACATCAACGACATCACGTAAACGATACTGTTGACAAGAATGATTGCCGGTCCAGACGGCAAGTTGTAGTGGTAAGACAGTAAAAGCCCAGTAAAGCTGGAGAGCATGGCAAAAGTAACTGCTACGAGGATCAAACTGCTGATGCCATTAGTCCAGAACCGTCCTGCGGTGGCAGGTAGTAGCATGATACCAACCGCCATGAGTGTGCCGAGTGCGTGGAAACCCCCTACAAGATTGAGCACAACGAGTACAAGGAAGGTGAAATGGGTAAATGCACTGAGCTTGCTAACTGAGCGCAGGAACTGGGGGTCAACGCATTCCAAAACCAATGGTCGCAGAAACAAAGCGAGGGTGAGCAAAGAGAAACTGGTGATGGAGCACAGCAATATCAAC
>AGAU01000262.1 GCA_000224765.2 SAR324 cluster bacterium JCVI-SC AAA005 | reverse complement strand
TAAACTGCAGACTTCCATTTTCCCAGACACCGGGTGATTGAATTCCACTAGAGGAGTAGAAGATTCCTTTTCCGTTTCTTTTCCCATTCTTCCACTCACCAACATGTCTCGACCCATCATCAAAAGTTAGTGTACCCTGACCATGTGGTTTTCCATTTCTGATCTTCCCTTGGTAAACCCAATCTTTAAAACCATTCTTTATATTACTCCAACTAATTCCATTAAAGA
>AGAU01000263.1 GCA_000224765.2 SAR324 cluster bacterium JCVI-SC AAA005 | reverse complement strand
TTTTTTTGTCAGCATATTGATCTTGGCCCCGCAAATTATAAGAGAAGTAATTTATGGCAGGAATTGCTTGAAGAGTCTTATAGGTGCTATCATAACAATAACAGCACTATATTTAATCACTTTTTCATTCTCTCCACGAGTGCATGAGAGAAGTCAAGAAATATTGGTTAAACTAAAGCATGTTAGTGAGTTAGAACATTTCGAAGAGATTGATCCAAGATTTGCTTTATTTAGGATGGCAATCGAGTATGGAATCGAAAATCCCTCTTTTCTTGGAGTTGGAGTCAAATCATTTGGTTATGCTGTTTCAGAAAAAGCTTCGGGACCTGTAGCTTTGGCATTCCAGAATGCAAATGAAGCCTGGAATGCTCACAATGCTTTGCTGACAATTTGGATTGAAATGGGGTGGATCGGACTACTTTTTGCCCTCGGATTTATCCTCACATGGTTCTGGCAACATCGTTCTACTTCTGTATTGCTTTGGGCCAGTATACTTATTTTAAGTCTCGGTCAAATCTTTGATTACTTCATTTGGCAGATTACATTCATGACTCTTCAAAGCCTTGTATTTACCCTGATGGCAGTATCAGCGGAACAGAATTCAGCAAAACATCATCGATCAAAGATTTGAGAAAAATTCATCGTTGGCTCTGTAGAAATGGATCAAAACATTTAATTATCCAAAAACGTATTTTTTAATGAATTTAGAATGATTCAAGTTAGTCGGGTTTGCTTTCCTATTGAGATAATCCTGCCTCACTAAATTGAGGTAATGCCGCAGGATAAAAGATGTAAGCGGCCCGCTATGCAAAAGCTGGTTGAAGGAGGTGAGGCCATTCAGTGCTTGCTACGAGCCCCGTTGCTTTTGCATTGTGAACATGGTCGATCTCAGAGAGATATTTTGGGCGGAAAGAGAGGTTTGGCTTTGGATGTTCCAGAGTTATTTGTTTCATAAAACTTAACAACTAAATCGAATCAAATAGCTAATTTTTACATTAATGAGCTTAGCTGTATTCCAT
>AGAU01000264.1 GCA_000224765.2 SAR324 cluster bacterium JCVI-SC AAA005 | reverse complement strand
TGACAAAAAACGGTCGACCTCTAAATCTCTCAACCCTCAATCAGGCAGTCTGTTTACTTGGTCAAAAAATATGGCGAAGGATAGAATTAAGATATTGTTGGCTATCAAGAGGAGCCAAAAGATGTTGTTTTAGAGAAACTTGCTGAGCAATTGAAAACCAATCAACTGAAAAAATTAGAGTCAAAAACATTCAAAGCTTTCGTCTGTTTTCTATTGTGAGGTTAACAATAAAAGAATTTTAGTTGCCAATACGCAATTCAATGAATTTTAGTTGATGGTATTTTTGGTAATCAGACACCTTCAATGGAAAGTAAGATGCTGATCAAAGAATTTGCGGTGATTGACCTTAGGGTGCCAACCTCTGATAGTCTGCTCGGTTCGGACCCATTCCACAGGAAACCCAACTATTCTGCGGTTTTGACCCGGCTCCACCTTGAGAATAATCTCACCGGCATATCGGTAAACTTTACCATCGGTGCGGGCAATGATTGGATTGCCTATGCAGTCAAGGACCTGACTCAGCTTGTGATTGGACGCTCCCTCGGAGAATTTATCGAAGATCCTGGAGGCTTTCACAAAATGCTTTTGGATCATCATCAACTCCGCTGGATGGGTGATGGAATGGGGCGTATGATCATTGGCTCAATCATTAATGCGCTTTGGGATCTATGGGCAAAAGTGGAGGACAAACCACTTTGGAAACTGCTTGTGGATCTACCTCCCCAGACGGTCATAGATTGCATTGACTGGCGCTACTTGCGAGATGCTCTCGATCCTGCGGAGGCCCTTGAGTTTCTGCAGCAGAACTTGGGTTCAAAAGCGGGACGTGAAAAACAGCTGCATCAGAGAGGCCCAAAAGCCTACTCCACCGCGGGCTGGCTTGGCTTGTCAGACGCAGAGATCATCCAGACCATTGAGCAGGTGAAATTGCAGGGGCTGGACTGTTTCAAAATGAAAGTCGGCCTCAATGTGCAGCAAGATCGAGAACGTTTGGCCTTTATCCGGAGTGCAATCGGAGAGGACTCTCTGCTGATGTTGGATGCCAATCAGATCTGGGGCGTCAAGGAAGCCATCTCACATATGTTGCAGCTCATTGAATTCCGCCCTCACTGGATTGAGGAACCCACCGCTCGGGATGATGTCTTTGGTTACCAGCAAATTGGAGCAGTCTTGAGAGGACATGGTGTGGGCCTGGCTTGTGGGGAACAGGTACCTTCTCCAGTGATTTTCAAGCAGCTCCTCCAGCAGGGAGTGATTCAATTTTGTCAAATTGATGCAACTAGGCTCTCTGGGGTGAATGATGTAATGGCAGTGATTTTACTAGCAGCAAAATACCATGTCCCTGTTTGCCCGCATGGTGGAGGAATCGGCTTGTGCAACATGATCCAGCACTATGCGATCTGGGATCAAATTGCCGTCTCAGGAAACTCAGATGGCCAGGTGGTGGAATACCTAAATTTCTTGCAAGAGGACGTGTTTTTAGAACCAGTGCGGATGCACCGGGGCTCCTATGTTCTCCCAAGTCAGCTCGGATGGGGCTTGGAGATGAAAGAAGACTTTGTGCGTGAACACGCTTATCCAGCAGGAAAGGTTTGGCAAGGCAGGGAGTCATCGGGTGGGGTGACATTTCTGGCTTGACTAGTGGAAAGTCCTTTGTGAATTCATCTTGAATTGTTTGGTCACCGAGAGATTCGTATGAAAATGACATGTCCAGACAAACTATCTCACGGATCCAAATTTTGTGATCTTAATGGTCAATCTTTCTTAATATTATCGCGGGAATGTTTGTTAAGGGACGCGCCTCAATAATTTTGCTGAACCAACTACCGGCACCGATCACTTCTGCTGCAGGGACTGGATAGAGTGTATTTATAATTGTAACCGCGCTCAATTTTACCGTTTCCGGGGTAACACTCCTTGCTGAATGCATTGATTTATACACCCTGCTTTATCGCTGGCATTCTGGTTCATCTTTTTAGTAAAAAAATCACCTCTCTAAGTTACTACTATTTATTTTGTTGTTAATTATCTATTGGCCTGCGCTTGTTCTATTGTTGCCAAATTTGATCTTAGGATCAGATTTGAAGAGCCAAGAATTCAAAAACTGCAAGACCTTATGAAGCTTAATTACCAATGGCCACTTCCAATCCAGCCCAGGCCTATTTCCATTATTGGGTCAGGAGGTATCGTTAAAGATGCACATCTACCTGCCTACAGCAAAGCAAATTTCAAAGTGCTTGGTCTCTTTGATATCGACTATGAAAAGTCTGCAATGGTGGCTAAAACTTGGAATCTCAAAGCGTTTGAATCTCTCGATAAGTTGATATCCAATGCGCAGGCTCATAATGCTGTATTTGATCTGGCTCTTCCACCTTCCGCGGTATCAAAGGTAGTAGAGAAACTTCCTAATCATGCAACTGTGCTGATTCAAAAACCGATGGGAAGTGACTTGGAGGAAGCCAAAGAGATCAAAGAGATTTGTGTTCGCAAGAAGCTGAATGCCGCGGTTAATTTTCAACTACGATTCAGCCCGATGATGCTAGCTCTGCGAGATGCAATGTCAAAGATGATGTTGCAGAAGATACTTGATCTGGAGGTGCACCTGAATCTTGAAACACCTTGGAACCTCTTTCCCTTTCTCAAGAAGATGGAGAGGGTGGAGATTGCGGTTCATTCGATTCATTATCTTGATTTGATTAGATCTTTTCTGGGGACACCCAAAAGTGTCTGGGCCCAGACTCTTGGGCATCCTAATACCCCCGACATTGCACAGACTCGTACCTCCGCGATTCTCAATTATGGCCCTGAGATCCGCTGCGTCATCTCAATAAATCACAACTACAGTAAGGGCCCTCGCCTGCAGACTGCGCAGATTCGTTTTGATTGCCAGAAGGGTGCAGCTTATGTAAAACTCGGTTTATTGCTTGATTATCCCAGAGGAGAACCTGACGAGGTATGGATTTACAAAAGTGAAAAGGAGGAGTGGGACCAGATCGAATTTGAAGGAGGATGGTTTCCAGAGGCGTTCATTGGAACGATGAGCAACCTGCAGAGATTTGTCGCAGGAGAAGACAATCAGCTTCATACTTCAGTTGAAGATGCATATGAGACCATGAGACTGGTGGAAGCATGCTACGAATCAAGCAGATCAGGAGGAACAGAATTATGAAAAGATAGCTATAAATTTTGTGAGAAAGATAAGCATTTAAAAAAGCGCTTATGAAATGCAATGTTTAGTACTAAACATCATTAAATTCTTTCTATTCATTACAACAAAGTAAGAGTGTTCGAAAAGGTCATAAAATGAAAATTTCTAATGTTAAGAGCTACTTGGTCGAAGATATTGTAAAACCATTTACTTGGCAAGTTGACCGGCCTGGATCAGGAGATGGTAGAGACCCAAGAAAGAATTTTAGTTGTGTTATGGTCTTAGAGACTGATGAGGGAATTTCAGGATTTGCAAAAGGGCCCAAAGGCCGAATTATGATGGATTTAGTAGAAAGAAGATTTTCATCGGACTTGATAGGCATGAATCCATTAAATTCTGAGAAAATATGGGAAAAATGTTGGGATACTGATCGTTTGGAAGAATATCCGCTTTATGCAATGGCGATGGTAGATATTGCAGTTTGGGATATCAAAGGGAAAAAAGCTGGTTTGCCTGTTTATCAACTTTTGGGTGGTTATCGTGATGAAATTCCCGCTTATGCATCAACCACAAGTTATGACTCTCTGGAAGAATACAAAGATGTCGTAGAGGCGTCTTTGGATGCGGGATATCCAAGTATAAAGCTTCACCTTAGATATAGAGATGTAAAAACAAATGCTAAATTATGCGAAAAAGTTCGTGAATGGGTTGGAGATGATTTTAGTTTGACACTAGATGCTTCAGGGTTATGGAATTACACAGATTCATTATGGTTTGGGAGAGTTTTGGAGGAATTAAAGTTTGAGTGGTATGAAGAACCAATGAGAGAATTTGAGTTAGAAAGCTATAAAAAATTATGTGATAAGTTAGACATACCGATTCTGGCCGCAGAGTGTAGTGATGGATCTCACTGGAATGCAGCCGAATTTATCAGAAGAGATGCATGTGATATAATGAGAACAAGCACTCATTATAAAGGAGGATTTACTGGGGGTATGAAAGTAGGTCATGTGGCAGAGGCATTTGGAATGAAAGCAGAAGTACATGGTGGTGGTCATAATAATCTTCATTTATGTTTAGCACTTCCAAACAATACATATTATGAAGACTTAGTAATTGATGTAGAGGACATAGAAGGTAAAGGGAAAGGCGAATTAAAGTTTAAAAATGGAATGTATAGTTTCAAGGAACAGGCAGCCGGTGTAGGAATAGAATATGATCAAAGTGAACTAGAGAACATTTCAATCCAAAAATATGAAAAATACAGTAATGGAAAAAAATAAGCCTAATTTATTATTTATAAAATCTGACCAACACAGTTTCCGGTATTTAAGTCACCTTGGTAATCATGAGGTGGAAACTCCAAATCTAGATGAACTAGCCCGTCTTGGGACAACGTTTACGAATGTATATTGTCATTCACCGATCTGTGTTCCATCAAGAGTGGCTTTCCTGACAGGGTTAATGCCTTCTGAAACAGAAGTTTGGACAAACGATCAAATTCTCAATTCTGCGGTTCCTACTTACGCTCACGCGTTAGGAGCAGGGGGATATAAACCTGTTCAAATCGGCAGAATGCACTTAAATGGGTTAGATCAATATCATGGGTTTTCTGAAAGATATATAGGAGATCATAATCGAAATTTCCTCGGTTCACCGAGAGATCCTGGAACTCATCAATCGCACATGAAAGGTACTGCTGGGCCAAATAGGATAAGCTTAGTGCAGTCAGGCACTGGGCAGTCAGCTTACGAGATACATGATAGAATAGTTACAGACACAACAGTCGAGTACATTAACCAATTTTGTTCGAGCATTAAAGATGAAACCAGACCTTTCGCACTATCGATTGGTTACATGCTCCCACACCAACCATATGTATGTAATAAAGATGTTTACCGAAGATATAGAGATAGAGTAAAGTTACCTCAGATTAAAGAAAAAAGATTAGAAGATTACCATCCTTATCTGCAGTGGTGGAAAAAAAATACGGGTTCGATCAAAATAACTGACGAAGAAAATTTAAGATGTAAAGCAGCTTACAGCGGCCTGGTATCCAGCCTTGACAATATGATTGGTGAAATCATAAACTGCCTGAAAAAAAATGAGATATTCAATGAAACGATCATAGTTTACACATCTGATCATGGTGATCAATTAGGTGAACATGGATTCTGGTGGAAACAAACATTTTACGAAGACTCGGTGAAGGTACCAACAATAATTTCATATCCGAAAGCTTTAAAACCCAATATCGAAGTCGATAAAGTAATTAATCACTTTGATATTACAGCAACCATGTTAGACCTAACAAACTCACCAGGACTCCCAAGATCTCAGGGAAAGTCTTTAAGAAATCTGTTGACAACTGACGATTGTTCTTGGGAGAACGTAGCAGTTTCAGAGTATTGTATGGATGATTCAGACTTCGCTGATGTGTCGGGCAATTTGGGTGGAAGAGATGTTCATGCAAAACCTGGTGGAGTTCAAAACAAAATGATCAGACGTGATGAGTGGAAGTTAGTTTTTTACGAAGGCTATAAGCCACAGCTTTTTAATTTATTTGAAGATCCTCATGAACTAAACGACAGAATTGGAGATCTTAAAAATAAAGATATTAGAGATTCACTAATAAATGAAATTCTCGCCGACTGGAATCCGACAGCAATACACAAAAGGATGATAAATTTAAAGAAAGATCAACTCATACAACAAGAATGGGCAAAATTAACAGATCCAGATGATATGTTAAGATGGGATCTAGATCCATTAAATGATTCATCTAGACTGGATGAGCTAAATTTATGAAAATAGCTATTGGGGGGATTTTTACTGAAAGTAATGAATTCTCATTGAACCCAATAACTCTGAATGAGTTCAAGCGGGGGGG
>AGAU01000265.1 GCA_000224765.2 SAR324 cluster bacterium JCVI-SC AAA005 | reverse complement strand
ACAAGTGTTTGAGCGATGACCGGGCCTATATCACTAAAAATTCCAAAAGCCACGATATTACAAGTGATTTTATTACCACTAGCATCTGTCCAAAAACCTCTCTTTTTTGTGTATCCAGCTTCTGTCAAAAGCTTTTCGGCCGCCTTTGGATTGAATTCATTGGTATCAACACCCAATGAGTCGACTGAATCGGTTATATCACTCAGCCCCTTAAAGGCTGGCCAAGGATACCGTGAAATCTGCCCATTATTTGCGAAAGCAAAATCATTTACTTTATCGCGATCAATGTACTTGCTAATTGCCCATCTTACATTAGGGTTTGATAGGTGTTTGTCCCTGTTGTTAACATATAAAGAAGACGGCCACCAAGAAACCAAACCATAAGGACCCTGATCTCTTCCACTCCATGTAGTCACAAATTCATTTTTCTCAATTGCCTGTTGAATCAATTCAACTCTCAGGTCATGAGTCTGATCAATTTCATTTTTTATGACTGCTGATGCCATACTGGTATCATCCTCCATTCTTAACCAAATGTAACGTTCTGGCTCTGGAAGATTGATAAAACCAGTTTTGCAACCCCAATAGTCATTGCACGATTCGACACGATCAAGAACCCGTCGATTCTCATCCGAATAATTCAACCTCCAAGGTGAAGTTGTTACTGGTCCACTACCATCATTGTAATTTGTATATTGAGGCCAATCTACACTAGACCAGACATGTTCTGGTACGACAAAAAAACCACTGTCCCCTTTCTGAGCGATCACTTCATCATGAAATCTAGGTGCAGGAGCATTGAAATGAATTACTACTTTTTGATCCGAAAGCAATTCTACATCTTTAATAAAGGTCTTATAATTCCCACCTAACCTTACTTCAGAGCCTAATTCAGAGAGTTTTTTTAGTGAGAAAGCTACATCACTCGCATCAAATCCTTGACCATCACTCCAGAAGATACCTTTTCTGATATTATATGTCAGTCTAGTGGCATCCGCATTATAGCTGTAACTTTCCGCCAGCCATGGGTACTCATGTCCATTTAAATTGTCTGCAAAATAGAGTGGTTCATAGAAAAAGCTTACACCTTTTTGGTGGTTACCACCGAGTAGATATGGACTCCAAACTTCTTTAGCTGTAATGCCCCTGCTGCCAACAATTACAGTTTTTTCTCTAGGAATCTCCTTTGCAATTAAAAGTAACGGTAGAAAAAGAAAAAAAGTGTACAAAAATAAATTTCTCAAATTAAACATGACTACCTCATTGGTGTGATAAGAATTGGCTAAACATTTCTCAATCATATCATAGGCACTCCTTTCAAAAGAATTGTCTGATCACCATTTTTTCTTCCAAGTTCTTTGGAAAAAAATTTTTATTGTTTTTGAATAACAACTTTTCAACTTTGATAGGGGTTGGACCTGGTTCATCGATTTTATGATATTGAGTTGTCCCCAGTAATTTTAAATTCCTATAATTCATGGGATTTTTTACTAAAATGTACTTATAACCATTCAAATCTAAATTCATTGCCAAATATTGTTCGCCAGCCCATTCATAAGTTGGCTTAGAATTTATCAAAATATAATTTACTGAATTTTTTAATAAATATGATAAACCCATGTCTCCAGTCTCACCTTCCCATATACCGCCTTGATAGGTAAAATGACCAGATGACTTGCCAATAATTTCAAAATTTTCATCCATCGGATCACCCCAATTTGTATCAGATTGGTGACCAATTCGGAGCATAACATTATCGCCAATCCTTTTATCACTTAAATTTTCAACAGCTTTTTTATCGACAACAATACTTAGGGATTTCTGGTCAGAATTTAGCCGAATTAATTGGCGAATAGTGTGGACACTATCACCAATTGCACCGCCACCACAGCAATCGCTGGCCTCTACAAGAATATGATGATCATAATCTTCACATTCTATAGCTTTCAAAGCTTCCAGTGCACTATTACTTTCAGAAAGAAAATTCCACCTACTGCGCCAATAGCTTTCAGCAAACTCATAAGACAATCTCTTAGCTTTTGGAAGATTATTATCTGAAATTATTAACGACCCACTCAACATTTTTGGTTGGTCTAGGTACGGCTGACACAAAAAAAGGCTTGTTGAGAGAATATCATCCTGAGCAACTTCAGCGTTTAGTTGCTTGGCCATCAGTTTAGCAAAAGGGCCAGACCCAACTGTCGAGGCGTTGATTGCGCTAGTAATGACATTAACACCAGAAAACACCATTTTTGGTGTAATTTCTCCTCTGATTGTTCTCGAGAGGAGCTTGGCAGCTTTTTTTCCGATTTCAAACATATCTCTGTGGGGATATGTGTTCCATGCTAATATTGCATCACTGGTCTTAACTAACATTTCAGTGATGTATGCATGCAAATCTACAGTTACAAAAATCGGTATTTTACAGAGTTTTTCTCGTATTCTTTCTAGACAAATAGAATCTAAATGCGATCCATCCTCAAGAATAGCTGCGCCGTGCATGTTAAGGATCAACCCGTCAAGATCCATATTGTGTTGAAGTCTTGCCACAAGGTCATCGTATAATTCCTCAAACGTATCTAGAGTAATCTTACCCCCTGGACTTGCTGAGGCATGTAGGAGTGGAACTATCTCAGCGTTTTCCTCATTGAGCCCCTCAATACAGCCACGGATTGTAGGAACTTTCGCTGTGTAAAATTCATTTCCGCAAATTATACCCCCCC
>AGAU01000266.1 GCA_000224765.2 SAR324 cluster bacterium JCVI-SC AAA005 | reverse complement strand
GGGGGGGAGTGCATCTGGTCTAATGAAGTCAACACAGACCATTTTTGGTGTGATAGGAGGATCTTTAGTCGTCGGTATCGGTGGTTTTGAGAATTTCGAAAGAGGAGTAGTCGTTTTAATAGGATTTGCTATACTCGCAGCAATTTGTTCAATTCTGGCAAAACTATTTCGAGCAGATCTATCATGTTCGTTACCTTAAGAAAGAATTTTTTATTTTCTTTGTAGCAAATTAAGCTTCCCAATTCCGTCAATAAGTACCTAAACTAACTCATTCTTAGCATCAATTTAACTGACTACTAGGACAATCAACAAATCTCGGCAGGTATAATCTTCTACATCCCCCACATCCTGAAGATTCCACCGGCCCATTTTTCGAATTCATGTGTTCTAGAAATTGAGCATTTTTGTTATTTCCTATGTGCTTCATGCATCTAGCTACAATCGTACGATCAAACAAAACATCAAAATGAATCCTGTTAAGCTTTTGGAAGTAGTATGACCCCCCAACGACCTTATCCTCACCGCCTCTAACTGGAATAATTTCTTTGAGTGGTTATCAGTCCTGGAGGAAACAAAAGAGAAGGATGATGTCTTTGAAAGATTCGCTCAACTTTATCTGCAGACGGCTTCTAAATATCGTCTGCTACTGAAGAAAGTCTGGAAGCCTGATGTAGATTTTGGAATCGAT
>AGAU01000267.1 GCA_000224765.2 SAR324 cluster bacterium JCVI-SC AAA005 | reverse complement strand
TTTTTTTGATGTTTTTCCATGTTTTTTAATAAATCTACTCATATCTTATTCTTGGATCTATCATCGCTAGTAAAATATCTGAAATCAATGTTCCTATAATCGTTAGAATACTTAGGATAAAGAGTATACCACCTGCCAAATACATATCTTCACCCATCAATGCTTTTAATAGCACTGGGCCAGTAGTTGGCATGTTTAATACTTTTGATATAACAACTTCACCACCAACAGCTGCTGGTAGTAACCAACCTATCTTACTGATGAGCGGGTTTATGGCAATCCTGAATGGGTATTTGAATAAAATCTTTATTTCTGACATTCCTTTACTTCTTGCTGTTATA
>AGAU01000268.1 GCA_000224765.2 SAR324 cluster bacterium JCVI-SC AAA005 | reverse complement strand
CTGCTCTGCAGCAAAGATTTCATAGGCACCCAGGCTCATATTGGCCTGCATCCGAGTCCATTCAACTTCTCCGTTACTGGCAGCCTCCATTGCCGATAGGTGCCAGTTCAGAGGCCTATCTCCGTCAGGAATTGCCAGAGGCCAGATAAAGACATTGTTCTGCCGGTCGATGGCCTGCGAAAGACGGTAGGGCTTTGCAAGGTCTTCCACCTCCTGCATGACATCAGGATCTACCAGATAGAGATCCTCCCCATTGTCACCATATTTCAGCAGCATCGTGTCCATCTTGTTTTCAGAATGGACCCTGACAAACTGAGTCCTGTTGGGTTTTCGAACTGGTACAGTTGTCAGCTTCTTTCTAACGCCGCTTACACTGCCAAAGTTTTGTGAGAGTCGGAAACGACTGAAGTCTGCAGTCGTTGGCTTCTTCTTGTTTTCATCAGACATACAACACTCCTTTCAATGGTTGTGAACGATTTGTTGGTCTACCCACTCTTGCAATTCCAATAGTGGGTACCGAATCGATTTGCCGGCGATCTTGGCGTATTTAGGACCTCGACGATCAAAGCGCCAGCGCCTCAGAGTCTTCACACTCATGCTTATGTAGTCCGCAGCTTCTTGTTCGGTAAGAAATACTTTGGTTTGGTTATTAACCATCAAAATCTCCAATTAAGGTGCTAGAGCAGAATCACAGAACTCGCTGTTCTGTTTATTGTCCCCATTTTACTAAAGAGGTCTCATTGCTGCGCCCCGAGAAAAACCGCGAATTACTTCGCGGAAAAATTCGCGGAAATTGAGCTACGCTTTTTCAAGAGAAAATGGATCGAATTTGCAGGACTGAGCATTAGAAAAAAGCAGGGTGGGTGGGCTTAATCAGTTGGGTAAGTATGGTCTTAGGATTTTTCTGATCACATTAGAGTAGTCATACTCAGTAACGTTCAGACCCCGTTGCATTGCCTTTGCGTTTAAAGGCTTTCCTTTGTGAAGAAAATGCTGATGCAGGATCGATTTCCTAAGTTCTAGTACATCGGCTACACATCTCAGCCTGGCCTGAGTGCTTAACCACTCAAAGCAAGCAGCTGTCGGAGGAACTGGTTCATTTTGACCAAATCTCACAAAGCGTTTAGGGACAAGTAATTCAGCGCCTGCCTTGAGCCATCCCTGCCGAACCATTTCAGCAAAAGCTTTTTGCAAGTTCTCAAAAGGCAAATCGGTCTGGAGCTTCAAAACTGTTTCTGCAGAGATTGGCTCAGCCAGGCTTGCAAAGGTACTCTCAACCAACAGGCTATGGACAGGTATTGCGTAGCCGTAATCACTACCGTCAACTACATAGTGAAACACCGGGAGGTTTTTCCAGAAGATCAGGTTCCAGTAAGGGAGTGGAATAACCTGTTCGCCCTTTGAGGCAACTAGATGCTGAAATCCTGCAGAATACTGCAGCATTTGCCAGAGGTCTTTTTTACGTTCATCTTCTTGCTCAGGGTCTCTCGAATTCTCATAATCTATGCGCCTGGTTTCATTCATACTCGAGACTGGTCTGAGATCACAGACCCTTGCATACAGTTGCCAGCTTTGATCATAGGCGTGAAGCAGTGCTGCTTCTTCTAAATTCCCAGCTGAGCTGGGCACAGCATCCAGCAAGGACATCTTCTGAGTCATTAATAGATCCTTTCTTTTGTTTTCATTGATTTCAGCCTCACTTTTGACCTTATTGATCGACGTGTACCTCTAGGAGGCATCCGGTCTATTGAGGACAATCAATAATGTTTGAACAAAACATGAAGCAAGGAATAAGTAGGTGTGCGAAGTAGGGCTTTAGGTTGATCTGCGAGAGTTCGTCTAATTGAAGGGAGATGATCTTAAGATTGGCAAAAAGTCATTCAGCAGGTCTGAGTAAATATGGCTTTTTCAGTCTGGTTTGGAAGTAACAGAATTTTCTGCAGCTGACCAAGCTTCTTCCAATAGTTTGAGTTGTTTTCGCTTCGGGTCATACAGGTCGTTAACCATCGAATCAAGCAACACACGATAGTAGTGTCGATCTACAAAGGTGCGTCCATGCTGAATTTCTTCAATACTGTGGCGTTGATAGGCACTGGAATGAGGAAGTTCGAGGTATCTGGAGGAGTCGGGATTCTTTGGCATCAGAAACGGAGGCTTTTTGGAGTTAACGATGGATTAGTGTCTGCAACCCAGCAGAATCAACGCTTACACCAGGCTGCCAAAGCCGATATGAAGATCAACTTCGCCTAGCCAGGACTACAAGACACTGGCTGACAACCAATAGTTATAGGGAATTTCTAAAATGTCCAATGGTTATCCGGAGTGAGGACGAAGGAATTGTCACTGCGAACAATAAAGTCTAATTGGGAGGACTATAATCTTGATTTTAAAGAAGGACAAAAAGGTAAGATTTTTGGGTACTCAAAATCCATCAGTTCAACATCTCATCCATCACCCTCTGGGTCCGATCAGCAATTCCTCTTTGAGCAGATTCCAAGAATCGGGCGTAGCGCCTTGTCATCGGTGAACCAGGTGCGTGACCCAGTTGGTAAGCAACTTCATCCAGTGTTGCTCCAGAAGATAAAAGGCGTGAAGCCACCGTATCTCTTAGGCAGTAGTTTGGCCGGTACTCCTCAGGAATTCCTGCAAGATCACGAATCCTACGGAAGTGGCGCAGATAAGAATCCAGTTTACGTTGACCTCCTGCAGGACCCGGAAAGACAAACCTGCTGGTCTGCATTGCCTCTGGAGAGTCATCTAGCAATTCTCGTTGCTGCTGTAGAATGTAATGTAACCTCTCACTCATTGGAAAGATGAGGGACTTCCCACTTTTCGTATCTCGCTTGGTGTAAAGACGTTGTTTGAAATCCACATCTGACCAAAGCAGCTTTAGGGGTTCAGAAGCTCGAGAGCCAGTCCAGGCTATAAACTGGTGAAGGTGGGCAATATGTTGGTCAGGATAGTCATCCCAAACTTTGTGAAGCTCTCTAAACTGCTCATCAGTCAGGATCTCAATACGTTCAGAATCAGGATCAGCTTTTGGTAATTGAATTGTCCAGTCCAGTGCCGGGCAGAGTTTCTTGCGGATACCAAAGTTAACAATCCTCCGCAGAAGTTCCAGAACATTGCTCACTGTCTTACTGCTGTGTTCTTTAAGCAGATCTAGGTGCAGTCTGTCTACATCAAGTGGGGCCAATTCCTGTGGTGTCTTTTTACCAAACGTACTTCTAATATGTAATTCATAGCGGTTCTTATCAGTGTTGAGGCCCTTTAAAGAACTGCCCTTTGTTTCCAAGTAAAGTTGCCACAGTCGGTCTATCGTTGGTTTCTCTGATTCAGCCAACTTCGCTAATTTGATAGCCTGGCGTTTCTCCTCATTTGTCTGAACTTGCCCATTCATCCGTCTGGCACGTTCTGCAGCTGCTCTCGCGACTGTCCAACCTTGAGACTTCCGTCCTACCTTCTCTTCGTATAGCTTGCGGCTCTCTGGCCGTCGATAGGTGATGTAGAAGATCCTCTCATCATTCTTCTCAACGTATGAGACACCCTTGTAATCTGTTTGAACTCTGACAGCTCTCGGCATCGATACTCTTTTGATCAGATTTCATTTTACCCAACCATATACCCAACCAATTTATGGGTAAATGAGGGATACTAGTTGACACTTCTGACCAAACAAGCTATCAATATCACCAGTAATTACAAGGCTATATCGTAAATACGGGGTACTTCTGGGTAAATGAGAGAATACTATGCCAGACGGGCACATAACCCGAAGGTCGCAGGTTCAAATCCTGGCCCCGCCACCATACCTTCGCTTGTAAATTCAACTCTTTGTGGCCTTGATCATCTCCTCTGCAATCACCCATTTCAACTGACAGCAACTGCCAGTAGCCCCTCTTTTCTGTCCTCAACTGCCCGTCAACTGACAGTAATTCTTGGCAGCACAGTTACACACTGCACTGTTTTTTCAGGAATTAGGAATCTCAACCTCCGCTGGTCCCTTGGCCAATTCTTTTCTCTTCAGATGTT
>AGAU01000269.1 GCA_000224765.2 SAR324 cluster bacterium JCVI-SC AAA005 | reverse complement strand
GGGGGGGGCAACCAGTATTAGAGGTTATTTTTCAAAGACTACCAAACACAATCCTCTTAGCAGTAAGTGCGATGGTGATTGCACTTTCATTGGGAGTACCGCTTGGCTTTTTAGCAGCTTACAATAAAGGAACTATTTCAGATACTTTAATAATGATATTAGCAATCTCTGGTATTTCAATGCCTCATTTTTGGTTAGGGCTGATTTTATTATTTATTTTTGCAGTTGATTTAGGTTGGTTACCAGTAAGTGGAAGTGGATTGTTAAATTTGGTTTTACCCGCCTTAACACTCGGGATATCTAATGCTGCTATATTTGCCAGATTAACAAGAACTTCAATGATAGAAATTTTACAGCAAGATTTTGTTATAACTGCGTTAGCCAAAGGACTTCCTAAAAAATATGTGTTGAGAAAACA
>AGAU01000270.1 GCA_000224765.2 SAR324 cluster bacterium JCVI-SC AAA005 | reverse complement strand
ACATGAATTTATGTCTGCTTACCGCAATTCTGACGAAATTTTAGAGAGCTATCCCGAAGACGGGATGTATTGGTAGAGACTAATCCCCCGCAAAGAATCAGCGTTGTTCTAAAGAGTATATTGGTAACCCTAGGAAATTACATGCACCATTATCTTGACAGTGTCAAATTGACGATATAAAAATACCTTCAAATCAAATCGTCAATTCAGGACAAAAATGTTGCTCAACCCGAACACCTTCAGCCTACAAGATCTCGTTGATCAGACAGGAATCGAAGGCCGGACGATCCGCCACTATATCAGCATAGGCCTACTCCCTGCCCCAATAAGCAAGGGTCGGGATGCCAGATATAGCCAGGTCCACCTAAAACGACTTAAACAAATCCTTATTCTTAAAAGGCGCTTCAAGCTCGATGAAATTCGTATTCTCTTTCAGGAACAATCCGAGAGTGATTTGGAGCAAATGCTCCAAGCCCTCCCAACTGAACCGGACAATTTGGCGCTCCACTACCTAGACAGCATTGCAGGGAGATTCTCGCAAACTTCCAGAGCGCCGCTTTCTGAATCACGGCGAACGGGGAAGACAGGAATGAGTCCACCTCAGAACCCCGATCCACTCGGACTAAACGAAGAGATCGCTCCGATTGATCAATTGCTGGCCAGACTCCAACCAGAGGAAAGAGCCGCTCATATCCCCTCGAGGTCCTCGCAAAACTGGCAGGTCATCGAGATCATCCCTGGCATCGAACTTCACATTCGGGAGCCATCCCGATTGCTTCAGGCCCGATTGGAGAGGGCCTGCGATTACATCCGCTACCTACTCTCAGGAAGTCACCATGGACGCTAAACCAACACTAACCCTGACCCCAGACCGCGAATTTGGCTACTGTCAAGGAGGCAGCTTCCGCTACCTAGCCTGCAAGGTTTCAATTCCAGAAACACTCAACGAATCCGGTGAAAAAACTTCGGAAGCCCTAAATCTTGGACTCGTCATCGATGTTTCAGGTTCAATGAGAAATGGCCGTCTGGAGAGTGCTATCGAAACTGCTTGTGATCTGGTGAATCAACTTGGTCCAGAGGACAGACTTTCTTTGGTGAGCTTTGCGTCAGAAGTAGAAATTCACTTCAGTCAAGTTCAAATGAATCAGCATGGGCGCATTCAATCAGATCAGATCTTGAGATCTTTATGTACTCGTGGCCAAACGAATCTTGCAGCAGGCTGGTTTGAGGGGGCACGGCAAGTTGCCCTTGGAATTTCCCCAGAATCTCAGGCAACCAACCAGATTTTGCTCCTTTCAGATGGCATGGCCAATCAGGGTATGCGTGACCCCAAAGAGTTGGCTGAACATGCCAGCCGCTTACGCGGGACGGGAATCAGCACCTCCTGCATAGGCATAGGCGATGACTACGAGATCACCTATCTACAGGCATTGGCCGAAGCTGGGGGAGGTAGATTGCACGATGCCCAGTATGCCGAGGATCTTGCCGATGTGGTGCTTGGGGAATTGTTGGAGTTGAGGGGAACGGCCTACCAGGACTTTCGCATTTGTCCTTTCAGGGCCTGATCATACTGAGGTTGATCTGCTGACACCCTATCGACTGGAGATCCAGGGTGGCGATCTGGTTGCTATTGTAGGCAGCGTAGTTTCAGGCAGACAATATTCGTTGATCTGGCGAGCTAAATTACCTGCCGGACCGGTTGGTATGGAAATCTCTCTGGTTGCCCGTGCACATTGGAGGGATCGAGAAACTGGAGAATTCCAGTCCTCTGAACCGGTCAGTTGCTCATTAAGCCTCCAAGAAGAGGAACTCAATGAGAATCAATCTAGGGATCCAGAGATCACATTAGAAGTACTTCGCCAGTGGCATGGTTGGTTGATGCGCCACGCGATGAGCTTGAATCGGACACGACAATTTTATGAAGCAGAAATCTTCCTCCAAGAGCAAATCTCTCATTTTGAGCGCTATTGCCTTGGAATCACAGGTTGCGAAAAGTTTTTGGAAGAACTTTTGGTACTGCAGCGCCGAATTGGCGCATCGATAGGGGAGCGAAATCGCAAAGAAGTGACAATAGTTTGCTGACTACTTTCAAGGGGAATACCGCTTCAGGGAAGCTACTTAGAGAAACCTTGCAAGGGTCAGTTTCACTATGGTGATGACTGCAAGGGACTGGCATCCACTAAAGTTAATGGACACTTTCTAAATTGTC
>AGAU01000271.1 GCA_000224765.2 SAR324 cluster bacterium JCVI-SC AAA005 | reverse complement strand
CCATTGGTGAATACGCGAGATGTATGCAGACCTGGTGTGGTAATGATGAATTCTCATCCGTCATAATTTCTCCAACTTAGAAATTGGATTCTCATGTAATATTCACTTTCAAATACAGCTGCATCCTATCTGTGTTTCAGAGAGGAGGCAAGTTGAAGAAATTATAATATATGTCATTAAATATGACATATCTTTATTTTAAAAATTAGTTTTATTATAAGAAAGTTAGATAATTAACTATAATTATCATAATTTAATCAATGAATTGATACATCATTAAAAATGACAATTTTAATTTTACCTAGAAGAGGACTTTTTGAGTGTAATTTCAGATCCAAGATTCCGACTCTTCGAACACTACTTGCAGTGGTATGGGGGGTTTACCGTCACGGAGATGAGTGAACTTCTGGGCCAGACCCGCCAGCACACCTCTCAGTTTGTCAACCGCTATCTTAGATTCAAAGGCGAGGGGTTTCTCTGCTATGACAGATCGTTAAAAAGATACGTGCCGGGGAAGAACTTCAATGCATCGGTAAAGGTTCAGAATGCCTATCTCTTCCTTGACCACCTTCGAGGACAGGAAATGATAACACATTACCGGGACTTTGAGACTTGGGAACCGGATAATGAGCTGTTTTTTGAGGATGTTGAGCGTTACGGAAGAATGCAGCCATCTGCGAAGGTTACTGCAGCAGTTAGTACTTCATTGAGGCGTCAGCAATTGCTCAAGGTAAAATATCGCTCCCGCAATAGGGAGGAGGTGCGCACTCTCTCTCCAAATCGTCTGCTCTATGCAGCAAACCGCTTTCATCTGAGAGCCTATTGCCATAGCAGGGATGGCTATCGAGACTTTGTGCTGACCAGGATGGTCTCTGCAGAACCAGTCTCTAAAATGATTGCTGATGAATTGGGTCTACAATGGAAATCAGGAGAGGAGGACACAGCCTGGTTTGAGCAGCGAGTTGTAAGGCTTAAGCCCAATCCAGCGCTACCAGAAGAGATTCAGGAAGTACTGGCCAGAGATTTTCCGATGGAGGAGGGAGAACTGAGAGTAGCCTGTAACGCCGCCACCGAACTATATGTAAAAATGCAATTCCAAAGATTAGACCTAACTTACTTGATCCCACAGTGGATCTTGGCACCTTCCGAAGCAGATTGAAAAAGTAGCGCTGGAATGTGGGTTCTAATTATCCAGGTAAATATTTAATTTTACGCCTCGATTGCCGAGATTCTTTCGATACAAGCCGTATACCCTATCAAAATTGGAATCAATGGCTGCTGAGATCCAGTATTTGGTTTACATCAACAACGCTAAAGGTAGTATCCAGTTCAGAGCTAGAAAAGACTCAGTTTTTTGGGCAGAATCATAGATAACTACGGCAGGACTGGTAGCGATCGCGTTGGGTACCTCATTTAGCAGCCAAGAGAAAGTAGTCTAGTTGAGCTAAATGACGCTATTGAACCAATTCCAAAACAAGATAACAAATATCTCGATCTTGTCATTAGTAGCCATAAGCAGATATATTGCGATCACTAGCTAAAGCAGTATCTCCAGCTATTGTCGATATCATCAGGTGCACCTGGTGTAAAAAAGCCTGATCTCTTTCACACTACAACGGGGGATCAGGCTCCCCCAGAACTTTGAGTTTGGAAACTTCTGTCGGAGTCCCGCCATATCAATTCTCCAATAAATCCTGATTGAGCTCAGCAGCAGGTTCTACAGAGACTTGCAGCCGTTCGTAGACTCAGCGCTTCAGTCATTCATGTCTTTTCCGCTTTTTTCCGCTTTTTGATTTTTACCCACTCTTCAGCTATCTGTTGCTCGAAGTCCAGGGCTTCTGCCTTAGTGTCAAAAATGCGAAATCTCCAACGTCCATCCTCAGGGTCTCGGTAGTTGGCCTTTCGCCGATTCACATCTTCTCAAAGTTCTAGCCTTCTGTTGGGGCACCGCCTTCCATAAAAACCCGCTTTGTTGATCTGCTCTGGAGGGGCAACACCAAGCCGTCGAGCCAATTCGTGGTCGAGTTCGTTCAGTAATTTAGCCTCAACTGTGAGCAGCTGGCAGCTGAGGTCGATGATTCTTTGTTACTCTTGTTTGAAGCTCTCGTGCTTGCGCTCAAAGTCGGACAGCAACTGTTGCCCAGCGGGTGAATTGCGAAAGTCGTTTCTACGTTTCTGCAGCGCGTAAATTGCCCGCCATTCCGGTGTGTCGCCTCTCATTTCTGCCTCCATGCAAAAAGTTCTTTTTGGCTAACAGACTCATCTGACATGCAATCTTTTTGCACGGTGATTACGTAGTGCAGCTGCATTTGAGAGACGGTGCCTTGACATGTCTCGCAGAATCAAAAGGGATAGCTAAACCGATCTTGATTGTCCCAGAATGATACAGCGGAGAACGGTTTCCTGAGGAGGGTGTCCCAATTCAATGGGATTAAACGGGAGGTGCTAGACCTAGTTTCATTAGGACAGGGAAACAAAGGGCGTCCCAAGCATCATCAACAAAAGAAGTTAATCGCGAAGTTGGGGACGAGGCAGAAAAACTGATACTAGCTGGCGCAGAGATGAATCCAGGTGTGAATTTGCTTGTCTTAGTTAAGAAACATTAATTGTTCAATATTGAACAATTAATGTTTCTTGCTTAAAGCAATGAGTTACCCGAGTCGGTATCGGTCACCAGCCAACAATGCTGCAAGGCAATAGCGCTCTTGGACTGTCGTGACCTCTTGCACTAGTTCGTAGGTTTCACGAATAGACAAGGGAACTTCCTTACACAAACATTGACCTAGTTTTTTGAGGAATCGCTCGGCGAAAAGTAAATGGATTTGGCAGGCTATTCGTCTGGGCTGGTTTCAAAGGAAACGGACAAGCTTGGAGGTAGTTTTGCCATTTCAGCAGCATTGTTTACAACGCGAGCTGCAGTGCTTTTTGCCCAT
Source organism: SAR324 cluster bacterium JCVI-SC AAA005 (assembly GCA_000224765.2). GTDB lineage: Bacteria > SAR324 > SAR324 > SAR324 > NAC60-12 > JCVI-SCAAA005. The sequence continues at coordinate 13,233 of AGAU01000271.1, read as the reverse complement.
GGGATTCTGGGATTGGCAATGCTGCTTGTGAGGCAATTATAAAGAAGCGCTCTCGATGCTGGGGAAAACCCTAGTGATGTGGTGATATAAGCCCATCCCCAGTTTGAGAGAATTCATTATTTGGGTATATGTTTGGGCTATTCCTTTAAGAAGTCCCTACGTCTCTCAAATAAATTTTAGACCGACGTTTTTTATGCTCAGCGCCAGCAACATTTTACCCAAGATTTATTTATTTGCTTCTTTACAACTCGCCAAGTTCGACAATGGTCATGACGTCAAAAGTTGACTACATTCTCTAAAATCACTGGGGGGGACGTATTGTCTCGAGTATTTCCAGAATTTCATGAAACAAAGTCCCTCGCGTCTCATTTTTGTTCCGAACTGACTAGCTGATTTTGAAAATAACTGACAAGGAAATCCCACACAAAGGATATGGTGTTGGGGCACATCATTTCAAAATTCTCTGATATCACCAAAAATTTTTCTTTTATCTGCAGAAAATCTCTAAGGTATAACTTATTCATATTAGGATCTATTTCTGAGGCAAATACGCATTCATGGCCCAAGCGCGACAGTGTCACATGAAAACCACCTGCCCCCAGCAAATAAATCAACGAATTTTATTTTTGTTCAATTATTTAGTCTCAATTTATGACTACTTTTCCTTTTGCTCTAGTCCGACTAAGAAATCAATTCATTCAAAGATAATCATTTTAGCGAAGGTTTTTAGGATATTGTTGACTATACTAAAGTTCACCCAAATCCCTCTCAACCATCTTTCCTTCCTCATCTGGGCAAAAAATTGTCAACTGCGGAATGGGTAAATTCTCTGTTAGCTCTGGTGGTTTATCAGACCACCCAGCTCTTGCCTTCAGGTAAAAGATCATTGCTGGCACACATCCTTGCAGGGCTGACTCAAAAAGAGCATTACTGACCTCCTGTATTCCTCGAGCCTTCCCCCTTTTTATAGCAGCATCAAATGCCTCATCATCTCGCTTGCGTCTACTGATGGTGGCTCTTGAAATTCGCAAAACTTCAGCAACTTGCATATCCGAAAGCCCTCTGGCTGCCGCATCCTCAGCAGCTTGAAGCACATCCTCATTTATCTTGAGACGTAGGTGTTGTTTGCGTTGATTCATCAAAATCCTCAATTTGCAGTAAGTAAATAAACTATTAAAGAAGTATTTAATAATATAAATTATTCAGATAATTTAATTATAATAAATTTTAAATTTGGAACAACAATAGGTCCCTGCTAAAAGGAAAGAATCCAGCCTTCTCCAGCCCTCCTGTGAGGTAGATCAATAAGTTGCTATAATTCTATTCAGTGTCGGTCAATATTAACGGCTAGACAGAATAGAAGGAGGCAAGATGAGAAATAGTTTCAGTGATGATCGAAACATCTTTCTTTGGGTAGTCTTCGTAGTTGTCTTTTCAATCGCGCTCAAAATTTTGGAGCGGTTTTGAACCTTACCGACAATCTAAAAATAAACTTACTCAGTCGAAGTTTCAGTAAGTTTTGGGCTCAGTTCTCTGTATTGAGCGCGAAGTACTCAGCAGCATAAGTTATCTCTAAAGATTTTGGAGATTCTGATACGATGGCCGCTGATACCTTTGCAGCCCTGAGAACATTACCAGTTATTTGAGAAAGCAAGTGTTGTTTTCTTCCAGATATTAGAACTCCTTTGCTAAGAATCTTGGTTCAATAAATTGAATTCCAAAAGCTTGCTTGTTAAAAACTTAGAATTCCATTTTTCTAATATTAGTACCGAAGTACCGAGATTGGCTAGATGTAAGGTTTTATCTGGCTTAGGTGGTCGGTATGGCACAGTGCCGAATAAGTACCGATGGTACCGAATTGAGCTAAGGCATTGCAGTGGTTCGGTACTCCGGTACCCATCCGGTACTTACCTTTCCGAAGAATTTGTCCAGTATTCATCTAGATTTCAGTCTAGTTCGGTACTTCGGTATTAGTATTGAGAATAAGAAACTGTTCCCTCCCATCCGTTTGCTTCCTTAAAATTCCATTTGCTGCCATCTGATCTAGAAACAAACCGCACTCTCGTTTGCTTCCAAAAGTCCGACGTAAGCTTTCTTTGATCATCTCTGGCTTAGCTTTGCCACCAAGCAAATGCAGCTTGTCCAAGACTTTTTGCACTCTTTGTTCATGTATACTAAGTCCGACTAGTCCAAAAGCCTTGCAAGTATTGGATTCCAGATGACTCATCAATCGAAGCACATTGGTTACGGTATCTACGCTAATTTCTACTTGATCTGGCTGATTTTGTAGATGATGCAGCAGCAAACAGAACCGATAGAGATAAGTTCTAAGTTTGCGATAGCTGGAAAACAGAGCCGGTGATACTTCACGTGCGATAATATCTAAGTGATGTGCCTTCTCATCAATAAGAGCTTGGGCACCTGGCTGAAGATGATAGATTCTCTTTTCTTCACGATCCAACAGTGTGCACTCAAAAACCTTTCTAACGGCTTCACGTTCATTTGGCAGCACGCTTTCAGTTGTAGATCTCCTCTCATAAGGATTTGATGGAATTGGTGAGATTCGGGGAAATCCAAACAGAAAGCGTGCTGCCAGTCCATCTGCAGTATTTGCATCGTTTACCAGTTTCTGCAAAAGATCATTTTGAATCCCTCCTGAGACTGGCACATAAACCGACGGAATAAAGCGATCCTGTCCGGTAACAGGATTCGAAAAAGATTTTCCGTTCCAGAGTGACAGAAGCTTCGCAACATCATTGCCCTTGCCTGACTTGTACTGACCAAGCCCATCCAAAACGACTCGTAGTTCGTCAGTAACTACTGCAACACCAGCTGGATTATCAACGTGCAGTACCATCAACTGTTCTAGTGTCAACGAGTGCTCCATGAACCGCTTACGGACTGGTTTCGATCTGCCTTTTCGTTCTTCAGAATCCATCAACTCATAAGCATCAAGATCGCTTTGAGATCTTTCCCAGAGTTGCCTCTGATAATCTTCCAAAATGCTTCCCCCACACCTAGAAGTGAGATGGGTCTTTCCGAAACCCGAAGGGGCTACGGTGGCTAACCAAAGACAAGCTTTCTCTTCCCAATCATCGTCAACTTTGAGAAGTTTGTTACCCCCAATCGCTACACTCAGACTCATCAGCATTTCCAGAGCAGCACTGTCAAAATCCACATCGAGTGCTTTGGCCTGCTTTTTAAGATAATTTGTAATTAGTTCAGGGAAAATCGAGTGAAATCCGTAGAGATCGGTGATCCAATAGAGGGAGGGTGATTGCTTCTCTTGCACTAAATCCCAATCAATTTTCTCATTTGTCAGCAGAATCCCTGAACCTATTCTTGCCAAGTTCAAAACATCTCGGAGTGACTGAGAATTTAACGAAATACTGACATCATTCCCACATGGTGGTGCTTGAAGGAATTCCAAGAGTTTTTTTTCAACTTCAGCGTCCAACAGATCCACACCCGTTTCTCTGAATGCTGTAGCAGCTAGACTCTTTTTGATTTGCCATTGATTGCAGTTCTGATTGAACCAGATCCAATCAGTTGGTTTAGGTTTTTTTGGTACTTCTGGAACATCAATTAAATCATTTAGCCATTGATTTAGTCGCCCTTCCTGTATGGCGTCATTTGCATCCACCTTCGGTTCAGCTGACATTTTGGCTTCAACAGAATAACCTTTTTCCTTCAAAACGGTTCGAAGGTGGGCTGCATCCGTCTGCCCGTTTTGATTCGGCATCTTATTAATATCATGATCTGAAAGAATCAAAACCGAAGCTTCTCGAGGCAGGAAGTTGGGAACGTGTTTAAGGTTAGCTTTACAATTAGTAACTAGAATTTCTGAAGACTCAAAGTGGCTACGGACGGAGAGCGCGCTTTCCAGTCCTTCAATAGCAAGAAAGGCTGGGACAACCCCCGACAAAGCCTGTTTTATTGGTGGTATGATGGAAATTTTACCACTATTGCCCAGCATCATCTTTAATGTCTTCTCGCCTTTATCATTGAGATAAATTCGCTGAATTTTTCGTACATCCTTGAATTTGGTCTCTGAGTTCACGATTGGATAGATCAACGAATTATCTTTCTCGTTGAAACGTAAAAAACCAGATACCATGAGATCTTCATAAGCACCGAGTGGGATCTTTCGATGTTCTCCCAGATACTGCTCAGCTTCGCTTCTAAGCTGTTCTGTATTGACCTCAGCGTGTTCCCAGATTTTTTTTGCAATATCTGAGTTTTCAGTACTGGTTTGAAAATTTTTTGCTTTTAGCTGCTTTGATTTGAATTCATCCAAACCCGCACGAATTCTTGCCTTATCTAACAGGTTTCTACTCTTGGCGAGTTTAAAGAGGCCGGTGAATTCATCCGACTTGAAATCTTTGAGTCCCTTCTTTGTAAGACTTTGTGCGCCTGAATGATCGCGATAATCGTTACCCTTTTTCTCAAAGTCTTTGAAGTCAGAATGTTCAAGCAACACTTCTAGTAGAACTTCCTGAGGAATCATCTCAAACCTCCTTCTGCTGTGGGTGTCGGAGTTGATTCTGTTCGAATAGAATCAAGATCTGCTCTCAACTGTTGTAGTGCTTTGAACTCAGGATCCTGTTCACGTTCAAGATTCCTTTGACGATCGATACTCCGGGAAGTAGCAATCAGAATTTCTAATTTCTGAGCAAATGAATACTTTATATCTGACATAAATATTATCCTGCAAAGTGCTTGAGTTGGTCCACTTGCAGTACAAACCCATATTCGCTAGGATTATGGTTCTTTGTGTCTGCACTGCTTCTAATTGAAGTGAGTTGAAAAGCCCGATTTCCATTGTCACTGGAGGTTGGGCTTTTTCATTTGGTCACTCAGAATGGAGTATCATCGTGGGGCTTGTAAGAGTTTGACTTAGCAAATAGGTGTCTGTTTCTACTAAATGAATCCGCAAGCCCTCTATCGCGATTGTAAGTAATTTTTCGTGTGAAATTTCATTCTCTTCATCGTCAGACATTAAGCGAGGCAGGTGATTGATTTCTCTGGGTAGTATTTCCAAGCTCTCAATAGCTTGAAAAAAAGCGTGTTTCAGCCTTGAAGCAGCATAGTTGTTATTCATAAATAGCCTTAGTTATTGACTTAATTGAGCAAAATCAGACTTATCCGAAAATTTGACGCAGAAATTCGTTATCGGAAATGCAAGCAAACCGATTGCGAGATCTGTGAAAGGTCTGAAATGTCGAGTAGAAGATACATTGTCGCCAACCCGAGAATTGGTTGGGCCACCGTCACGCAGGAGGGATCGGCAATTCGGAGCCGGTTCCTGCGGACGGTGTCTAGGGCACCATAAACTTCGATTGGTGGTCGAAGCATAGTCCACACAAACCGGCACCGGATTCTTCTTGGGCAAACACTCAGCACCACCTGTACGTCTGATCCCTAGATTCAGACTAGTGTTAAATGAAGAACCGTTGCCGCTTGTGACAGCAATTTGATTTTCAAAGATAGGATCCAAGCGACTTGATTGCAAATTCATCGTGCAATCTCAGTGCAACCACCATCTCGTATGAAGCTTTCAAGGCGTTCAGGATCGACCATCCAATGACGGCCATATCTACAGATCGCTCCAGCTTGCTCCAGTTCCCTATGCTTGTGAAAGATCACATGGCGTAGGTTAATTCCAGCTTCTCGCTCGTAGCGAGATTTCTTGACCAGTCCTGGTCGAAAGTCTTGTTCTGACATTGTTCTCCATCAGTACGTTTTAAAAAACGCTGGACGTCATGAATGGTACGTCCTGCTGATGAAGAACTTAGTGGAGGTGCTAAAAGACTTACATTGAGATCAATATTGATCTAATTGCTTTGGCTTTCACTCAATGTTTGAATTAGCTTTGCTTTCTTTCTAGAAAGATTGTCACGATCTCCACTTATATTATCCCAGGTAGTAGAAAGACTGTCCTCCTTCAAAGGTTTGTTCTTTTGGGTCAACAGAGCTGCAAGCTTTTGATGGGGCATCCTTCCTTTTGAAAGTAGCCCAGCATCCCTCAAAAGATCAATCAGTACCAAAAGCTCTTGTTGATTGCCAAGCCAGTTCAACGGCTCCGCTGTTCTGCCTACATTCGTCGAACTGAGTGAAGTGTTTTTTTCCTTGAGTTCAGAGAGTTCTTCATAATCGCTTGTGACCAGATCCCAATTTTGTTGGTGAGCCGAACTACTTTTGTAAACTCTCTCGCTGGCATTTAAAAATTCCTTTCCTCCGTCTTCAAATTTAATCCAGTTAGATTCCGTTTGTTCGATTCGGAAATTTTCAACAAGTTGCACGTATTTTCTTTTTGCTCGATCGAAACGCTTTTGTGAACTGGTTAGATCTTTTTCGCGAAGAAAGTCACCGAGTGATAACCTCTCATTCTCTTTAGCAGGTCCCGACATAGATCTCTCACTAAATTAGTTACTAAGCAGACGACTATTGGATGAAACGTAATCTCATAACCTACCTGTCATCTTCTCTAAATCTTCTCTGAGGTGTTCCACATTTAGGTGAGAATAGCGCAAGCTCATGGATAAGGTTTTGTGTCCAAGGATGGCTGCAATTCTTCTCAAATCGACTCCTTGTTGGGCAAGATAGCTAGCTGCTGAATGTCTTAGATCGTGCCAACGAAAGTCCTCAATTTTTGCTTGTTTGAGTGCCTTGGCAAACGGAGCCTTGAAGTCAATCGGGTGATTCGGATTTACTCTGGAAGGAAATAGTAGGTTAGTGTCCAGTCTGCGGACTTTGCGGTAATCTAATAATAGTTGAACCACCTTTCCTGCCAGCGGCAGAATTACGGTGCTGTCATTTTTAGTTCTTGCAAAGGTAACAGTTTCTTTATCTGTGGACAGATCGACGTCGTCCCAGTTCAAAGCCCAGACATTCATTCTTCTGGCACCGGTAGATAAAGCCAAAATGACAGCAAGATATAGCGATTTGCTGATCGGCTCACAGGCTTTAAGCAAGCGCTGGCGTTCTTCATCACTAAGAAAACGAGTTCGTCCTTTAGCTTCCTGAAGTCTGGTCACTTTGCTACACGGATTGCTTTGAATCCACATCCATTCCTTGAGTGCAAAACTGCAACAGACACTCAATGCAGCCAAATAACGATTGACGGTGGCAGGTGAGCGTTTACCCCTTGTACTTTCTTCCTGTTGAAGTCTTGTCCGGCACTCAACCACAACTGCAGGAGTCAAAGCAGAAAGACGAAGATTTCCAATTCGTGAATTAAACCACTCAAGTTCTCTCTGAGTATTATGGCCTGACCTGCGCTTCCCCACCTCTTCGATGATGAATCGGTTGATCATATCAGAAACACTATGGCGTTCTTCCTCTGCAAGTGCTGAATGAGTACCGGATCGAATTGCATCTTCAGTATCACGTATCCATTTCTCTGCAATCTTCATATGCCCAAAGGTCTTACTTTGGGCTGGATAACCTTTGATCTGAACTTGCGCCCTATAGCGAAGCTTACCCTTGCTGCTGATTCGTTTGGTTATGGTTCCCATATTATTGAACTAGAATTTTAGAATTTTTTGGCAGTTGGCAAACTATGGCAAATAATAGATGAATGTACAATCCACAGAAATATAATCAGTGGTTGTATTAGATTTTTATCCGGTAAAAATCAGGAAAAAATCGCTAGTTATTTAAGTTTGGTGGAATTGTGGTGGAGTGACGGGACAAAGTGAGGTTAATTTAGATGTTTCTTTGATGGTGGAGTTATGGTGGAGTAATTGCCAAATATTGGCTGAAGGTGGGAGACTGTGAATGACTGTAAATAGAGAGGATAGTCAGTAAAAACCTGCATTCATAGTTTGGCAGTAGCCGTCAAATGCCCAATTGACACCCTCTTCTAATCAGTAGGTTTCAGGTTCAAGTCCTGATGGGCGCGCCAGCAAAATCAGTAACTTACGCTAGATTTAAGCTCTAGCATTATACTGATTTGCGCCAATTTGTGCCAAAAAGTGCCGGAAGCACCTACCGATTAAGCATCCATCATGAGGAGTTGCTCTGTAAACCAGATGAGCTAACCCATGATGGAGTCTTTTAGTGCAAATCATTTCACGCCCACGAAAAAACGGTCAGTCCTCCTACACGGCTCGTGTCCGTGTGCAGGGATGCCCCGAGCAAACACAAACTTTTTCTTCCAAGAGAGAAGCTGAACGCTGGGCAAAGAATCTCGAAGTTGAACTACAGTCGGGAAAACTTGGCAGATCCTCAGCCCTTACCCATACACTTCGGGAGACCATCGAGCGGTTTTTATTAGAGAAACCAGATGGTTACGGTGCTTGGCTTCACCGCTCAGTTAATAAAGCTTCCTGGGAGTGGTGGAGAGCAAATTATGGTAGTTGCACACTCGCCGAACTAAACACAAAACTTATTGTTCAGGCCAGAGACCACCTCTTAGATACTCCCTCCCCTCCGAAGAAGGTTGGCGGTGCACAAAAAAAGCGCCGCCCTTCAACCTGCAATCGCTACATTTCTGCACTCTCTTCGGTTCTTCAGTGTGCCTTGGAGAGATGGGCTTGGATTGATGACAATCCCTGTCGAAAAATACGTCGTCTACATGAGAAAAATGGGCGGACACGGTTTCTGAATTCGCAAGAACAGGAACTGCTGCTTGAAGCCTGTAAAATCGACCCTGTGCTATATGATATTGTAGTTTTGGCTTTGTTGACCGGCGCAAGGCAGGGTGAACTCTGTTCACTAAAGTGGAGTGACGTCAGTCTCCAAGAGGCTATGCTGACGTTTCGTGATACCAAGAATAGTGAAACTCGGGCGGTACCCTTATCTCACGACGGTTTAGAAATTCTGAAAAGGCGTTTCTGTGACCGCAGAATTGGAGGTGACGATTGGGTGTTCCCAGCTGAAAAAAGTTCGGGTCATGTCGAAGTTTCAAAGCGATTTGCTCGTATTTCCAAAAAAGCAGGGCTGGAAAACTTTAGGTTCCACGACCTTCGCCATACTGCAGCTTCCCGAATGGCAATAGCTGGAATTCCAATCTTGCAAATGCAGGAGTTGCTTGGTCATAAGAGTATGTCCATGACCAAACGTTATTCGCATCTGAGGCCCACAGAGCTAAGAGATGTTGCCAATCTTCTGGGGGAGTCCTTCAAAAATTCGAGTCGTAGTCTATTGAAATAAGACTACCATTAGCTCAGACTCCTGATTCTAACCAATAGTTTCTGCGGGCTGTAAGTAAATATTAATCGATTTATTTATAATTATTTCGATTATGTTAATTTTTTAAATTTAGTCCAATATTAGAACCAAGAAGCACTTCAATTGAGTTTCATAAGCCAACGCATAAATGCATCTGGATCAATTAGGATTTTTCTTCCGTACCGGATTACTGCTCCTGTTTCCTCAAGTCGACAACCATGTTTCTGAATTGCCCACCTGACGTTGATAGGAGACTGATCCTGAAATTCTTTCACTGTCAGCAGTGATTTTTGGGGTACATTTTCTATCATGACAAATCTATTTTTGAGTTGTTAACATTATCTGAAAACTAGATTTCCAATATTCACCGAAAGAGAGTTCACAAGTGAACAACATCCTTGAACGTCGCACAACTGCTGGGCTAGCACCTATTCACTATTGGTGAACAGGTGGTTCACAAGTGAACAACTTTGCGGACAAACTCGTTTTGGTTGTTCACCCTGTTCACCTTGTTCGTGTTTAAGGTAACAAGGTGAGGCCCCACAAATGCTGGGTTGGAAGCAAACTATTCACACGTTCACCAGTTCTAGGAATGTCTCTTTTCCTTCCTTCTCCTCCTTTATCAATCCGCGCTCAATCAGCTTATTGATCAGAACGCGGGCCTGTTTAAAGGGGACGGTTCTTTTGATTGGTTGCTTGATTTCATTGGGTTTTGCTCGCCCACCTAGTTCACGCAACTTGCTTAAAATTCTTCTGGCGCTGAATTCTTCGGAGCTAAGCCCAACTGTTCCATATGCACGCAGCATATTTGCTTCAAAAAACCGCACCAGTTTCACTGCATACAGCGCAGTTTTTTCAGCAAGTTCAACCTGATCTGGCCTATCCTCTAGTATGTAATGAATCAGCAATGCAATACGATAAAGGTAGGTATTTAATTTCATGTAGGCTGCATAGATTCGCTCATCCCCTCTGCGTGCCGCACACTTGATAAGATATTCAAACTCAGCCAAACACTTCTTGGCGGAGGGCTCCATTTGAACTTGATGAAGTTGACCCCGAGTTTCAATCAAACGCTTGAAACTCGATTCCATCACCTGTCTTCCTTTGGCACTCAACAGTTGCTGATCAATCGCCTGAATTTCCTCACCTGAGGCTGGTTTAGGAGATACGACCAAATGACTAAACAAAAATCTTGCTGCCAAACCATCGGTGGTATTCTCATCATTGATGATGTTTTTTAGTAAACCCTCCTGAATTCCACCACAGATGGGGACAAAGACTGATGGAATATATCGATCAGACTTCGCTGTTGGATTGTCAAAGCTTAGGCCATTCCAGAGAGTCAACACTTTCTGACGGTCATTGCCTTTGCCCTTGTACTGATTCAAACCATTCAACACCGCCAGAATCTCATCACTGATCAATCCTATTCCAGTAGGATTTTCCTCATGAATCGCACATAGCTGTTCGATGGTGAGACTGTTTGTTTTCATGTACTGACGAGTTGGCTTGGGAGATTTTAAATCCTCGGCCTGCCACTGAGCTTTCTGCAGTTCATATTGGTCATGCAATCTCTTCTGATAGTCTTCGAGCAGGTCACCCACACACTTATGATTTAGTGGGGTTTTCCCCGAGCCAGAATTTCGAATACTGGCGAGCCAAAGAATTGCTTTTTCTGACCAGTCTAAGCGAATCCTGATCGATTTATTCCCACCAACTGCAACACTGGCATTAGCCAGAAACTCAATGACTGCGGCCTCATAATTCAAATCAACTGACTTGGCATTGAGTTCCAAGAACTCTTCCAGATCGGGCGGCAGGATTCCTCGCTCCAATACTGGTAACTGGTCACCAGTTATCGTAGTGAGATCCAAATCATCACAATCCAACTTAGGGGGTAGTGAGACCTGCGAATTATCAACTTTAGGCTGATTGGCCATAAAAACTCCGTTAATTAGGAGGGGCAACAGCCACTGTAGAGCTTGTCGGGCAATCTGAAATTCATTGGAATTGCAGTTGTATGGCAGGCACTGTTCTGCTAACTTTGTTGCAGATGTGCCAAACCGCATCTCGCCGGATGACCACTCCACGGTGGTTGTTAAAAATGCTCCTGCATCTCTAAAAGTTTCGTGGCTCGCAGAGATGTCAGGGGTTTCTTGTTTCTGGATAGTCCAGAAACAATTCAAAGTTAATGGTCCCGCTGTTCCAGTTCTCTTCTAATCAAACTCTCCAGAAAAGCTGATCGCTGTCGTTTAGGAACGACTCGATCAACCTCACTGATTAACTTCGAAGAAATCATTGCATGGACATGCTGCTTTTCTTCATTGGCATACAACCCATGACGGCTGAATAGTGTGTTCTAGTGTTTCATCTTTCCTCTCGAAATTGATTGCGTGATCAAACTGTGTGTAGAGTAGCTGATCTTCTACTGATCGCTAGCTCATGCGGACACTTGAGCCGCTAAATTCTTTTTCACCCAAATGACTGTTTGAGACGTTTTAGTGTTTTGGCTTGAATAGCTTTTCTAAATACTGTGACATATAGCTATTTGTCACACAACTTCTCTGAAGTAAAACCATGTCTTTTACGGTTACTTTTGATTACGATCCCACCGATCAGTCCAGCCTGAATTGGGAATCGATGCGCTCTTTTATGATGCTGGGTTGGGGTAGCATCGGCCTTCTGGCCTATGAGGACTACTGCTTCTTCAACAAAAAGTTCTTTTCAGACGAGCTTCCACCGGCTCATGTCTCTTTTACTTACACCTCTCAATTTGGTGGCTGGTTGGGCCAGTGCGCCTACGGCAGAACAAGTTCCAGTGATATCCAACCGATGGCCAGAATCACTCTCTGTCGCCCACTGAGTTTCAAGCTCCCAGCACGCTTCCGCAATAGGCAGTACAGCCTCTGCGCTGACAGTGCGGTGCTACTCCATGAGATGCTGCATCTGAAATTGTTTCTAGAAAATAGCCATGCAGATCACTCGTCAGCAGGCTGGATTGATGGCGTGCTACGCATGTCGGAGCAACTGGGAGTGAATGTTGATTATCAGCCGCAGACCCGCCGCAGGATTCCAGTGGTGGATGAAAATGGTGACTGCAAAACGACAGCTAACAAGCGAATCAAGCGCTCTCAGCAACGTTTCACACCTGCAAACTCAATATCCTTTGAAGAGTTGCGATGTTGGCCCCATACGGTGCCCGAAACGCTTTTGGAGCTACCAATCAGCTTTGCAGGTGGTGATTGGCCGGAGAGCGAGCTCGAGTTACGCACAGAACCGGCCTATCGCTTGGAGATTCAACAGTTGCGCGAAAAAGCCAAGGGGTTGATAAGAGATTCTACAGAGCGGCAACAAGATTTTCGTGATCAACTGGAAACGCGTTATCACTACCAACGCAATTTGGCCCTGTACGACAAGATCGGTCTCATTGACGCGATGGAGCGCCCGAGTAAGTTGGCTCACGAACGTCCGACCAATCCTGATGTCAAATGGTCAGCAAAGCTGAGTGAATGGGTTTTGTTGAATCGCAATAGCACAAGCAATGAGATCGAGAGAAAGGAGGAGGAGATTTTCAACTGAAAGGGGAATGAAAACACGTATGAAATACTAGGGGGAATATCGAGGGGGAATATTGATTTGGGGGAATGCTTAGCAAATCCTTGGGCGCAGACCAATGGACTGGTATTCCCCTGCTTGTACCCATGCTGATTTGGATTTTTTAGGTTGGGCGGTTCTTCTGCCGCCTGAATGGGTGAGAGGTGCAGAAAAACGCCTCATCTACCGCATTCAGTCTTTGCTTAAAGTTCAAAATTGTGAAACGGGCCCACTTTTACCAATACATTCCATCTTCAGGATAGCTCATTAAAATCTCTTCGGATTCCCTGTAACCCGACATGAATTGATGTATTTCTTGAACCATTGTATTGACGATTCTCCCCTCAAAATTCCATTCTTCAAGTTGCCGATAAACATCTTTTTCGCTTTTCGCGATCCAGTGACAATATAAGAATTCATCATTACCACACCAGGTCTGCATACATCTCGCGTATTCACCAATGG
>AGAU01000272.1 GCA_000224765.2 SAR324 cluster bacterium JCVI-SC AAA005 | reverse complement strand
TGGGGGGAGTCGAAGTTCGATAAATGAATATATGATCATTGAAACAGAGAAAAGTACTAGTAATTTAGATGATGTAGAGAAATTCATGGTTAATTTAATTGACAACATCAGTAATGTGATAAGTAAACAAAAATGAGCGCTACCTTTCGACATCCTTTTACGCTGATTACAAAAGAAGTACCTGCAATAGAAATAAATGAGAAAAATACTTTACTATTAGTACAAGATTTTCATTTACCATTTGTTGACGAAAATGCTGGGTTTATCGCGAAAAAAGCTCAAGATCTTTTAGTTACAATTGAATTTGAAGAATACCAGAAACTTTTTAATGTTGCATTCAATAATATT
>AGAU01000273.1 GCA_000224765.2 SAR324 cluster bacterium JCVI-SC AAA005 | reverse complement strand
TTTGTTTTATTTCTGTAGTGTCTTCAAAAGCTGAATATTCAGGATGGTAAATTTCATTTACAAGAAAGAAGTCCCCCTTGTATCCTAAACGCCACGCTCTCTCATACGTTTCTGCTTTCGTCATTCTCTCTCCAAAAAATAGTGATCATAATTGGCTTGTACTGAAGCTGGGCCTTACCATCGGATATTTCATGAAGGCTTTAGCAGTATAAATAAGTATCAACAATCTTTAATTGCTGTATCTCCGTTGGGCATAATTGTGTTGCAGAATTTGGCACCGATCAGATCAGCAAAGTCTAATTTTGCTCCCCTCAGCACTGCTCTTTCGAGTCGAGCATTACGCAAATTGACCTCTTGCAGATTGGTACCTGTTAGATCAGCTCCGCGCAGATCAATACCTAGCATCACAGATCCAGTCAGATTAGCATTTTGCAAATTTGCTCCGCTGAGATCTCCGTCAATTAAATTTGTGCCAACCAAGTCGGCTCCAATCAAATAAGCCCCCCGCATACTTGCAAAACCCAAGTTGGCATCACGTAAGCTAACATTTTCTAAGTTTGCAAAATCCAATTTGGCAGCTTGTAGGTTTGCTCCATTTAGGACTAGACCAAAAAGAGGTGCTTCAGTCAGCTTGCAATCAATGCATTGATTAATAGCTTTTAGCTTGTCCAAATCTTCTTGTTTGAACCCATAGGAATTAACTGCAAAAAGCAGAAAAGATAATAAGAATAAAAATCTTTTTTTCACAATAGTCACCTGAAAACTACAGAATTTACAATAATGATTGTTTTTTGATTCTTGACTTCAAGGACAATCTGTAAGATCAATTTAGATTCTAAGCTTATTGGAAAGTTTAGTTTCTTAAGAATTTTTCCGAAAGCAAGAAAACACATAATTACTGTGATTTAATATTGTTGTGTAAGAAATTAAGGAAGAATGACTCACTTTGAACTTTCAATTTCATTTAAGGCTAATCAATGAAATTCTTTGTAGATACTGCTGATGTAACTGAAATAAAAAAACTGAATGATATTGGTATCGTTGATGGTGTGACTACCAACCCAACTATAGTTGCTAAGTCAGGTCGGCCCATCAGGGAAGTGCTTGCTGAAATTTGTGATATTGTTGATGGGCCAGTTTCTGGGGAAGCTGTGGCAACTGATGCAGAGGGAATGGTAAGAGAAGGACTGTGGTTGAGTGAGATTGCTGATAATCTAACTGTAAAAGTCCCTGTAACAACCGAAGGTGTAAAGGCTACTAAGATTTTGAGCGAAAAGGGAATTGCAGTGAATGTAACAGCTTGTTTTAGTGCTGGTCAGGCCCTACTAGCAGCCAAGGCTGGTGCAACGTTTATCAGCCCATTTGTTGGTCGATTGGATGATGTTGGTGCCAATGGGATAGAGTTAATTCAGGACATTCGACTGATATATGACAATTTTGGCTTTGAAACAGAAATCTTAACAGCCTCAGTGAGAGTTATAGGTCATTTGTTGGAAGCTGCGCGCTTGGGGGCTGATGTGGCGACGGTACCACCGAATATACTTTGGCAACTCTTTGAACATCCAATGACTGATTTAGTCGTTCAAAAATTTCTACAGGATTGGGAGAGAACTGGGCAAAAACTAGGAGAT
>AGAU01000274.1 GCA_000224765.2 SAR324 cluster bacterium JCVI-SC AAA005 | reverse complement strand
TAGCAGATTTGATACACTTGCCCTAAACCAGCAAAAAGGTTAAGAAGATCCAAAAAGTAAAACCGAGTATGAGTAGAACAACCCCTCCCCAAAGTGGTGATTCTTACCTCTCAAGGTGTTGAAATGGATTCCGTCAATCCCTTATACCTGTCAACGTTTCTTGATCTGGGGGTTGATTGGTCTGAACAACCTGAGGAATTCGCCATCATCTCTGGCTACGCTACTACGGGCGAAAAATGACCTACCGAAAGGAATCAACAGGCGGATGAACAGTTACATCATCGGCTGGTGGAAAATGGGACTTGGCTGAGAAGGGTTACCGGCTATGCTCCTGACACTGGTCATAATGAACCGTGTTGGGCAATAGCCATCTCTTTTGACGAAGCCTGTGATATTGGAGAGGAGTTCCTGCAAGACACAATTTACTATGTTGTAGGGGATGATCTTTTTGTAAGTCATTGCGATTCAAGACGCGTCAAGACCCCAATTAGTAAGTTCTCTGTAAAAATCCGTCCGATGAAGCAAGGAGTTTAGTAACACCGAAATGAATATTGGATTGATCTTACTATGGTTTCTCCGAGTATGGCTAAATAGCCATTGAAAGAAGTCATCATTGTCTCCAACTCCCGATCTTTTCCTCCGTTCGAACATTACAAAAAGAATAGACGCTGCTCCTTGACCATAGTAGGAATCACATCCTCACCAGTATGAAAGATGTCTTTCGTTTCATTTCTGCCATCTGTGAATTTTACAGGACTCCCGTCCCAGTGCTCAATCTCTACACGTTCCCGAAGGAAAAACATTCAGGCTAGCTCCACAACAAGTTAGACGACAGACTTCTACTGCGAAGGGTAAACGAGCTTAGCCTTTTCCAAGGCATCAAAATAGTTAATATTCCTTGCCTTCGGACACTTTGCCACCACAGCGGACACTAACTCTACATTCCCCTATTTCACTGATCTCCACTCCACCTCTGCATTTACCTTCGCTCTATTGGGACGGAGCTTGGGTAAGACGGTTGATTCTATGCTCACATGCTCTCAGAAATGAGATGAATCAAAGTTTCAA
>AGAU01000275.1 GCA_000224765.2 SAR324 cluster bacterium JCVI-SC AAA005 | reverse complement strand
GGGGGGCACTAATGGTGCTCTTGATGGAAGCAATGCTGGGTCAGATGATCTTTTCGTGGTCAAATACGACAGTGCTGGAGCCAAGCAGTGGACCAAGCAACACGGGACTGGTTGGGGTGATTGGGCGTCCAGTATCGCCACCGACAGTAGTGGCAATGTCTATGTAACGGGGGGCACTTATGGCGGTCTCGATGGCAACACCAGTGCTGGGGATACTGATCTCTTCGTAGTCAAGTACGACAGTGGCGGAATCAAGCAGTAAACTCTAAAAATCCGCATCATTTCCGTTGTGGTATTTAGCTTTATCCTCTCACCTCATAAATTGAGGAAGAGTCACCCCGCATTCAGCCTGCTCCCTGCTTCGGCAGATCACTAGCAGGCTGACAGGTTTCGAGTAAGGTCCTGATAACAGTGGGCAATCAATACGGTTTAGCAAACCTACGATGCTCTTCCTCAGATCTCTTCCAATCGAACTACTCCAGATCCTTCAGTAACGCAGACTGAACAAGTAGACTCTCAACTCAGTTTTTCCCCTAAAGCCAGCACGAACACATCCCATAATCCTCTCAAAACTACTCTTCACTTCGGCCAGATCGTCTTTAGACTTCAGCCCAATTGTGGTATGATAATTTAAGTTTAGTTAACTGAAATCATGTAGGATTTACCGAAATCAGCCTGTTGAACTCATCACTCATATGGTTCAGTAATCCGACGGTGGTCATTTGTTCTTCACAGAGACTCACCAAAACACTCCTAATTCACTTAAGGGGGGG
>AGAU01000276.1 GCA_000224765.2 SAR324 cluster bacterium JCVI-SC AAA005 | reverse complement strand
ACTCTTTTTGCTATCTTAAGACGGATTGACGGGCATCAGATGGATCAATTGCCTAAGCAGGAGGTGGTGCAGCAGTGGTGGTCTTTCATGAGTGATATAATGGAAACTGCAGATGACGGTGCACCTGTTGTCAAACCTCTGGATTTCATGTTTCACATGCCTTAGTAAATCTCTCCATTCCATTTCACCCTTTTTCTTACCAGAAAGGTTTCTCCTTTGTCCTTAAAGAAAATCAATCTGGTTGATTTTTCTTCTTCGTATTTGGATCGTTATTATAGTAGGGACCGTGTGCTTCCGGAGCCTTTTTGGAAAGTAGGAAGGCAAATTTCATCACTCCAGGTAGTGGAGGGA
>AGAU01000277.1 GCA_000224765.2 SAR324 cluster bacterium JCVI-SC AAA005 | reverse complement strand
GAAGAGGTGCGATTAAAGGCTCTAAAAGGATCTGCAGCTGAAAGACTGAGAATTATTCAAGATGGAAAAGGTCAACAAGCTGCTGAGCCTGGGGACGTTAGACTTAAAGTGCGGCAAGAAAATAAAGTTGACATACCAGGAATTGCTAAAGAACAAAGGCAGCAAATTTTACATGCCACCGAGAGGATAAAAATTGCTAGCCAGAAAGAAATAGTTTTAAAAGATATTAAGTCGAATGCTGGTGCTAAAAAAGAAGTTGCAGTTGAGAGACTCAGGATTGCTCAAGAAAAACTCAGGATTGCTCAAGAAAAAAAAGTTCAATTAGTGGCTAAGCTTGAAAGAGAGCAGTTAGATGTACAAAAAGCAGTTGAGATAGAGAGACTAAAAATCATTCACGAAAGAAAAGCCATGGAGGCCGCTGAAATTGAAGAGGTGCGATTAAAGGCTCTAAAAGGATCTGCAGCTGAAAGA
>AGAU01000278.1 GCA_000224765.2 SAR324 cluster bacterium JCVI-SC AAA005 | reverse complement strand
AAGCAGATTCGTTGTGCGTGATTAAATTACCAGACTTTGGAATACAAGCCGGCACGCCTCTTCAGATCTTAAGAACTTAGGTTCTAGGAGAGCTGCTTAATCTGTTTGTAATTTGCATCTTTTTGAAACAAATCCTACCAATTTTGGTGGCTTTCATGTTCGCATCTTGTTTTCTTGCCTAGTCTCTCAATTCTCTCAACCTGCCTATCTTCGCTTCAAGTAAAATCTGCAAATGAAATTTCATGCGTAAGGAGAGAGCTGTCGGAAACAGAAATTAAACTTATTAACAGAAACTAAAGTGAAAAGATGGAGAGCTGTTGGGTATATACAAAGTTATTTTCTTAGTCTTCTACTAGCTCTTAATCAAAATTATAGTACAGCCTACCGGTCCCTTCCTGAGCAATCGGAACAACTTTATTTCGTTCATTTTCAGGGGAGTATATCCATGCATTAAATTCTTCAAAAAACTCCTGGCGAGAATATCCAAATGTGCTTTCAAATGCCAAAATCTCATCTTTAGTTAACTTAAGTGTTGGATAGTACTTGTTTTCAAATATGTAAGGATCTCCTACTTTATATGCTAAGTACGCTGCTGCCCATGCTCCCCAATCGTATGCTGCCTGACTGCAGGGATCAGAGTAGCTGATATTTTCCAATGAAATGCTCGGACATTCTTTCATAGCTTGCTGCCCAGAAATATATTTGTTGTGTAGTACTTGCGCCAATGTTGTATCTGATTTTTGCATATTTCCAATCTTGAACTGTTCCTCTTGGAAAGTATGTTGGCGATAAACGGCTGTCCCTTCTTGAAGCCAAACACCCCCTAACAGCTTTTCCTGTAACTGCCCATCAAATCGACAATTCTTTTCAGTTCCTTCCCCCTGGCAAATAAAAGGGTCCGTGTGTGCAATCTGGAATACGTGCCAATATTCATGGAAAACAAGGCTAAATTCACAATTGTATCCAGGACTTTGAAGATCATTATATCCCATTGGTTTTGACCATACTAGCAGATGAAAATTCATCTGGATCTGACCATTGTGACCGGCTCCAATTGTACATTCGGCACCTCTCGCTTCTGCCTCCAGCCCTTTTTCTAAGTAATGACCAAAACCATGATCAGGTCTATTTATGAAACTCAGGCAATCTTGTTTATTTTTATATTCGTTCTTGAGTCCTATATCTCCAGCATTTTCTCTGTTCTGGCAATACACACTCGCTAAGTTATCTTTTTCCTCTTGATTGGTTCCTAAAACATAAACTTCAGTGGGATACTTACCGAGTCGTTCCTGGATAAGTGAAAAGGCAGATGCCATTCTTTGGTGTACTTCAGTCGATATATCTCCAGAAAAATATAAACTCGCTGGATCTTCAATTTTTGTAGAATGATTGCTTGCTTTATCAGTATGCTTTAAGTCTCCATTCTTGGTAGCATTATCTGTAAATGTATTAGAACTGCCACTGTTACCGGCGCAGGAAG